>NZ_JFWP02000004.1:0-545261 GCF_000588715.1 Acinetobacter sp. 1000160 | reverse complement strand
ATTTAAACCAATTAATCAATGAAATATTTTCGATCGATCAACCAGTAAAAATCCACACAAGTTGTTCTTCTATTCTCTTAATGATCTTCTCAATGATTCGTCATCATCAAGCTAGGTCGGCTATATTACTCTCAATTTCTTAAAAGTCAACAGGTAATTTAGATATTTAGCAAACTTATCAACTAACTCAAGAATCTAACCACTTTAGCCAAATCCTTGTTTCTCAACAAGTTTTTATCCGCATCACCGCCGATGGATGTGCATTCTACAGTATTCCCTAACCAATGCAACACCCTTTTTTAATTTTATTTGATTTATTTGATCGAACGCATACTTTTTGAACTGAATAGTTACTTTTATTGGCTTTTCTGAGTAATTAAGAACTTTTTTTAAACAATTAAGTCCAGTAGAATATGTCTCTTGCTTCACACTTTTTGGCACTTCTGATTGAAAATACGGTTTTTAAATATCAAAGCTCGATCTATCTTGCTTGCAGCTTCGGTAGCTGTGAGCCCGCTTTGCTATGCCATTTCGACGCATAACTTCTATGAGTTAGCATTATCAATATTAAGTTATAGTAAATGGTCGAATACCACCCGCCCTTCTATTTGTGTGATTGACAATACGGAAGCAGCCAATCAGTTTCAGTCAAATATCCGTCAGCTTGCTTACGATTATCAAGTGCAGGCTGTGAGTGCCAGAGATTTTGCTAAAACAGAATGTCATGTGGCTTATTTCACCACGACCTCGCCACAACAACAGCAAAACCTGATTCAGGCTTACCCATCTCGCTCATTACTTTCTTTAAGCACCAATAATCCGGCGTGTGAAGTCGGCAGTATTTTCTGCTTATATAATAAGAAAACCTATTCGACCTTTAAGGTGAATCTGGAAGCATTGAGTTATTCCAAAGTTCATATCGATCCAAGAGTCTTGCTCTTGGCGAAGAATGCGGAGTAAGTGCAGATGATTTCCAATCTATATCAGTCCACTTCCTTACATGCATTATTCCGTAAATCGCAGTTTGCGATTTTTGCGATTACCTTTGTGATTTGTTCTTTTACCTTTGCCACAATTTCCATGTTTACCATGGAAACTTATGCCAAACAGAACTTGCAGCTTTTGAGCCAGACCGTGCTTGAACGGATCCAGCCAGCCGTAGTGTTTCGGGATAAAGGCGCGATTGACCAGATTCTGGATGATTATACGCGTGAACATGCCATTCGAACGATTCATGTGTATGATCCTCAACATCAGCTTCTTGCCGAAAGTACCAAAAAAATAGCCCATACTTCCATGATGCAGGACCTGATGGATCGCTGGTTTTTACATGATCCCGTCAAGTTAATGATTGTGCACCACAAGAAAAAAGTAGGGGAATTGGTGTTATATGGAAGTTCAGAAAATATTTTACATTTTCTGAAAACCATTATTATCGGTCTGGCAATTTCAATGTTCTTTATTGTGATTGCCTTATTATGGTCAGTGAATATCACCTATCGCCAAATCATGCAGTCGATTAAGCCGCTGACCCATATCGCCCAGCTGGTCAGTGACCAGAAAGCCTATAATCTGCGCTTTCCCAACAACCATATTAAAGAGTTCCAGAATTTAAATGCGGTATTTAATGAACTGCTAGAAGAAATTCAGATTTGGCATACGCATCTGCAAAAAGAAAATCGTCAACTTTCATTTCAGGCTCATCATGATCAGCTGACCAGCCTGCCAAACCGTCATTATTTCTATCAAGAGCTGTTTAATATTTTTGAGAATCCGCAATACCGTCACAATTCAGCTTTACTCTTTATTGATAATAATAATTTCAAGATGATTAATGATCAGTATGGACATCTGGCTGGGGATGCGGTGCTAAAAGAAATGGGCGACCGTTTAAAACTTTCTGTCCGCCATGAGGATTTTATTGCCCGTTTGGGTGGGGATGAGTTTGCTATTATCCTGCATTCTATCCCTCATGCGGATCATTTACAGACCATTGCTGAAGGTCTACTGGCCAGTTGCAAGGAGCCTTTAGATTTCAATGGTGAAATTATTCATTTTGGTTTTAGCTTAGGAATTGCCTTTTCTCAGTTTGCAGAGAATCCGGAGGATTTGATTATGCAAGCGGATCAAGCCATGTATAAAGCTAAAAGTTTAAATCCACATTGGTTTCTTTATAAACCAGAAATTTAGGACATGTTATGCGCGCACACACCATTAAAATTTCATTTATTGCGTTACTCTGCCTAACATTGGCTGGATGTTTAAGTTTTGGCCCGTTGAAATATCGTCAGGTCAAGATGTTAAAAAAAGAGGGGTTCGTATTAACGGATGAAGGCTGGAGTCTCGGCTTACCAGAACGTTTGTTATTTGATTTCAATAAGGTCAATATTAAGCCGGAGCATCAGCAAGAGATTGTACGTCTTGCAACGCAGCTGAATAAATATGACCTACAAAAATTAAAAATTGTCGGCCATACCGATAATATCGGCAATCCTGAATATAACCAGAAACTTTCAGAAGAACGTGCTCAAAGCGTTTCTTCTATTTTCATCGAACAGGGTTTTAAACCCAATAATTTAACGGTACTCGGCCGTGGCTCGAATCAACCGTTTGTACCGAATACTTCGGATGAAAACCGTGCCAGCAACCGCCGCGTGAATGTAATTATTATTCCTTAACGCATTGCAATCAAAAAAAAGCCGACTCAATTCAGTCGGCTTTTTTATTTAAATCAATTCGATAATATCCACTGTTGGGGGCACTCTAAACCGAAACGGTACACCCACCATACCAGTTCCCACCGTCACAAATACATCCGCATGTTCATGTGTATAAAAACCTTTTTTATGTCCCAGAATCGACACCCGCTTCATAATATAGTTGGTAATCCAAGGCAGTTCGATCTGCCCGCCATGGGTATGGCCCGATAACATCAGGGGACGCGTCGGTAATTCAGGCACCATATCCACGGTATCCGGATTATGCGACAAAATCAGCCAAGGCTTGTCTTGCGGCAACTCAGGCATAAAGCGCATATTCGCCTTACCTGCCCACAAATCACCAATCCCGATGAGACGGAATTCGTCAAAATCGACAATTTTGCCTTCAATATCCATCACATTATTCTGTTCTAGCGCTTTACTCAACAGGGCCTGAATGGGTGGGCCAGGATATTGTTCGTCATGATTACCGGGTACAGAATAGACCGGCGCCTGTATTTGCTTGAGCACTTCCAGTTCTTGCACCAAACGGTTTTCCGGCTCATAGGTCCAGTCCCCTGCCACCACCACCAGATCAGGTTGCTCCTGATTCAGCTTCTTCACAATGATTTTTAACTGGCGTTCGTGTCCAGAAAAGAGACCGACATGCATATCGGCCACCAATGCGACCTTGACCGGACGAGTAAACTCACGCTTTGGATTGAGACGGTATTGATGACGTTTGATATGAATCTGATGCGGTTCAATGAAGCGTGCATAAATCAGCACACTGCTTAACAAGAAGATAAATCCCGCCTGATGCAGGCTGTAATAGCCCACCCAGCCGGCATACAGACTAAAGCACCACAGCGGGACCAATAAATACGAAAGATAAAACGCCAGCAAATGTACAAAGGCTTTAAAAGGATGAATGGTTTCTGTACGTGCCTGATGGACCCAGGCCTGAATCAATGCCCATAATGCCAGAACAGCAAAAATAAGATAAAAACCAACAATAACAGTATCTGAATCCGACATTACAGCCCTCATTAACTTCACTTTAGGGACATACGTCTCATCTTATATTTATCTTTTTCGATGAAATGGTATACTCGAGCCCAACTTTTAATCAGTAACGATTATGACGCAATTTTCTCATTTAAATGGCAAACATACAAAGATAAGTACAACCGCTTACAATAAAAATATGCTTGCGATTTATTGCGCCATTGCGTTGACTGTGACGGGGTGTAGTACGCTCCCCAAGCATAAGCTGGAACCGGTAATCCAGACCGTTGCCCAGATCGATACCACCCAAACTTCTTTGGCTCAGGTGATCCGTCCTTTACAAGAACAACATCCCGACCTGACTGGCTATCACGTGTTATATGAACCGCTAGAAGCACTGGCAACGCGTCTTCGTTTGATTGATAAAGCCGAAAAAACACTGGATTTACAATATTATATCTGGGATAACGACAAAGTTGGGGCTTTGGCACTACACGCTTTAATTCGTGCCGCTGATCGTGGGGTAAAAGTCAGATTACTGATTGATGATAATAATGCCAAACATACGGAAGGTATTTTTCTGGCGCTGGCCCAGCATCCCAATATAGAAATTAAATTATTTAATCCGTACCGGTTCCGCAAATACCGTGCACTGGATATGGTACTGGATCTGAAACGCATTAACCGCCGGATGCATAACAAAAGTTTTATTGCCGATCACCAGGTGGCCTTGATTGGCGGTCGCAACATGACCAACCAGTATTATAATGTCAGTGATAATTACCAGTTTTCCGATGTGGACGTGATGCTGTTCGGCACAGCCGTCAATGATATTTCCAAATCGTTTGATGATTACTGGAATCACGAATATGCCTACGATGTCAGGGAAATTGTCAATCCAAAATCGCATCGACTGAGCTATGAAAGTTTAAAGCAGCAACTGGATGAGCACTATAAACGGATTACGGTACAGAATTATGTCGACCTGCCCAGCCGTTCTCAAGCCATTGATTCACTCATGAATCGGGATATTTCTCTGGAATGGGTCAAGGCCGAGGTGGTGAAGGACTCCCCGGATAAAATTAAATCCAAAGCCAAAAAAGAAGAGCACTTGAATTTCCAGCTGATCAATCATCTGGAACAGCCTGAAAAAAATATTGATCTGATCTCGGCTTATTTTGTTCCGGAAAAGAAAGGCGCAAAAATTTTAAGTGAACTGGCGCAAGATGGAGTCAAGGTCAGAGTACTCACCAACTCCTTTAAAGCCAATGACGTGGCGGTGGTTCATGCCTTTTATGGGAAATATCGTCAGGAACTGCTGGAAAATGGGGTGCAGCTGTATGAGTTCCTCCCCGCATTGGATAAAAATGATTTAGATAAACATACCGAAGAGTTAGCGAAAAAAGCCAAGGTCAATCTTAAGGGACTGAGTCGTTCCAGCCTGCATGCCAAATTGATGGCGCTGGATGAGAAACAGGTATTTATTGGTTCCTTTAATTTTGACCCCCGTTCTGCCTATTTAAATACTGAAATCGGGGTATTACTGAATAGCCTACCCTTAGCACAAGCCGTGCATGCCACCATGGATCAAAACCTGAAAACCTATGCCTATCGGTTAGTATTGGATGCCAATAAGAAAATTACCTGGCAGAGAGAAACACCTAGAGGTCCTTTGATTTATACCAAAGAACCCAAGATGAAATGGTGGCAAAAAGCTGGCGTAAAAATCATTTCATGGTTGCCAATCGAAGGCTTTATGTAGTCTCAGCCGTTTCTGGCAAGACCGTCAACACCTTCTGCTGTAATTTGGCCAGACCGGCGCGCATCTGGCGGTCAACTTCTTTGGTCAGGCTATCTACAGTATGCCCTTCGACTGAAATCGCAGGTAAAGTCATCAGATGTGCGGTAACTTTCGGCATTTCCAAGACATGCTGCACATGTTCTGCAAAGGTCATTTCACCAATAAACGGCGCCACCAGATCGAGTTCTCCGTTCTGGTTGACATAGCAAATCACACAGACCTGTACCGGACGTTGTGCCTCAATGGCCGCACCCAATAAACGTCCATGCACCTTTTTGACTTTACGCCCATCTGTTGTGGTCGCTTCCGGGAAGAACAGAACCGGAATATCCTGTTTTAAGAATTCTGTAATCTGTTCACGGATACGGATCGAATCACCTGATCCACGTTTGATAAATAAAGTCCCGCCGCCTTTTGCCAGTTTTCCCAGAATCGGCCATCTTTCAACTTCAGCTTTGGCCAAGAAGAAAATTCGTGCACCCGACCCCAGCACCGCAACGTCCAGCCATGAAATATGATTGCTGACCCAAAGCGCAGGTTCACGCGGAATGGTCCCGTGGACTTCGACTTCGATATTGAACACTTCGCATAAACGGCGACAGAAGTACTGTACGTATCGGGTATTGACTGGATTATTGGGATCTTTATATAGACCATGACGGTAAATCAGATAAAAGCCTTCACCTATTGTTTCCAGGCCTGAGGCTAATTTTTTACTATACAAACTCAATTTAGAGATTAAATTTAATGGGGTTTTATTTACCGCTGTTACTTCTTGAGTCATAAATCATTAAAACCGTACGCATAGATGCACATGTGCATTGAATTCATCCAGTTATATCATGCCGATATCGACTTATAGAAGTTATCTGCATCATAAAAAACGAATGCGAACATAATTTTTTTCAATTTTAAAAGGTTTATCAGATCAATTAATATAAATAAATCGAATTTACTGATTAAAAGGTGATGTGATGAATCTACAAAGCACAACATCAGCAAACCAAACCCCAGTTCCTTATGGCTATGCACTGAGAATGTTTCTCGGCTGGTCAATTCTATATATGGGCACACTGGTCGGTTTCATTGAGCTTTTACGTCGTAATGTCATATAAATCGTGTAAGGCTTTGCCCTTTGCTTGAAGTTTATTCTAGAATAAGACTTTAAGAATAAGGATTACATAGTCGCGTGGAAAATTTTGAGCAGCGTCAAAGCGGTGAACGGGCAATTTTAGTCAGTGTGTCTGTTCAGCTCCTCGATGATCTTGATGCTGAAGAGTTTCGATTGCTTGCTCAATCCGCTGGCGCTGAAATCCTTGAACATCTTTCTGTGCAGCGTAATAAACCTGACCCGAAATTTTTCATTGGTTCAGGTAAAGTCGATGAAATCGCAGAACTGGTGCAAAGTCTCGAAGCTGAACTGGTTATTTTTGACCATTCCCTGTCACCCGCCCAGGAACGTAACCTGGAACGGATCTTGAAATGTCGTGTGATTGACCGCACGGGGTTAATTCTGGATATTTTCGCCTTACGCGCGCGGACCCATGAAGGTAAATTACAGGTCGAACTGGCCCAACTCAAACATTTATCCACTCGCCTGATTCGTGGTTTTACCGGTAATCTGGAACAGCAAAAAGGCGGGATCGGCCTGCGTGGACCCGGTGAATCACAACTTGAAACCGACCGTCGTTTAATTCGGGTGCGGATTACCCAGCTCAAGGATAAACTGGTCAAAGTACAACAACCCCGCCTGCAAGGTCGTGCTGCAAGACAAAAAGCCGCGATCCCGACCATTTCACTGGTGGGTTATACCAATGCGGGCAAATCAACCTTATTTAATCTTCTGGCAAAAAGTGATGTCTATGCCGCAGATCAACTGTTTGCCACGCTGGATCCAACCTTACGCCGTTTAGACTGGGATGGTATTGGCACGGTAGTACTGGCAGATACCGTCGGCTTTGTCAGAAATCTGCAGCATGATCTGGTTGAATCATTTAAAGCAACCTTGGAAGAAACCTTAGAGGCCACCTTACTCCTGCATGTGATTGATAGCAGCAGTCCGAATATGCCAGAGCAAATTGAAGCGGTTGAATCTGTTCTCAAAGAAATTGGTGCCGATGCACCCATCTTGCATGTTTACAATAAAATTGACCTGAGCGGTGATGCGCCCAAAATTATTTATAAATCAGCAGATCTGCCTGATCGTGTCTATGTTTCAGCGCATTCGGGTCAAGGCTTGGAGCTGCTTGCGCAAGCGGTACAACAATGTCTGTTGGGCCAGTTACAAGATTTTGATTTAGTGTTAAAACCTGCTTATGGGAAATTACGTACCCAGTTATATACCCTGAATGTCATTCAGTCTGAACATTATGATGATCATGGCAATTTACACCTGTCGGTCTGTATTGCACCACATAAGCTGGAACAACTCATTAAACAGGCTCATTTGCCATTAGACGAAATACTGGGGAAAAAAGCTTCCCTATTCCAGCGACCTTTGGAAGAATTTGAGATCGGCCCTCACTCATCCTAATTGCGATCAGCCATCGTTTAGATTAACGAGAGTAACAAATAAAATGAAGAATATTGATTGGACAGCTTGGTTTGGCACGATTTTATTAATTATTGGCTATCGTGAAGGAGCTGTCGCGATCACAACGGCTTTTGGTCATCCTGAACTGGGCAATCTGGTCGGGCTAATTAGTCTGTTAATCACCTTATTGATCTGGCGACGCTTTAAAAAAATCTCCAATCGTCTGATTGATACCAACAATAAAATCTTGAAAGAAAGTGCGTTTGCCTTTTTACCCATCTGTGCCGGTTCGTTAATCATGCTGGTGCATATGGGCAAGGAAATTCCTGCCTTTCTATTTATTTTAACATTCAGTACATTATTGCCATTATGGATCTATGCCAAAATGGCGAAGCGTTGGTTATAAGGAGCTGATCGATGTCTATGGTTATCTATGGCTTTATCATTACCTTGATCAGTTATCTTCTGGCCAAACCGCTGAATCAGAAATTTCCACAGATTCCCTTAATCGTTTTCGGCATGTTTATTGTCATCGCGTTCTTAGCCATTTTCGGGATTCCCTATCAGCAGTACATGGATCATGTGAATAATGTTTTTAATCACCTGCTCGGCTATGTCACCGTGGCTTTAGCGATTCCTCTGGCTGCGATGCGCTATGATGACTTACCGCTTAAATCCATGATCGGTATCTTGTGTTTCGCAAGTATCAGTGCAGTGGCTTTACCAATGGGGCTAGCGTATTTACTGCATATGTCCGAGCCGACCATTCTGGCATTTGCTACCCGTGCTGTAACCACGCCAATTGCGCTGAACATTGCAACCCTGCTACATGCCCCTTTAATGATGGTGACCCTGATTGTGATTCTATCCGGTGTGATTGGGGCTGCATTCTCACCATTCATCTTAAAACATATCCATGATGAACGTGCTTCGGGCCTGGCCCTAGGTCTGGCAGCACATGCCATTGGTACTGCACAGGCATGGCAACGTGGACCCGTTGCAGGCCGATATGCTGCATTCGGTATGGCTGTGAATGGCGTATTTACCGCAATCTGGCTGCCGACTTTTATTTTATCTTTATCTTAAAATTTGCCACAAATATCAGTTAAAGGTTGAACTGGTTGTCAAAAATCCTTCATAATGAATGCTTGAATATTAAAAGGATTTTTAATAATGGGGAAAAAATTAATCGGGGCGTTATGCTTGACTGCAATCAGCAGTTTTACTTTTGCAGAGGATATTACGGGGCTCTGGCAAAGTATTGATGACAAAACCGGAGCACCGAAGGCACTGGTGGAAATTCGTAAAGAATCGAATGGTACCTATGCTGGAAAAGTTGTAAAAATAACACCACGTACGGGCTATACACCTAAAGAAACCTGTGTAGATTGCCCTGCACCCTATACCAACAAACCGATTGTCGGTCTGGATGTGGTCACCGGCTTAAAATACAGTGATGGTTCGAATTATACCCATGGCCGGATTCTCGATCCGAATACAGGTAAAATTTACAGTATGAAAGCCAAACTCAGTGCCAACGGTAAACGTCTGCATTTACGCGGTTATTTGGGTGTTTCTGCATTAGGCCGGAATCAGATCTGGATTCGGGCAGAGTAAATATTTGTAGGGAGCATCAAACGGCCCGACGTATATTTAAATAAATTTAAAAAGCCTCTTCATTATTTTAAAATGGAGAGGCTTTTTTAATCAAAAAATTAAAAACCATTGAATTTTCAAATATTAATATACAAATGTAAAATAAAGATTGAATCGCTTATTAGATATCCTACATAATAAAAATGACTGTTAAACGGATTTTTAATAATGAGTAAAAGCTTAATCAGTATTTTATTTTTAACCATGATCAGCAGCTTTAGCTTTGCCCAAGACATCACTGGTCTCTGGCAAAGTATCGATGATAAAACAGGTGCACCAAAAGGGATCGTTGAAATTCGCCAAGAGGCCAATGGTACCTATACAGGTAAAGTTGTGAAAATTACCCCACGGACAGGTTATGTACCCAAGGAAATCTGTGTGGACTGCCCCGCGCCCTATACCAATAAACCGATTATCGGACTGGATGTGTTGACAGGCTTAAAACATAGTGAAGGTCTTAACTATACCAGTGGACGTATTCTGGACCCGAATACAGGCAAGATTTACAGCATGAAAGCCAAATTAAGCGCCAATGGCAAACGTCTGCATTTACGGGGTTATCTGGGGATTTCTGCGCTGGGTCGTAATCAAATCTGGATACGCACTGAGTAGCGCTTGTTGCTAAAACAGGTAGAAAAGATTACTCGGATCATGCAGCGGCACTGCTCTGTTATTTAAGCCCAAAGCGTCTTTATACTGAACAATGGATAAGGACGCTTATTCTATTTAAAATTTAGAACCATCAAATTACGCCAGCTTCCGATGATCTTGACATCTATACGTCCAAATTGAAATCACCATCAAGACAGCAATAAAAAGCCCTGTATCAAACAGGGCTTTTTATTTAAAACCATATCAACTTAACGATTTTGCAGCTTGGCATAATCTAAAAGGACATTTGCCGCTTCTGTAATAAAGGTTTCTTCTTCAGGCAGTGGCGGACGTAAATGTGCTTTCATCTTGGCCCGTGATTCAACCAAGGCGTCAATTGAAGCCTGATAACTTTCCCAGTTGGCATAAGGTGCCTGACCTGTTGCCGCACGACGCTGGTTTTCAGCATTCAAGGTTTGTTTTTCCAGATCAATCAGTTCAGCACGGCGCTGGTTGATATCCAGTACCACTTTCTTCTGATCAGAGGTTTTCTTGGCAATCGCTTTACGCGCTTCTAGATACTTGAACTGTGAGTCTGCTGCAACACGTTGCTGAGATGTTTCCGTTAACTTGGCAATATACGGTTGAACTGAACCTTCACGCTTAAATGGCGCGGTTGGAATAGTGTCCCACTTCAAGGCATTTTTGGCTTTACGCTCACCAAACTCCTCATTGTAGATATCCACCAGTTTGATATCCGGGATTACACCTTTATTTTGCGTACTTCCACCGGTAATACGGTAGAACTTACGCTGTGTCAGCGTTGCCTGACCATAAGCAAGTGAATCCAGTTGTACCTGAGCCGTACCTTTACCTGTAGTCGTGCTACCGATAATGATGCCACGCTCATAGTCCTGAATCGCAGCAGAATAGATTTCGCTGGCAGAAGCCGATGCCAAGTTGACCAATACCGCCATCGGGCCGGCATAAAGCTGCTCGCCGCCATCGGTATCTTCAAAGACATTGACATTACCATTGCCATCACGGATCTGAACCACTGGCCCTGACTTGATTACCTGACCCAGCATACGCGCAACTTCTTCCAAAGAACCACCCGGGTCATTACGCAAGTCCACCAGTACCCCTTCTACTTTCTGTGCTTTCAGTGATTCCAGCGCTTTAGCCGTATCTTCTGAGACTGAACGGTACTCAGTTCCCGCACGACGTGAGCGATAATCAAAGTAGAAAGAAGGAATTTCAAGTACGCCAAATAGGTGTTTTTTACCATCACGGGTGATTTCAACCGTACGCGAACGAACACCGGCATCTTCTTCCTGAATAATGTCGCGCGTTAAAGTGACATTACGCGCCTGACTCATCGGTGCCCCTGCACCTAGTAGACGCACTACCACCTTGGTGCCACGTTTACCACGAATCAAGCCCACAATTTCCGAGCTCGGCCAGCCGATCACATCCACCATTTTATCGCCGTCTTGAGCGACACCAATGATGCGGTCACCTGATTTGACCTGACCTGATTTACTTGCCGGACCACCCTCAACGATGGTCTCGATCTTGGTGTAATCTTCATTGCCGCGTTCTGGACGGATCGAAACCCCAATGCCCTCAAGTTGCAAGGTGGTTTGACGATTCAATTCCATCGCATCAATGGGCGGATAATAGTTACTATGTGGATCATAGGTCGCCATCATCGCATTCAGGGTTTTGTCGAGGACATCATCACTCTTGACCCGACCAATACGTTCTAACTGACGGGTATAGCGCTTAGTTAAAGTCTGAACTGGGGTTAAATCTTCTGGGCCAGTCAAGTCCTGACCATTGGCAAGCGATGGATCTGCCTTTAATGCTTTCTGCTTGGCCTGTTCTTCTTCTTTGCTAATGGTCAGATTGATCAGCTGTGACACCAGCATTTTCTGCCAATGTGCCTGTTGTTCAGCAGCTGTCTGGAAATAAGGCGCTTTTTCACGATCGGTTTCCAGATAGACATCTTTCTGATTCAGGTTCTGCGGCTTCTTCAATTCGGCCAACATAAACTCATAGAATTGTTTCAAACGGTCACGATATTGCGCATGAATAGCAAAAGGCCCGGTTAAGTTACCGGCTTTTAATGAGCTACCAAAAGTGGAACCATACTTATTCTTATAGTCTGCAACTTCACCGCTTAAAAATAATGAATGATCTGGATCAAGACTGTCGAGATACATATCCAGAATACGGTTTGACGTGGTTGCATCTAAACGCATATTCAAATAATGCTGGCGATCAACCAAGGTTGCGAGCTGACGTGATACGAGCGCTTGTTCTTGTGTTGGCTTGATAACGGTTGAAACCACTGGTGTTTCTGTCGCCGCAAACGCCTCATTCATGGTGTGAGAGAAAAATAAACCACCAGTCGCAATTGCAACTGCACACGCTATCATTTGAAGTTTCATAAAATTTTGGTACTTCCTTGGATATGGCAATTATTACACGCTGATACTGTCAATATGAACACATTTCATTCGATACTTTATCAACTTGCAGTACTGATTAGTCGTCATAAATAAATGACCAATAAGCACTTATCATCAATATCATGTAGTTTTATCATATTCTGTACTGACAAAATGTAGCAAATCATTGCACAATTTAGCTATCGTTTTTTTCATCAAAATTCAAACGGAATCCTTATGATCGGCGCATTGATGCTAGATATTGCTGGCACAGAACTTACCCAAGAAGATATTGAACTATTACAAGCTCCGCAAGTCGGTGGCATGATTTTATTTGCGCGCAACATTGAATCCCCTCAACAGGTCCGTGCTCTAACCGATCATATGCGTCAGGTCCGTCCAGAAATTCTGATTGCTGTCGATCAGGAAGGTGGCCGTGTACAGCGTTTAAGACAGGGCTTTACCTTGTTACCGGCCATGGGACGTTTAGGCGAGCGTTATCTCACTCATCCTGAACAGGCAGTTGAGCTGGCTGAAAAATGCGGCTGGCTCATGGCAACGGAAGTATTGGCGGTCGGTATCGATTTCAGCTTTGCACCTGTTCTGGACCTGAATGATGTCAGTGATGTGATTGGTGATCGCGGCTTTGCCAAAAATATGCAGGACATCGTTCCACTTGCCGATGCCTTTATGCGCGGTATGAAAAAAGCAGGCATGGCGACAACAGGTAAACACTTCCCAGGACATGGTTCAGTCAAAGCCGACTCACATGTTGCCGCAGCAATCGACAGCCGTTCATATCAGGAAATCTATGACAAGGATATGCAAAGCTTTATCAAGCTGATGCCACAACTGGATGCCTTGATGCCTGCGCATGTGATCTATGATCAGGTTGATCCAAATCCGGCAGGTTTCTCACCCTTCTGGTTACAACAAATCTTACGTCAACAACTTAAATTTGACGGCGTACTTTTCTCAGATGACTTGAGTATGCAGGCTGCCTGTGTCGCTGGCGGTGCAGATGCCCGTATTCAAGCCGCGTTAAATGCAGGCTGTGATATGGGACTGGTATGTAATGACCGTGCTGCCGCGTGTAGCGCATTGGAAGGCATCCAGTCACTGCCTTTACCAAACCAGCAACGCCTAGAACGTATGCGCGGTAAGATTCCAAATATCCAAATCGGTACTACCTTAACCTTAGACGATGAAAACTGGCATAACGTCAGAAAAGTCATTGAAGAATTTAAGAATTCGTTCTAACTTTATGGAGTCATTGATAAATCTTTATTGCATAAGATTTTCTCAACAATTAGATACTCGGTAAGGTCATCCGCAACCTGCGTGATAACAAAAAGATAGATGCTATGTCTACTATTTTGAAATTAATCACATGCAAGGAATGAACAGGTTTTGCGGATGACAGATGGTTTTGCCTACTTTTCCCAAAAGAAAAGTGGGTCGAGCCGAAGGCTGATAACTAAAATAAGATGAGAACACAGCATGACTCTGCTATGAAAATTACGGCATAAAAAATATCAAAGATAAATTTATGGAAAAATAGAGTCTAGGACAGATGACACAACAACTTTCAAAACACCGCCATATTTCATTTACTGCACACTACACAGGCTATATCTGGTATCAAATGGGGATCTCACATCCAGCGCTGGCAACAAAAAAAGGCAAAACACTCGCTGCCCTAGTCCATCCCATCGAAAGCTGGGCGGAAAAATATGTCGGTGGCAGCATGCGTACTACACTCAAACAACGTCACAGCATGCTGGACAGCCATTTAAAAAAACTGATTGAACAACATCCTGATCTACAAGTGCTAGAAATTGCCTGTGGCCTATCACCACGTGGCTGGTGGTTTAGACAACATTACCCTGAAATCAGCTACCGTGAACTGGACTTACCAGATATGGCGGCCACCAAACAGGCGGCATTGCAGCAAATTGAAAGTCATAGCGATGCTGTATTATCGCTAGACCTGTTTACGGAAGCCTTTGCTTCAGCATTTGAAATCTTTGATCCGAAACGCCCATTGGTGGTCATTAGTGAAGGGTTGATCAACTACTTTGAAAAACCATTGTTACAACAACTCATTCAAGCGATTGCCCACTATGGTCAAGACTTTAAAACATTGCACTATTTAACCGATATCTATCCGGAACCAACCCAAAATAAACTGGCGACGATTATCTGGAACAGCAGCCGCTTGCTGAAATGGATGTCTCGCAGTGCCTTTAGTTTTCATTTTAAAACTCCTGCTGAAGTCGAACACTTTTTTCAGGAAGCCGGTTTTCATCAGGTTGAGGTCCTACAACCGAAGCAATTTTTTGAGCACACCGCGTTAGAAAACAAAGAGCAACATTTAGGAGACCTGGTCTGGATGATTCAGGCGAGCAATCAATAACATCAGCCAAAAAGAAAGTGGCAAATTGCCACTTTTTTAATGCCACAATACGCGTTATTCAGTTGGCTTCTGGCGTTGAATAAAACGGGTCAAACGCTCTGCAATATCAAAACTGCCATGTTTAAACAAGATGCGCAGTCCTTGCTCAGTTGCATCAAAGATTAAACATTCAATTTTAAACTCGCCTTCTTCATCTGTTAAATGCAGGGCTAAGTCACGTGGATGCTGCGTGACAAAATCAAGCTGCTCTAGCTGGTGAAGTTTTAAGTACACGCCAAAGAAGGTGATATCTACAATGCTCACCGCTGCTTCAGTATTCAAATGACGATGGATCAGTTTACTTTCGGGTTGTAACACTGCGATCCGTTCTTCACCACGGCGTTCCATCTGCTGCATCTGTTCACGGTTCATCGGAATGATACCATCCAGATTGTCGATGGACTCCCCTTTTAAAAAGGTAGTAAACAGATTCATGGTTTCTTTACGGCGTTGTAATTGCGGTACATGATCTGCATTGGCAATCAGGGCAAACTGCATATCCTGACATTGCAAGGCAAAATCGGCATTTTCATGCGGCAAGGTAAAGCTGTCATATTGCCCCGCTGCAACCAAGGTCTTACATTGCGGAACCGGCACATCGCTTAAACGCAATAAACGGTTGCAGTTAATTTCATAACGCTCGCGCTCTGTGGCACTAAACTCTGCCATCTGTTTGAAGAACAGACGCTTGGCCGTTGGTGACATACGTGTCTTGTCCAGTTTGGCATGATTGACAAGATAGAGAATCACCGCCTGACCAAACTCTTGCATACGGTCTTCACGCATTAAATGCAAAGATTCTTCCAGCAGCATACGCCAGCTTTTACGGGTCTTTTGCATCACTCCCATCAACACCATGCGGTCAATCAGTTCTGGACGTTGATCGGCAAATGAAGAAGCGACCACCGACCCCAATGACATTCCCATCATCGAAACCTTATCGATTCCAACAATATCCAGCCATTGACCGAGCATTTTTGATAAATCAGGCAGTTCCAGAATTCCAGCAGATTCACCAGTATCAACATTACGAATCTGCTGGTTCGCGCCCATTGAAGGTAAATCGATTAAAATCACAGGACCACTCTCAAAGAGTTGCTCAACACAATACTTATAAGAGTTAAAATTTTGAAATGCGCCCCCGACAATTACAATTGGCGTGTTATAGATCGTTTTAGGATCTGCAATGGCCATATATTCAATTTTCCAGCCATCAATCCACGTGGTACGTGCTGGCTGCTTAAAACTGTTTTTATTGTAAATGTCGAAAAAACCAAAGCCTGTGTAGGTATGATTTATATCCGAGTCCATTTGGATAATGGAATTCATGTCCTTCCTCCATCCTTGTTTATTTTTCTGTTGCAAGCATCTCATTTTCAGCGATTTGCTCTTGCAAGTTAACAAATTTATAAAATTTGTATTACATTTATCCTATACTTTTTCATTCTATACGTATGCACGTTTTATACGCAATCATTTCCTTAACCACTCATCTTGTTTAAATGAATAATCTTTTGCAAAATATGTAGTCTTGGCTTTAGATTCAATATCTTCATCGCACTAAAATAAAAAATTTTGCGCCAATTAACGTTTTATAATTTGTTGAATTGTCAGTTTCGCCTATTCATTGTTCAGCATTTGACTGTTACTATCTATATAAATACATGCAAATATCAAACTGCTATGCAAGACTCTATTCAAAATTATATGCAACAGGTCGGTGCCCAGGCACGTCAGGCATCTCGTATGTTAACCAGTGCCTCAACGCATTTGAAAAATCATGCCTTGTCTGCGATCTATACCGCTTTGGAAAATAATCAGGCCCAGATTTTAGCGGCCAATCAAATTGATATGGATAATGGTCGCCAGCGTCAACTGGACAGCGCCCTGCTGGATCGTCTAGAGCTTACCCCAGCACGCTTTAAAGGCATGCTGCAAGGTTTAAAAGATGTCATTGGTCTGGTGGACCCGATTGGGGAAATTACGGACCTGGCTTATCGTCCATCGGGTATCCAGTTGGGTAAAATGCGTGTACCTTTAGGCGTGATCGGAATGATTTACGAATCAAGACCGAATGTAACCCTTGAAGCAGCATCATTGGCTTTGAAATCTGGCAACGCGATTATTTTACGTGGCGGTTCGGAAGCACTTGAGTCTAACAAGGCCATTGCCACTGCGATCCAGCATGGTTTACAGGTTTCAGGCTTACCTGAGCATGCGGTGCAGGTGATTGATACTCCGGATCGTGCCGCGGTTGGCCATCTGATTACCATGACCGAGTTTGTCGATGTGATCGTGCCGCGTGGTGGTAAAAGCCTGATTGAACGTATTAGCAATGAAGCACGTATTCCTGTGATTAAACATTTAGATGGCAACTGCCATGTATTTGTAGAAGCCCAGGCCGACCTGCAAAAAGCCTTACCGATTGCCCTGAATGCCAAAACCCATCGCTATGGCGTGTGTAATGCCATGGAAACCTTACTGGTTGATGAAGCGATTGCAGAAGAATTCCTCCCTCTAATTGCTGAGCTGTATGCTGAAAAGCAGGTTGAACTACGCGGCTGTGCGGAAACCCAACGTATCCTAGGCGTATCTGTAAAAACAGCCACAGAGGAAGATTGGTATACTGAATATCTCGGACCAATTCTTGCAGTCAAAGTGGTGACTGGTATGGATGAAGCGATTGAGCATATCAATAAGTATGGTTCGCACCATACCGATGCCATCATCACCGAAAACTTTAGTCTAGCCCGTGAGTTCTTGGCACGTGTTGATTCAAGCTCAGTCATGATCAATGCGTCTACACGCTTTGCCGATGGTTTTGAATATGGTTTAGGTGCAGAAATCGGGATTTCAACCGATAAAATCCATGCCCGTGGCCCAGTTGGCCTAGAAGGTTTAACCTCTCAAAAATGGATTGTGTTTGGCGACGGTCAAATCCGCCAATAATAGAAACACCTATTGCAACACAGCAACACGATAAAGGCCATTTAATTGATCTTTATCGTGTTTTTATATACTTACATACAAAAATAATGATAAAACCTACAGATCAATTAAAAGAAGATATGATTTCCAGCCTATACTGATTAGGTTGATTTATAAACGGGTTGTATAGGCTAAAGTCTATCTTCGCCAAGATGACATCCCATGTTAAAACATTGCGCTTGATTCCACTGCTCATGCATTGCAGCAAGATCAGAGTGTTCATCATAAAATTTAAAATCTGTTAGGTGTTCAAACGTGGCTATATCTGTATTAGTAATTAACTGTGGTTCATCATCAATCAAATACGCACTGATCTCGGAACGCCGTGAAGATCGTATTTACGGTTTGGCAGAAAATCTGGGCGCAGCAGATGCCCGTATCAAAGGGATCCCTCTGGGTGGCGAGCCATTAGAACTTTCAATTCCTTACGCAGATCACGCCAAAGCACTGGAAACCTTGTTGGCACGTTTAGCCAACTATAATCCGCAAGCAATTGGACACCGTGTAGTGCACGGCGGCAATATCACCAAAGCAGAACTGCTTACACCTGAACTAGTTGAACGCATTGAAGCCGCGACACCGCTTGCCCCTTTACACAATCCGGCACACCTCATCGGGATTGAAGCTACCATGCGCTTATTCCCGCAACTGCCACAAGTGGCAGTTTTTGATACCGCATTCCATCAAACCATGCCTGAACACGCTTATCGTTATGCACTGCCAAAATATTTATATACCGAACATCAAGTGCGCCGTTATGGCTTCCACGGCACCAGCCATGCCTATGTCACTGAACGTGCCAGTGAACTGGCGGGCAACAAGAATCAGGGGGGCTGGCTCAGTGCCCACTTAGGTAACGGTAGCTCAACCTGTGCCGTATGGAATGGACATAGTGTCGATACCTCTATGGGCATGACTCCGCTTGAAGGCGTGGTCATGGGTACCCGTAGCGGTGATGTCGATCCAAGTCTGCATCTGTTCCTGGCCAGCAATCTGGGCTGGGATATCCAGAAAATTGACAGCATGCTCAATAAAGAAAGCGGTTTACTCGGCTTGTCGGGCTTATCCAATGACATGCGCACCTTGGTAGAAGCCTCTGAAAATGGACATGAAGATGCAACGCTTGCGATTGAAGTGTTCTGCTATCGTCTGGCCAAATCCTTATCTGCTTTAAGTTGTGGCCTGCCACGTCTGGATGGTTTAGTCTTCACTGGCGGTATTGGCGAAAACTCAGCCTATGTCCGTGAAAAAACCTTGGGCTATTTATCTCACTTTGGTTTGCAATTTAGCAAAGAGAAAAACGATGCTTTGGCACGCGGTAGCGAAGGCCGTATTGATAATGGCACGGGTCCACAGATCTGGGTCATTCCAACCGATGAAGAAGGCCGTATTGCCAAAGAAACCCGTCAAGTGATTGAGCCAAACGCTTAATTTATTCAGAAATATAAAAGAGTGACAAAGTCAGTATGAATACGATTTTACTCATCCCTACCGGGGAAGGTGTTGGTTTAACCTCTGCCTGTTTAGGCATGATTTATGCGCTGGACTGTAAAGGGATCAATGCGGGTTTCCTCAAGCCATTTTCACAGATTGCCGATGCACCTGTAGATCGCACCACCACGCTCTACCATCATTTATTTCAACACCCTTCGGTTGAACCGATTAGCTATGAAAAACTGACCCAGTTGATTGCCTTGGGCGAAACCGATGAATTGCTGGAAGAAGCTGTAGCACTGCATCGCCAGATTGCCGCCAATCATGATGTGATTATTGTTGAAGGGCTAGTGCCAAATGGGCAAGATCATTTTGCCAGCGAAATCAATGCAGCACTCGCGCAAGCACTCGATGCCCAAGTGGTTCTGGTCAGTACTGCCGATCTGGCCGATCCTCGTAAAACAGCGGAAAAAGTCGATGCCCATTTACGCCAGTTTGGCGGCGCCGCATCGGCGCGGACCACTGGCGTGCTGTTCATGCGCACCAAAGGACTTCCAGAAGGCACCGCAGAAATTCCAGTAACGCTGGACCCAAGCTTACGCCTAGACAAACACATCGAAGCCTTTGCCCTAGAACTGCAACGCTATAATCGTTATATGGGCACAAATGACCTACCGATTATTGGACTGGTGCCCTTCAGTAATATTCTCAGTGTACCGCGTAGTCTGGATATTGCCCCAGTGATTAAAGGAACCTGGTTGCATCAAGGTGAAGCCAAACAACGTCGCATTCTGCATACCAGTTTAATTGCATCCAATATCGAATCAGAGCTGCATAAGTTTGTGGCAGGGGAACTGATCATTAGCGCCTCACAACGCACCGATGCGCTCCTGGCAGCGAGCCTTGCCAGCAGCAATGGTACACCGCTCGCAGGTCTGGTTTTAACTGAACAGGCAGCTCCTGCGGACAATGTTTTAGAATTTTGCCAAAGTGCGATTAAACAAGGCTTACCTATTTTGCACACGCCCTTAGACACTTTGGAAACGGCGCAACTGCTGCATCGCTTTGGCAATGAAATTCCAATTGATGATACTGAACGTGCCGAACAAGTGACGCGTTTTGTGTCCAGCCATATTGATAATCACTGGCTTGATCAACATACCCAGAACAATCTACACCCTCGTCTGTCACCGTCTGCTTTCCGCTATGAGCTGGTACAGAAATCGATTTCAGCCAAGAAACGGATTGTATTACCTGAGGGTGATGAACCTCGTACCGTACAGGCCGCAGTAATTTGCCAGACACGTGGTATTGCACAATGTGTGTTATTGGCAAAACCGGAATCAGTGGCGGAAGTGGCAAAAGCACGAGGTATTCAACTGCCTGAGGACTTGGAAATTATTGATCCGGATCGCATCCGCGACCAATACATTGAGCCGATGGTGGAACTGCGTAAAAGCAAGCTGGATGCCTTACAAGCCAAAGCACAGTTACAAGATACCGTAGTGCTTGGCACTATGATGCTGGCGCTGGATCAAGTTGATGGTCTGGTTTCAGGTGCGATTCATACCACCGCCAATACCGTGCGTCCTGCATTTCAGTTAATTAAAACTGCACCGAACTATTCACTGGTGTCCTCGATCTTTTTTATGCTGTTGCCAGATGAAGTCTATGTGTATGGTGACTGTGCCATTAACCCTGATCCAGATGCCGAACAGCTGGCTGAAATTGCCATTCAGTCAGCTGATTCGGCTAAAGCCTTCGGTCTTGATCCGCGTATAGCCATGATCAGCTATTCAACAGGAACTTCGGGTACAGGGGCTGATGTTGAGAAAGTGGCTGAAGCCACCAAAATTGCACAACAGCGTCGCCCTGATTTATTGATCGATGGACCATTGCAATACGATGCTGCTTCAGTCGAAAGCGTTGGTCGCCAGAAAGCGCCTGATTCTCAAGTGGCGGGCCGTGCCAATGTATTTATCTTCCCGGACCTGAATACAGGCAATACTACCTATAAAGCGGTGCAACGTGCAGCGAATGTAGTCAGTGTCGGCCCGATGTTACAAGGCCTGAATAAGCCTGTGAATGACTTGTCCCGTGGGGCATTGGTAGATGATATTGTATTTACCATTGCTTTAACTGCGATTCAGGCCAAACAGCAAGATTAAATTGATTATAGAGTCATAAAAAAGCCATCTACACTAATAAAGAGTAGATGGCTTTTTATTGTAGAAGTTTTAATTAAGCACGTTTTGAAACCCCAATTCTTTTGAACTGCGGCCCCTTCACAAAGAAAATTGCATTACCGCATAGAATCAAAATCACCCCGATGACAGCATTCATTTGCCAGTGATAACCTTCCCATACCGTCGAGATGACCAAAGCCACCAAAGGAAACAGCAAAGTACTATACGCCGCCTTGCCTGCACCAATACGCCCCACCAGAAAGAAATAGGCAGTAAAGCCAATCACCGAGCCAAAGATTGCTAAATACAGCAACGCACTGACTGCACTAAAGGACATGCTCGGGAAAAAATTGTCCTGTTTAAACCATGAGATCAAAGCCATCAATAATGAACCATACAACATGGCATAGGCATTAGTGGTAAAAATATCCAGCCCATGTTTCTGATGCCGGGTACTGATCATATTCCCCAAAGAGAAACCATAGGTGCCTAGGATACATAGCCCGATACCCATCAAAGTATTGCGATTTAGAGTGGTGCCTACCACGTCATGCCAGAACAAGGCAATAATTCCCAGCACACCAAGTAAGGCGGCAGGATAAAAGCGTGAAGAAACCTGCTGAGAAAAAAATAATCGGGCATTAAGGGTATTGAAAATCACCGCCATCGAGAAAATGACCGCTTCTAAACCACTGCTGATATATTGCACCGCATAGTAGAAACAGACAAAGTTAAAGCCGAAAATACAGCAGGCCTGTAACATACAGAATAAGTGATCTTTAGCTGCCAGCTTTTGCAATTTCCGGCTGAGCGCAATAAAACCAAATAACACCAGTGCTGAGATAAAGAAACGCCAGAACACCGCAACATTGGCTGAAATTCCACTTTGTTGTTGCAAGGTAATGGCAATCCATGTGGTTCCCCAAATCACCACCACCAAAGCATATAACAGCGCATTCATCTCTTTTAAACCCAACTTAATCACCAAGACGATTATTTTGCGAGATTTGATGGCCCGGGTTCTTGCACAATCTTGCGGTGCTTATCATGGATTTGCGTTTTTCTCGGATTTTTTTGACCAGATGACAAAACTGGCTGAACGTTCTACACTTAACTGGATCATATTTGGCACTGCGTATAGAAGATGAAATATCAGATTCTAGATCAATTACAGCAATATAAAGCGCAATTGCTCGACTCGGTAGAACTGGGTTCGGGTATGCAGTTGGCCATGTGGCAAAACAATCAGGACCGGGTCAGTGTCTGTAGTAATCACCATACCTTAAGCATGTATGTTCAAGGGGGTTATGAAAGCTATCAAAAGACGGCGCAAGGTTGGCACAATGGGGGTGGACCTGATCGGATGTGCCTGATGCCACAGGATTTTGAATCGACCTGGGATCTGCGTGATCCACTGACATTTGTACATTTGTACTATACAGAACAGCATTTACAACGCGTGGCAGAACAAGTCTGGGATCGCGAACCCAGCCAGATCGTCCTTAATCCGCAGATTTTTGTAGCGGACCCACAAATTTCCATGCTCTATCGGCATTTTTTACTCAATGGTGCCTGGCAAGAACGTGAAAATCATTTGCAGATGAGTACCGCGACTACACTGTTACTGAATCATCTGATTAAAAATTACAGTCATGCCCAATGGCAAGCGCCTGAAGTCAAAGGTGGTCTCTCGCCTTATGTGCTTAAGCAGTTACTGGAATGGATTGATCAACATCTCCATTTGAGTCTGACCTTATCGGATCTGGCTCAGCAAGCACAACTCAGCGAGTATCATTTTGCCCATATGTTCAAACAATCGATGCAGATGCCTCCGCATCAGTATGTGATGCAACGTCGTCTTGAACTGGCACATCAGGCATTACACAGCAGCAGTCTGAATTTGACTGAAATTGCGACCCAATATGGCTTTAGTTCCAGTAGTCATTTTAGCAATCGTTTTAAAAAGCAGTTTGGTTATTCGCCTTCGCAAATCCGAAAAAACTAAAACAGAAATTTCTCCTGATATATTCTTACGTTCGGTTTTCATTGTTAGACCTTTCGCCAAATCTAAGCTAAAACTCCCACAATCATTCCTTTTTGTCATATAATTTAGCCCGCCAGCTAATCGCCCGCTCAAGAGAAATTTGATATGACAACGATCATCAAACAAGATGACTTGATTACATCAATCAAGGATGCCCTGCAGTTTATTTCTTACTATCACCCGCAAGACTTCATCCAAGCGATGAGCCGTGCCTATGATCGTGAAGAAAACAAAGCTGCAAAAGATGCTATTGCACAGATCCTCATCAACTCACGTATGTGCGCTGAAGGTCACCGACCAATCTGTCAGGATACAGGGATTGTTAACGTTTTCCTTGAAGTTGGCCTGGACGTTAAATTTGATTTAACCATGAGTCTGGATGATGCAGTCAACGAAGGCGTACGCCAAGGTTACCTAGAGAACTCAAACGTACTCCGTGCTTCAGTTTTAGCAGATCCGGCTTTTGGTCGTAAGAATACCAAAGACAATACCCCTGCCGTCATCCACTACAAACTCGTACCTGGGAATAAAGTCGATATTACCGTGGCTGCAAAAGGTGGCGGTTCAGAAAACAAATCTAAACTTGCGATGCTGAATCCGTCTGATTCAATCGTGGACTGGGTACTTAAAACTGTTCCAACCATGGGTGCAGGCTGGTGTCCACCAGGTATGCTCGGTATCGGTATCGGTGGTACTGCCGAAAAAGCCATGATGCTTGCGAAAGAAGCACTCATGGAAGAAATCAACATGGACGAATTACTACGTCGCGGTCCACAAAACAAGATGGAAGAACTCCGTATCGAGATCTTCGAGAAAGTGAATGCATTAGGTATTGGTGCACAAGGTCTTGGTGGTTTAACCACAGTACTTGATATTAAAATCAAGGATTACCCATGCCACGCAGCAGGTAAGCCAGTCGGTATGATTCCAAACTGTGCTGCAACTCGTCATGCACACTTCCAGTTAGACGGTTCAGGCGTTGCGCACATTCAAGCACCAAAACTTGAAGACTATCCTGCTGTGACTTGGGATTCGTCTCAATCGAAGCGTGTCAACCTTGATACCATTACGCAAGAAGAAATGAATGCCTGGAAGCCAGGTGATACATTATTGTTGAACGGTACGATTTATACCGGTCGTGATGCTGCACATAAGCGCATGGTCGACATGCTCAACAATGGCGAAGAGCTTCCAGTCGATCTAAAAGGTAAATTCATTTACTACGTGGGTCCAGTCGATCCAGTCGGTGATGAAGTGGTTGGTCCTGCAGGCCCAACAACAGCAACCCGTATGGACAAGTTTACCCGTCAAGTGCTAGAAGCAACTGGCTTGTTCGGTATGATCGGTAAAGCGGATCGTGGTCCTGCTGCAATTGAGGCAATCAAAGACAACCAGGCAACTTATTTGATGGCTGTTGGTGGTGCTGCTTACCTTGTATCTAAAGCAGTCCGTGAAGCTGAAGTGGTGGCCTTTGCTGATTTAGGTATGGAAGCAATCTACAAGTTCGTGGTTGAAGATATGCCGGTCTCTGTTGCGGTTGATGTAAATGGTACTTCAATCCATGCCACTGCACCAAAAATCTGGCAAGCCAAAATTGGCAAGATTCCAGTGGTTGATGCCGCTGCGTCATAAATAATACTCATACAATAATCATAGCCGAATCATCGTATTCGGCTATTTTTTTGCCTGAAGCTTCTGCTAGATTATAAAGATGAGAAGAATAAGGAAATGCAAATGAATAAATATTTACTCAGCATGCTGCTTGGTCTGAGTTTACTTGGCAATATCCAGCATAGCTTTGCATCTCCCGCACAAAGCAAATCGATCAAAGAGCTGATCAAACTCAGTGACCTTGAACATGCCCTAAATACCTCACTGGATGAAATGCAGCCCACACTGGATCTTGAAGCTGAAAATATCCTGTTACGGGTGCTGGGCAAGGATGAACTCACCACCACCCAAGAGCATCTCGCGGTGCTGGAACTGAGTCAACTACTGAAAGAAACCAGCGCAAAAATGTTTGCCCGGCCTGAAACCATTCAGGCGATTGAAAAAATCTACGCCGATGCACTTAGTGAAGAAGAAGTCCAAGCCTATTTAAAATTTTTAAAGACACCGGAAGGCCAGTCGATTAACCAGAAAACCCTACAAATCACCACTCATGTTTTTCAATACATGAATAACATCAGTCAAAAGACCTTGAGCGATCCCCAACAAAGTTCACAGCTTAAAGAGCAGTTCCTGACGATTATCAAACCGTTAATTCAGGAAGAGTAAACGGCTGTTGTCATTGTCATGATTACCAGGTCAACGGGTTCCATAGCTTAAACGGTTTGACCAGATGCACTTCCGACTTTGCGTCATACTTGGCTGGTTTTAACTCTTGTGGCTTAGAACGCACCTTGCCTGAAGCATCTTGTGCCACAAAGTTATAGCTGGATGATTTTAGCCGGGTAAAGGCGATTTCCTGATGTGCCACTTTATCTGGCATGATCATAAATGGTCCCGTATGTTCACTACGGGAAATTTTATTTTCTTCGTCATACTTGATGAAATAAGTCTGAGCAGCATCGACGGTAAAGTCCAGATATTTCGGCTTTTGGAAATGCAGTCCAGCCAATGGCCGACTCACACTCAGACGATAGGTCCCTGCGGGTAATTCTAGCCAGTAATAGTGATTATGCAATAGACTTGGAATACGGTGTCCGTTAATAAATAAATTGGCTGCTGCAATTTCCTGACGGTTCCAGCGCGTATCTGGACGGTATAAGTAGACCACCGCCGCTTGTTCATTTTGCGGTTTAACCGGCGCGAAATACTGCCCTAATTTTTGATTGACCCAGCCGCCCACACTAAAGCCGCCGACATGATATTGATCAAATAAACCCGGTTCTTTTTCTGTATCCACAGGGGGTAATGTTGCAGTCAGTGCGGTTGGTTTTTCTTCAACAGCTTTATGGCTTTGACAGCCAGCGAGCACCCCTGCACAACATAATGACACTATTAAATAACGCATGACATCCCTCAAGGCGTTTTCTTGAATTTATTTTTAACAACGCAAAACTATGCGGATTTTTTTTCAATTTTAAGATTAACACCTCGTTGCCCAATTGCAAATAAAAAAAGCATGAAAAGCCAAGCCTTTCATGCTTTTTCAGATGGACGAGAATTAAGCCGATTTAGAATCGACCACCTTCAAATCCTTCTTTTCAATCAGTTCGGGTGTACCTGTCTGTGGTAAACGTTCCGGCTTAAAGGTTGGCTTCGCCGTACCATTAATCACCGCTTCATCCACAATCACGGTACCGACATCACTACGACTTGGTAAGTCATACATGGTTTCAAGCAAGACATTTTCCAGAATTGAACGCAGACCACGTGCACCGGTGTTACGATCCAGCGCTTTCTTCGCAACAGCACGTAATGCAGACTCATCAAAGACCAGATCGACATCTTCCATCGTGAACAGGTACTGGTATTGACGTGTCAATGCATTTTTAGGCTCTGTCAGAATCTGCATCAATGCTTCTTCATCCAGCTCTTCTAAAGTGGCAATCACGGGCAAACGACCAATAAATTCAGGAATCAAACCGAATTTAACCAGATCCGTTGCTTCAACCTGACGGAACAATTCAGAGACTTTTTTACTGTCATCTTTATTCTTCACATCCGCGGTAAAACCGATTCCGCCCTTCTCTTGGCGTTGCTGTACGATTTTTTCCAGACCAGAGAATGCACCACCACAAATAAACAGGATATTGGCAGTATCAATCTGGATGAATTCCTGCTGTGGATGCTTACGACCACCTTGTGGCGGAATAGAAGCAACCGTACCTTCAATCATTTTTAATAATGCTTGTTGTACGCCTTCGCCAGACACATCACGGGTAATTGAAGGATTTTCAGATTTACGGGTAATCTTATCAATCTCATCAATATAGATAATGCCCTTTTGCGCTTTCTCTACATCGTAATCGGCTTTTTGCAATAACTTCTGCACGATGTTTTCCACATCTTCACCCACATAACCGGCTTCGGTTAAGGTGGTTGCATCTGCCATCGCAAATGGTACATCAAGTAAACGTGCCAGCGTTTGCGCCAGTAAGGTTTTACCTGAACCGGTCGGGCCGATCAGCAGAATATTACTTTTCGCAATTTCAATGTCCTGATGCCCATGGTTCGACTGGCCCACTTTCAAACGCTTATAGTGGTTATAGACCGCAACAGACAAGGTCTTCTTGGCAACATCTTGCCCGATTACATATTGATCCAAGGCAGCACGTATTTCGTGTGGTTTTGGCAATGACTTGGTTGCCCAATCACCTGCTTCAACTTGTTGACTGGTTTGCACCAGGTCCAAGCAGACATCCACACACTCATTACAAATATATGCGTCCTCACCAGCAATCAATTTTCCAACTTCAGATTGCGTCTTACCACAAAATGAACAATGTTTTTGTCCTTGAGGATGTTCGGACATATTTACTCCACAACTTAAATCTTAAACTTAGGTCCTAAATCAGGGACGTTTGCTTAGCACTTCATCTACTAAACCATATTCTTTGGCTGCTTGTGCAGTCATGAAATTGTCACGATCTGTGTCACGCGCAACCGTTTCATAATCCTGGCCGCTATGTTCAGCCATCAAGCGGTTTAAACGTTCTTTAATGAATAGAATTTCACGCGCGTGAATTTCGATATCAGAGGCCTGACCACGGAAACCACCCAGTGGCTGATGAATCATGACACGTGCATTTTCCAGACAGTAACGTTTTCCTTTGGCACCCGCATTTAACAAAAATGCACCCATTGATGCAGCTTGACCCATGCAGTAAGTGACAACATCAGGTTTAATAAACTGCATGGTGTCATAAATCGCCATACCCGCAGTGACTGAACCACCTGGTGAATTGATATAAAGGTGGATGTCTTTTTCTGGATTTTCTGCTTCAAGAAATAACATCTGCGCAACGATTAAGTTCGCCATGTTATCTTCAACTTCACCCGTTAAGAAAATAACACGCTCACGTAATAGACGTGAAAAAATATCGAATGAACGCTCACCACGAGAGGATTGTTCAACGACAACAGGAACTAAAGCATTTTCAATTGTTGGAACATACATATGTTTACTTATTCCTAAATTATTGTGACCCGATCTATGCCAACAATATGAGGGATAATCGATGAAATTGCAAAAGGTTCAATCTGAAATATTCGATTATTTAGACTAAAATCTGGTAATTTTTCGAGAAATTAACACTTTCATAACATAGGGTTTTAAGCACTTGCAGCAATACTTTCGAAGATAGGAATTTTCGGATTCTGCAAGCCCTGCTCCCCAGCATTTCGCATACGAGAGAATAGAACGAGATGAGAACCATAACTGCTCAATTCATTTTTTAACGATCTACCTTATACATATAGCTCAATGCTAAAGAAAAAAGGCGCATTAAGCGCCTTTTTTCTTTAATCAACTTTTGAAAGATTAGCCACGACGAGCTTGTTGTTCTTTCAATAAGTCTTCGTAGCTAATCGCAACATCTTTTACTTTAGCAGCAGCCAAGATGTGATCAACCACCTGATCTTCTAACACAACAGCTTCGATTTGAGCACGTTGTTGTTTGTCATTTTTGAAATATTCAACCACTTCAGTTGGATCTTCATAAGAAGAAGCCATGTCATCGATGTAAGCATCAACACGTGATTGGTCAACTTCAAGTTTAGCATCAGCCAATACTTTGCTTACCAATACGCCAAGCTTCACTGATTTTTCAGCTTGCTCTTTGAACAATTCATCTGGAAGCATACTGCTGTCAAATGCGCCTGCACCTTGAGCACCAAACTGTTGCGTGAATTGCTGGATCATTTGTTGACGTTGACGGTCAATTTCTTGAGCAACCATAGATGCTGGAACTTCGATTTCGTTCGCAGCAACAAGCGCATCAAATGCAGCCTGTTTAACTTGGTTACGAAGACCGTTGCGAACTTCACGTTCCATATTCTTACGAACGTCAGCTTTTAACTTGTCTAGGCCTTCTTCTTCAGTTAAGCCAAAGATTTTCAAGAATTCAGCATCGATTTCTGGAAGTTTAGGTTTTTCAACTTGCTTCACAGTGATTTTGAATTGAGCCGCTTTACCCGCCAAGTTTTCAGCTTGGTAGTCTTCTGGGAAAGTTACATCGATAACTTTTTCTTCGCCAGCTTTCATACCAACGATACCGTCTTCAAAACCTGGGATCATACGACCTGAACCAAGTACAAGTTTAAAGTCTTCAGCAGCGCCGCCTTCAAACTTCTCACCATCAACAGTACCTTCGAAGTCGAAAGTCACTTGCATGTCTTTCTTCGCCATACCTTTGGTTACAGCCCAAGTTTGACGTTGTTTTTGCAAGTTTTCGATCATCACGTCAACGTCTTTATCGTTGATTTCTGATGATTTACGTTCAACTTCCAAATCAGCAAAAGTTTTCACTTCTACTTCTGGATAAACTTCAACAGTTGCTTCAAAAACTAAAGCATCATCTTTGTTTTCAACTTTCTCAATGTTTGGCATACCCACTGCATTGATTTTTTCTTGTTGAATTGCTTCGAATACGCTGTCACGAATGACGTCATTCACAACTTCTTGATAAATGCCCGCACCATATTCACGGCGAACAACATTTAAAGGCACTTTACCTGGACGGAAGCCGTTGATCTTCACAGTTTTGGCAGTGCGTTTTAAGCGAGCTTCAAACTGCTCGTTAACACGGCTCGTCGGTACAGAAACATTTAAACGACGGGCAACGCCCGAAACCGCTTCAGTCGTTACTTGCATGGCTTCCTCGATATATAGTTAGTAGTAACATTTTTAAAGTGCCACATTATATGACAACTTTCAGGATATACAAAATCGGATGCTAAAAATTGTCCTTTTCCCTAGGCAATTACCGTATAAAATGTTCTAGATGTTGATAGATTAAAATTAAAAAATTGATATTCAATAACTTTGGTCAATATTTATCTCAAGAATTTTTTTGACAGCGTTAATTTGCATAAAACAGAGAAATCTAAATTAAAAATAAACTAAGAAAAAATAATCGTTTTTCCAGATTAAAGAAAAAAATCAACAAATTAACTACATTTCAGAACAAAACTTTATTCGTATTTCCATAATTAAAAGCTTAAGGAATTGGAAAAATCAATTCCAAACAAATGAATATAGAAATAAGAATGATTATTCTTTGCATGAATTTTTATACTGTTTAGGCGTGTCTCATGTCGTTTATCAAATCACGGAAGAAACTTGTCTCTTCTGCAATTGCATCATCCCTTTCGGTTATTGCAGTACCTGCGATTGCACAAGAACAACCCGTTCAACTCCCAACCATTCATGCGCATGCAGAACAAGAACAGAGCCTCAAGGTTGATAACTCTGCAAATGCAAAATTTGTTGCACCCCTTAAAGACACTCCGAAATCAGTCTCTATCCTTTCTCAAAAACTAATTAAAGATACCAACTCGAATACCTTACTCGAAGCACTTCGTTATGAGCCAGGGATTACTTTAGGTGCGGGTGAAGGTGGTACACCATTTACAGATATGCCCTATATTCGTGGTTATAGTGGACAATCATCAATTTATGTAGATGGTGTACGTAACACCACCTCACAAAGCCGTGACATGTTCGCGATTGAACAGGTTGAAGTCATTAAAGGCTCTTCTTCTGCCCTCGGTGGAGGTGGCAGTGTGGGTGGTAGCATTAATCTTGTCCCGAAAGTGGCCCATCAGGGTGATGTATATCAGGGCAGCATTCAAGGGGGTACCGACAACTATCGCCATATCCAGCTGGATGCCAATAAAGATTTCGGCAATGGTATCGCAGGTCGTGTTGTGGTGATGGGTCATGAAAATGAAAAACCAGGTCAACACAATGGTGCAGAATTTGCTCGTGCAGGTCTCGCATCAAGCCTTGCTTTTGGCTTAGACACAGCAACACGCGGTACATTCAGCTATTACTATTTACGTAGTAATGACGAACCAGATGCTGGTATTCCATTTAATAATCCAACACGCGCTCCTGCGGGTGTAACGCTTAATCCAGGTGATGGTCGCCCAGTAAGCGTCAAAGCCGGCACCTATTATGGCTGGAAAGATCGTGATTTTGACAAACGTGAAAATCACATTGGTACCTTCAAGTTGGAACACGATTTCAATGAAGATCTGACCTTGTCAAATGTGATGACTTATAACAAATCGAAGTCGGACTATGTCTATACCAATGCGGATGACTCAAATGGCAATATTTACCGCGGTACAATTGCTCGCCGTGCTTTAAGCCGTATTCTGGATACCGATGCGTATAGCGATCAGCTTTCTTTAAGAGGCAAGTTCAACACTGGTGCATTTAAACATTCATTTAATGTAGGTACTGAGTGGAGCTATCAAAATACCGATCAGGGCATGCACACCTTTACCAATGCGGCTGGCCAAACGACTTCAACTATTCTGGCTTCGAATGTCAGTGGTTGTGACACAGCTTCCGCTACTTCAAATGGCTGGTGTACGGGTTTAAATAATCCAGGCAATGGTCGCTTTACTGACAGTTTAGGCAGTATCAAAGGACAATCAACTACGCGTAGCCGTACTGCCTCTGTTTATGCCCTTGACAGTATTGAGTTTAACCCACAATGGTTACTTAACTTAGGTGTTCGTTGGGACAAATTTGATACCGAGAAGAAATATAATAAAGATGTCTATGCGACAGATAAAGGCGCTTATGACTACTCTAAAGTTGCCACAGCTAAAGGCACTAAATACGAAAGTGACGCTGATTTCTTTACTTATCAGGCCGGTTTAGTGTTTAAGCCAACTGAAGCAGGCAGTATCTATGCAAGTTTTGCGACTTCTGCAAATCCAGTGGGTGTTTTAGCTGAAGGTGATAACAGCGATAATGCGCTCGGTACAACAGATATTGTGAATAACCTGAAGCCTGAAGAAGCACGGACTTTTGAAATCGGAACCAAATGGGACCTGTTTAATGAACGTGCCAATTTAACCGCAGCTATTTTCCGTACTGAAAAGCAAAATACCCGTATTCAAATTGATCCAACCACAACCACCAATGCGGGTGAAAGTAAAGTAGATGGATTTGAAGTGAGCTTAAACGGCAAAATTACCAATAAATGGGATATTTCTGCTGGTTATAGCTATCTGGACAGCGAAATCACTAAGGCAGCTTATAATGCCGTCGCGCAAGAAGGTAAACCACTTCCATTCGTTGCGAAAAACAGTGCAACTTTATGGTCAACATATAAAGTATTACCGAACTTAACACTAGGTGCGGGCGCAGAATATCGTGATCAAGTGTTTGTAAACACAACAGCACCGAAATTCTTGCCAACTTATACCATCTACAATGCAATGGCAAAATACGATGTAAACAAAAATGTAAATTTACAACTTAACGTGAATAACATTGGCGATAAACGTTACTTTACCAGCGCACATGCTGCACATTATGCATTTGAAGGTAATGGTCGTAACGCGGTACTTGCTGTTAATTTTAAATACTAAGTAACAGCGCCATAATAACTTTATGGCATTCAACTGAGTTCATATAAAATAGCCTCGTCATGAGGCTATTTTTACAAATGCAATAAATATTCAAAAGGTGTTCAGCGTGATCCATCATATTCCCAATGTATTAAGCAAACAACAAGTTGCAGAATTCCGCCAGTTAATGGCAGATGCAAATTGGGTGGGTGGAAAAGTGACTGCGGGGACCCTCTCTGCTTCAGTGAAACAAAATCAGCAGCTTTCAGAACAAGATCCCCTGACCCATGCGCTTAGTGATATTGTGATCAAAGCGATCTGGCAACATTCACTGTTTCAGGCTGCGGCATTACCGCATAAAATTATTCCGCCCCTGTTCAATCGTTATGATGAATCTGAAAGCTTTGGCTTCCATGTCGACAACTCGATTCGCCTGATTCGAGGTACATCCGAGCAAATCCGCACCGATTTATCCTGCACCCTGTTCTTAAGCGAACCGGAAGAATACGAAGGCGGCGAACTGGTGGTTGAGGATACATATGGTTACCATGAGATCAAACTTCCCGCTGGTGATGTGGTGCTTTATCCATCAACCAGTTTGCATGAAGTCAGTAGTATTGGCTCTGGAACCCGTTTCGCATCATTCTTTTGGGTACAAAGCCTAATTCGGGATGATAGCAAGCGACACCTGCTCTTCTCTTTAGATGAAAGTATCCGTGAACTGCGTAAAACTCATGGCGATGCTTATCCAGAAGTAATGAAACTCACCAATATTTACCATAACCTGATCCGGATGTGGTCTGAACTATAAATCGCATAATTTTCAAATCTTAGAGATAAAATTATTTTTTTTATCTCTAATTCATAAAATTACGGGAAATTTTCCCCATTACAATTAAAATAGTGCAAAAAACAGGGAAATATTTTCCATGCATTGTCTTTAAAATGTTTTATAGACCTTTGCAGCCGTCTGTATTTTCGCCTAGACTGAACCCAGTTAGATGATTAATATAACTGCAAAATTAAATAACTCATACGAATGGTAGATGATGAAAACAAATCGCGGCTTTACCCACCCGTCTCATACAACACATCTTGCTGCTCTTCTCCTGATGCTGCGCCTCGCGCGCGTATAAATTTTTAGCCTACCTTTTTAGGCACTCGATCCCCAGATTCGCTTTAAATTAATTCTTATAGACACCATATATATTTGTAGCACGTTGCCTTTTATTTGACTCAGCAACCATGCTACGACAAGGAGTTATCTCATGATGTTGGCTGACCCAAGCAAAAAATACCGCCGTATGTACCAGCGCGTCGATTTACCCGATCGCCAGTGGCCAAATAATGAAATCAATCAGGCACCGATCTGGATGAGCACCGACCTTCGTGACGGTAATCAGGCAATTTTTGAACCGATGAACATGGAACAAAAATTAAAAATGTTCCATATGTTGGTCAAGATTGGCTTTAAACATATTGAAATCGGCTTCCCCTCTGCCTCTCAAATCGACTTCGACTTCACCCGTAAGTTAATTGAAGAAAATTTGATTCCGGATGATGTCTATATCGAAGTATTGGTGCAAGCACGTGATCACTTGATTGAACGTACTTTTGAAGCATTGGTCGGTGCAGAACGTGCCATCGTGCATATCTATAATTCAAACTCGCCGACTTTCCGCAAGAAAGTCTTGAATGTCGATGCCAACGGCTCAAAACAGCTTGCCATGAATGCGGCAAGTAAAGTCAAGGAATATGCGGCACAGTACCCGGCAACTGAGTGGATTTTCCAGTACAGTCCCGAATGTTTCACCGCAACCGAATTAGAAGTCGCAAAGGAAGTCTGTGATGCGGTGACTGAAATCTGGGAAGCTTCACCGACCAATAAAGTCATTTTGAACTTGCCTGCAACCGTGGAAGTGTCGACGCCGAATGTCTATGCCGATCAAATCGAATGGATGCACCGCAATTTGGCACGTCGTGATGGCGTGATTATCTCGGTACATTGTCACAATGACCGTGGTTGCGGTATCGCAGCCTCTGAATTGGCAATTATGGCAGGTGCTGACCGTGTTGAAGGCTGTGTATTTGGAAATGGTGAACGTACTGGTAACGTTGACGTTGCGGCAATTGCCTTGAACATGTATACCCAGGGTGTTGCACCTAACTTGGACTTCTCAAATATCAATGAAGTGATTGCAACGGTCGAAGAATGTACGGGTTTACCTGTGCATCCTCGTCATCCATATGCCGGTGATTTAGTCTTTACCGCATTCTCGGGTTCACACCAGGATGCGATTAAGAAAGGTTTCGAGTTCCAGAAAAACGAAGACATCTGGGATATGCCTTATTTACCAATCGATCCGAAAGATTTGGGCCGTGACTATGATGCAGTGATCCGTGTGAATAGCCAATCAGGTAAAGGTGGTATTGCTTACTTGTTAGAGTCGAATTACAACGTTGCCTTGCCACGTCGTGTACAAATCGAATTTAGCCAGATCGTACAGCAACATACCGATGAAAATGGCACTGAAATCAGCGCCCATGAAATCTGGTCTTTGTTTGAAAAAACCTATGTGGATGTGAAAAACAGCCATTATCACACCAAGCATTATCAATTGTCGGATATTAATGGTACACAAATCATTGAATTAGACGTTGAAATTGATGGTGAAATTCAACGTCTACGCGGTGAAGGTAATGGCCCGATCTCGGCCATGTTGAATGCTTTACAGTTACCGATTGACGTGGTGAACTACGAAGAGCGCAGCATCAGTTCAGGTGCCAATGCCAAAGCTCTTGCCTTGATTGAGCTTCAGGTGAAAGGTACAGGTAAGAGTGCATTCGGCGCTGGCGTACATGACAACATCGTGACCTCATCAATTGAAGCCATTATTGCATGTACCAACCGCTTGATTGAGCAAGGTGTGTTGACGACCGACCAAGTGGCTGCCGCAGCCGTGTAGATCGGTGAAATATCACATAATCGTCAGTAAAGCTGAGTTGTAATATCAGAAAAAATGACTTTTGAAAGGATACCTGAATTGGTATCCTTTTATTATTAATGATTTATTATAGGGCGAATCATTCCAGTGTCTTTTCCATCGGATTCAGTGGGTTTAGTCACTCCACAAAAGTTTCAATTTGAACAACCGCTAGAGCTTGAATGTGGCCGCATATTGCCACGTTTTGATTTAATGGTTGAAACCTATGGAACACTCAATGCAGATAAATCCAATGCCATTCTGATTTGTCATGCACTCTCAGGACATCATCACGCTGCCGGCTATCATCATGAAGATGATAAAAAAGCAGGCTGGTGGGATAGCTGTATTGGCCCTGGAAAAGCAATTGATACCGACCATTTCTTTGTTGTTTCATTAAATAATATCGGGGGCTGTAGTGGCTCAACCGGCCCAACCTCACCGAATCCAGAAAATGAAAATCGTCCTTATGGTCCAGACTTTCCACTGGTTACCGTGCGGGACTGGGTCAAAACCCAAGCCATGCTATCTGACCGACTCGGTGTTGAGGTTTGGTATTCCATTATTGGTGGCTCTTTAGGTGGCATGCAAGCCTTGCAATGGTCACTGGATTACCCTGATCGCCTAAAAAAATGTGCCGTTATTGCCAGCGCACCAAAATTATCAGCTCAAAATATTGCCTTTAACGAGGTGGCACGCCAATCAATTCTCTCTGATCCAGACTTCCATCATGGCCGCTATCTGGAAAATGACAGCTATCCGAAACGTGGCCTGATTCTGGCACGTATGGTCGGGCATATCACCTACTTATCTGAAGAAGCCATGAAGCAGAAATTTGGCCGTGACCTCAAGTCAGGCAAATTTATGTATGGTTTCGATGTCGAATTTCAGGTTGAAAGCTATTTGCGTTACCAAGGCGAACAATTTAGTCGCAATTTCGATGCAAATACGTACTTGATTATGACCAAGGCACTGGATTATTTTGACCCTTCCCGTGAATATGAGCACTCTTTAACAAAGGCCATGAGTAAGCCGAAATGCCAGTTTCTGGTGATTTCATTTACCACGGACTGGCGTTTTAGTCCGAGCCGTTCACAGGAACTGGTGGATGCCTTGATTGATAATCATAAGCCTGTCAGCTACCTGGATATTGATGCCGAGCAAGGTCACGACTCATTCTTGTTCCCTATTCCCCTCTATGTAAAAACACTACGGGCATTTTTAGGTGGAGAACAACAGTTGCAATCGACACGACAGGAGCAGCACTGATGCGTATAGATCAACAACTTGCCGAAAAATGGATTAACCCGAACTCTAGCGTGTTAGACTTAGGCTGTGGTGATGGTGAATTGCTGGCTCACATGAGCAAACAGCACAATATTCGTGCCTATGGGTTAGAAATTGATCAAGAAAAGATTGCAATTGCCATCAGTCGGGGGTTAAATATTATCCAACAGGACTTGAACCTCGGTTTAAGCCGCTTTGCCGACCAGTCTTTTGACTCTGTGGTTATGGCACAAGCTTTGCAAGCTGTAGATGCACCCGATGTATTACTCCGTGATATGGTGCGTGTCGGCAAACAGGCAATTATTACTTTTCCAAACTTTGCGCATTGGAAGACGCGTTCTTTTCTTGCATTAAAAGGGAAAATGCCTGTTTCGGAAGCTTTACCTTATATGTGGTATAACACCCCGAATATTCATTTATGTACTTTCCGTGACTTTGAAGCCTTATGTGCCGAGAACCGGATTAAAATTATTAATCGACTTGCCGTTAATGGTGACCAACAAGGTAGTATGCTCAGCAAGCATATGCCGAACCTATTTGGTGAAGTCGCAATTTATCGAGTGAGCGCTCTATGAAAAAGACATTAATCAGCACATTTTTATTTGGTCTGATCAGTATACAAGCGCACGCTGACTATGTTGCCCAACCACAATCGGTCGCAACACAGGCAGCGCGTTATTCAGTGATGGACATCGGTGGATTACAAAGCGCAGCCAAATCTGGTCAGGCGGGGGCACAATTTTATTTAGCGACCCGTTATCAGTATGGTAAAGACGTGGCTAAAGATGAGAAACAGGCATTTACCTTATTCAAGGCTGCTGCGGATCAAGGTTTATCAGCAGCACAATTGAATGTGGGCCGTATGTATGCCGATGGTATTGGCACCAAGAAAGACGAAGCTTTGGCACGTAAATATTTCGAGAAAGCAGCCAGCAATGGCGATAACCGTGCCAGCTTTAATCTTGCCATGATGGAAGAGCAAAAGAAAAACTATATGGGCGCTTATCAGTGGTATGAGCTTTCAACCCGTGATGGCATGCTCGATACCAAAGTGATCAAGCTTTCTGAAGGTAAGAAAACGGCGCTGGCAGCAAACTTGACCCAAGACCAGATTCGTACTGCACGTGACCGTGCTGATAAATGGATTCAAGCGCAATAATCTTGTTTAGAGATATTAAGTAATAAAAAACCGACTTGTAAGAGTCGGTTTTTTATTTAGATCTAATTTTTAGTTGCCTGTTAAACGCTTCGATCAAAGTTCTTTTACTTTTCTGGTTCTAAATAGATAATACCAACATCTACCTTTTCCAAAACTCGCCCCAGGATTCTCTTTAATATCTTCAAGAGATTTTCCATTTGAATAGTCCACTATTCTAGGCTCATAATCTTCAAAAAAAACATAAATTTGTGGGGCGCTAGCGGACATTTTTTTTAAATTCGGCCTAAAAAAATAATAAGACTCGGCCTTAGGGGTAATCTTAAATCGACCATGCTCATCTGTTTTAATACTTGTATTATCGTTAAGGCTATACCCGATATATCCTTCTCTACTAGAAATGGGCTTTTTTGTTTTAATATCAAAAACTTGCCCATATACCTCTGGTTTTAAATAATAGTTTTTCGGTGTACAAGCAATTAGCCCTGTAATGCAAAATACAAAAAAATTATCTTCATAGTCGTATACACAAAAATTCACAATTTGACTTAAGAATAAAATTTCAAATAATACTTATCATAGCTATTTAACATATAGCCACAAAATTAAATTCTATTTCTCAGGATCCAAATATACTTTTCCTATTTCAATTTTATTATAAGAATCAAAGCCTATTTTTTCTTCTGGGACTTGTTCCCAAAAGAACTTCGAGTAATCCAGTATTTCTCCATCACAACCTTCAATATATATAAATATCTGTAAAGGCAAATCTTTGTAAGCACTAATATTGGGACTAAACAGATAATATTCTTTTTTAAGTGGATATATTATAAACTTACCAGACGAACTTAATGAAACTTTTGGAGTTTTATCTGTAGGCAAAGTAAAACCTATATAACCCTTATGATTTACTAAAGGCTTTTTAGAGTTCTTATTATAGATATATCCTGTAATTTCTGGGGTAAGATAGATAACTTTCTTCGTACAAGATACAGTTAAAAACAAAAAAACTAACAATCCCCCCAATATCAACCTATTCAATTAAGATTTATTCCTCTCGATCCAAATAAACAATGTTAATATTTATTTTCTTATAATACTGAAACCCAGTTTTATCTTGAGAAACTTGTTCACCATAAAATTTAGAGTAATCTATAACTTTTCCTTCATACCCATCAAACTCGATATAAATCTCTGGAGGCATAGAGTTATATTTCAAAACATTTGGACGGATAAAATAATAGGATTTTGTAACTGGCGCAATTTCAAAATGACCATTCTTCTCGATTTTTATTTTAGGGGCATTCTCACCAGTCAACCCGTTGAAACCAAATACTCCAAATTGCTCTTTTATCGGTTTTTTACTGACATTCTCATAAACATATCCTTCAACCGCAGGAGTAAGATATAAGATCTTTTTCGTGCATGCTGTAGAGGTTAGCCCTAAGAAAACTAGAGATAAAATAATTAAAAATTTTCTCATTTTAATGAAATTCCTGAAATAAATATAAGGCTAATAACATCTTTTTCATTCGCAATAAGTCTAGCGTCCCATCCTGGTATAGAGGTAAGACTACCTTCTGCATATTTCATCAGATCCATTTCTCCAGTCATTGGATATGTCGTTCCTTTTTTAGGAGATTGATAAATCTCAGATGATCCATGATGTGTTATAGACTCTTTTGAACCTGCATACGCACTGATAATTGCATGTCCAGTTTCATGTGCCACTGTTTCTTTAAATTTCTTACTAGATAAATCCTCTCCATAAAAACCCCAAGTACCATCGAAATTTAAATATCCAGTCATATAGGCAGTTTTTCTAGAAATAATAGAATTTGAACTTCTAAACATAGGGTCATTTGGGTTAACGTTCGTAACAAAATTAAGCTTCATTTCTGGCATAGCATTTGAAACTGAAGAAATCGCTTTTACAAATACTTCGTAATTTTCACCATGTATAGAAATATATTTACCTGTTGGATGCGTATTATTACGTCCCCAATAATAATTTATGCCAGTCAATGCTAATTGAAGAAGTTCACTAAAAGCTTTAGTTTGTGTTCTATAGGGCGCTACTTTATAACGTTTAATCTGTGTATCTGGAACGAAATGACCATTAAATAATCCTGAAGCTCCACCATCAGTCAAATTGACACGTAAGGTTATATATACCTTTTTGGTTTTTCTTCCAATAACAACATCCATCCAATCTTTTTTAAAATATTTGAATTTAAATGTTTTTTCATCTGTCGATATAACACTACCTCCATTATATCCTTTGATTTGAACAGTCAGCCCACTTTCTTTCGTAAACAGCTTACTATTATACAAATCATTAATAAAACCATCCCAAGCTATTTTTATCGTTGAGCCCGATATAAAAGCTTTTTCAATTTTTTTAACTTCAACAAACGCCCCATCTTGCTTTACTGCTAAAGCAATAGCTTCAAAGGCTCCATGTTTAACTTTTGCTGTAAAAACCAATTCTTTTGTCGATGGCTTTCCATCAAAAGAAGGTACTCCAAGAGGAATAAAAGGCTTGTTATCCACGTCTAAAAGTTCAACCGCATATTTCGTATCAACAAAACTATCCGTTGTATTTTGCTTGTTATTTACAAAAGATGATGTTGCTGTAGTTATAGTACTTCCAGAGCCACTGCTCCCAACAACATGTGTTTGTTGAGGCATGATGGTTGCACCACACGTTAGCTTATCACCAACATAAGCGACAGGTTTACCATCAAAAATGACATGATCATGGCTTTTTATCACTGTTGACCAGCATCTACATTTAGGACAAAAATGCCCATCTCCCGCCCTTACAAATAAATTTCCCTGCTGAGAACTCATCATTTGGGTTGCTGGAATCATGCCACCGTGATCTGTAAATGCATTATGAATTGCAAAACCTTTTGCCATAATTTAGTCCTTTAGAGAGGTATCACAACTTAGAAATTGATCGATTTTTGGCTGATCTTTAAAAATACGTATCGCAACGGATGTATTTGGACTATCAATAATCTCATCACCATTTTCTAAATGGCTCCCCACCAAAGCAACTGGCACGCCATCAAGTACGCATGCTTGACCTGCACCTGAAATGATTTTAGAAGTTGTACCATCCTTATAAATAACGTCATCGCCCACACGAGCAATCGACATCTCTGCAATTTTATAATGATGATAAGAAGTACTAACTAAACCACCATTTTTTGTTTTAGCACCATTTACAGCAAGATAATGAAGCGTCTGTGGCTTATTCTCCCAATATAGCTGTTCAGCCCTTAAAGTCTGCTCAATATCTTCCTGAGACATTTGCTGCAATTGCTCTATAGCCAATTCATGTAAAAAGGTCGGACTCATCATTTACCCTCTATTCTTATTCTTTCGAGTCTAAGCATAACAAATTTCACAAAATAGACATACCTGTATGTATCAAGTATCTATTTTCATAAAATTTGCCTAAAATCCTCTTTAATTTTTTCTGATCTGAAAACGGATATGTCTACCCAATCCTGGCTCAACCAAGGCAGCCTTGTGCTTGCAAGTAATAACAAAGGCAAAGTTGTCGAATTTGAACACCTCTTTCAACAGCTTAACCTTCCTGTTGAAATCATTCCTCAAGGCAAACTGGATATTGAAGATGCCATCGAAGATGGTCTCAGCTTTGTTGAAAATGCCATTATCAAGGCACGTCATGCGTCTAAGCTTTCAGGTAAACCTGCACTTGCAGATGACTCCGGGCTATGTGTTCCGGTTTTAGGCGGTGCGCCTGGCATCTACTCTGCACGCTATGCAGGCGAACATGGTAACGATGCTGCCAATAATCAAAAGTTGCTGGCCGATCTTGCACCTTTTCGTAAAGATGGTGAAGTGATTGAAGGGATGTTTGTGTGTGTACTCGCACTGGTCACGCATGCAGAAGACCCGCTGCCACAAATTTTCCAAGGTATCTGGAAAGGTGAGATTTTAACAGCAGCTCGTGGCGAAAATGGCTTTGGTTATGACCCTTTATTTTGGCTACCTGAACTCAATGTGTCGAGTGCCGAACTCAGCAAGGCAGAGAAAAATAAGATCAGTCATCGTGGCCAAGCCATGCAGCTATTTAAAGCCAGTCTGGTTTAAAACACGCAAGTGCTCTCCTAAATGAGGGCACTTTTTATATGTAGCAATAGACCATAGATCACAATCACAATACAACTGACGATGGTTCCCGCAGCAATATAGCGGACTGAAACACCTGTCCCTTGATAATGCGTCTCCAATGCCACAATATTGGCGGCAGGCGGTAAACAGAATAAGAAAAACAGAACTGGAATCAAAAATTCAATCTGCGGCATGGCGACAAAATAATAAGTCATGGTACATATGATGACGCCACAGAATAGCTTGAACATTAAGGTTCGAGTACTCAGCAGCAAATCAGCCACATGTACACGGGTATGTCTCAGCCACATTCCCAGAATGCACATCCCGGCAAAGCTCATCCCAAACTTGGCAATCTCATACGCCCCTTCTACCAGCGCATTGCCCTGCAAATGATGCCCTCCCAACAGCCATAAAACCAAGGCTGCGAACAAGGCCAATACAGGGGGTGATTTCAGTACTTTTTGCAATGTTGCAAGGTAATCCGTCGGCCCGTCTGAAACCGCAGCCACCGCCCAGATATTGCCAAACAGTGAACCACCAATATATAACGCAATCATGGCTGCGCTGACCTGCTCTCCAAATAAGGCGATAGCAAATGGAAAACCTACCCAGCCGATGTTGCTATAACTTACACAGAGCGCTTGTAAGCGATCCTTCGAAAAATGGAAAAAGCCATAAAATAAAATAATCGATGTAATAAAACTAAATCCCATCAAGGCCAAGCTGCCTGCCTGATAAAACACCATGTTGTAGATGATCACCGCCGGGATAAAAAGCCGTGCCAATAAGGAAGATAGGACTTTCTTCGCCTGTTCTGCGACTCTGAACTGAGCAAGCAATAGCCCGAATATAAAGGCACTTACTGGAAGAATGAAGGTCATGTCGATCTATTTTTTATCATGTCTTGATAGGCTGCTTATGCTAGCACTATTTATTATGGGATAAATACACTGTCTTAAAACTGCAATATAAATGTCACATCTTTGTCATGCCAAACTGTTGAGATATATCCAAAGTTTTATAGGAATAGAATAATGGCGGGTTTATCAATTTGGCATGTACTGATTTTTGCAATCGTGGTGATTCTACTTTTCGGTACATCAAAGCTTAAAAATCTGGGTAAAGATGTCGGTGGCGCAGTGAAAGATTTCAAAAAATCCATGAAAGAAGACGAAACGGCGGCCTCTTTAAATGAACCTCGCACTATTGATGCTCAAGTTAAAAATACTGAAAGCTCGGTAAAAAGTTAAGCGAGCACGACTATGCTGAATTTGGGAATGACCGAGATCTTTTGCTTTGCAGTGATTGCATTGCTGGTGCTCGGTCCTGATAAATTACCAGAAGCTGCCCGGTTCGTAGCGAAATGGTATGGAAAAATTAAAAAGTTTATCAACAATATTCAGAATGAAATTGACCGCGAACTTCGCCTTTCCGAGTTCCGCGAAGAAATGCAAAAAGAAATTGATAAAATCACAGAACTTGAACGCAGGATGCAACAACAGCTAGATGCGCTTAAAAATACACAAACGCCTTCCGAGACTGAACAAGTCAAAGCTGAGACTAAAGCTTTTATCATCTATAGGTTGAGTCCGCAGCAAGTGATCCTGCCGTTCAGTCTTGAATATCACAAGCAATTACCTTTCAAGCCTGAGCCGAGTCTGTCGACTCAACCGTTTGATACAGAATTAAAGATTGCCGTATGAGCCAGTTACCTTCGACCTCAGTAAATCCTGAAGAAACCCTGCAACAAATGCCAGTGATGCAGCATTTGATCGTACTCCGTCAATATCTGTTCAAGATTGTCGGGGTGACGATTCTGCTGTTCTTCTGTTTATTGCCGTTTAGAAACACGACCTATCAATGGCTTTCAGAACCGTTAAGACAACAGCTACCTGCCAGCTCAACCATGATTGCGACTGATGTCACCGCCACATTCATGGCGCCATTCAAGCTGAATCTGTTTGTAGCATTCATGCTGGCCATGCCGTATATCATTTACCAGATCTGGTCATTTATCAAACCGGCCCTGTATGAAAAGGAACGCCATCTGGCTATTCCGCTGCTATTGGGCAGTATCGTGCTGTTTTATCTGGGTGTAGCCTTTGCCTATTTTATTACCTTGCCGGCAATTTTACATTTCTTTATCAGTGTTTCACCTGAAACCGTTGCCCCAATGACCGATATCAACAGTTATTTAAGTTTCTGTTTAAAACTGTTTTTGGTGTTTGGTTTTACCTTCGAAATTCCCATCATTACCCTGGTTCTGATTTTAATTGGTGTGGTGAGTACCCAGAGCCTGATTGAGAAACGCCGTTTCATTGTGGTCGGCTGTTTCTTTGTTGCCATGTTTGTAACCCCACCTGACGCCTTGTCGATGATTATGCTGGCAGTACCGATGTGGATGTTATTCGAACTGGGTTTATTGTTTGGAAAAATACTCGAAAAACGTAAAGCATCCGCTTAAATGAACCGAATCAGATCCCTGAGCATGCTTCAGGGGTTTTTTATTTTAAATTTATATTTTTTAGCTATTTATAAAAATTCAATTGTCTTGAAACTGCCTTCAAACTGTCAAAAAACTGTCATCTCCACTTCATAGAATCAATCAGGATTTATTTACCCTATATTATAGATACGGAATTATTATGACAGCCAATACCACTCAGCCAAGTCGTCGTGATATTTTAAAATGGTTCGCTGGCGTTCCATTTTTACCATTGGGGGCAATGGGGACAGCAGCAGCTTTAACGGGTTGTAATGATGACAACGATAACAATGTTGTTACACCACCGGCAAAACTGGTTAAATTCAAAAATGCCAAATTTACACCCATGGCAGCACCCTCAACCACAGCAGAAATGGCCACCACTTCAGTCAAGTCTAGCCTGACCGTGACCTGGGAAGACAACACCACTACCGAATATAAACTGGGTTATCAGGAATTTTTCCGCACAGGTATGCAAGTCGACAATATCGATGGCGGTAAAATTATTGCCGGTAGCTATTACGACATCAACAATAAACCGATCCGGGATACCTCGGTGGCAGGTCAGGAACGTCAATTCTTCTCTGACTGTCCAGATGGTTCGTCAATGATTCATCTGCAAGGTGCACAAGTACCGGGCGTCAATAATCCAGTCTTCCATGTGGTGCAGTTCGAATACACCACACAAAACCTAGCTCAACAAAGTATGTATGGGCAATTACCTTCTCCAATTGCGGTACTGACTTTAGATCAGGATCAGAAAACAGGTCATCTGGCATTGAAAAAATACTTCAATGTCGATATGTCCAAAGTGCACGGTCTATGGATTACCTGTGGTGCGAGCCTCTCACCTTGGAATACCCATCTTTCCAGTGAAGAATATGAACCGGATGCTTTTGATCAGATCGGTAGCAGCCTCGCAACCTTGAAAGCCTATAGTAAAAATCTGTATGGCAATGAAAATACGGCGAATGTCTATAACTATGGCCATTTACCGGAAATTATTCTGGATGGTAAAGGTCGTGGTACTGCAGTTAAACATTATTGCCTAGGCCGTATTTCACACGAACTGATTCAGGTGATGCCAGACAACCGCACCGTGATCATGGGCGATGACTATACCAACGGCGGTTTCTTTATGTTTGTTGCAGATAAAGAGAAAGATCTTTCTGCAGGCAGCCTATACGTTGCGAAATACACAGCTGAATTGAATGAAACCTCTACTGCACCGATTAAATGGATCAAACTGGGTCATACCAACAGTAAAACCATTGAAGATCTGGTCAATGTTCGTGGCATTAAAGCCGAAAACATTATGGAGAGCTTAAGCACTGCTCCAGCAGATTTGACCGGCTATACCCAGATTGTACTGGATAAGAAAACCCTGTGGGTCAAGTTAAAAGAAGCCAATAACGGTTTCAGCAAAGCCGAAATCGAACTGGCGGCAGCTTTCCTGGAAACTCACCGTTATGCGGCGCTCAAAGGCGGCAGTATGGCCTTCACCAAAATGGAAGGCACCACGGTAAATATCAAGGATAAAGTGGCTTATTCTGCACTGGCCAATATCCAGGACTCCATGATTGAAGGTAAATCAGGCTGGGTGGCTGAACATAATGTGAAATTCAAAAACACCCTGAAAGCCGGTGGTGTACTTGCACATGACCTTAAAGGCAGCCAGATCGATCACTTAAATGGTGTCATCAATAGTGAATGGACCCCTTACCAAAGTCATATGGTCTTGATGGGCAAGGATATTCCAGTGGACGGTCTGGGCAATACGGCTGATCCAGACAATATCGCCAGTCCAGATAACCTAAAATTCTCTGAAACCTTACGTACCCTGTTCATCGGTGAAGATAGCGGTAACCATACCAATAACTTCCTGTGGGCATATAACGTGGATACCAAGTCTTTAGACCGAATTCTGTCGACACCGGCAGGTGCAGAATCAACCGGTTTACATGCGGTTGATTCAGTCAATGGCTGGACCTATATCATGAGCAATTTCCAGCATGCTGGTGATAGCTCAAAACTGCCTGCTGACTTGAAAGCAACCGTTTTAGCCAACTACAATGGTGGTTATAGTGCCAGCGTCGGCTACATCACTGCTGACCCAGTTGCACCATCAATTGAGAAAAAAGCTTAAATCCAAGCTTTCAGTGCAAAAAGAAAATGCCGACTTCATGTCGGCATTTTTTATGGGTGTAACTCGAGCTCTAACGCAACAATCTGACCCTGCTGTTGCCCTTGCTGGGATTTTTCCAGCCATTGCCATTGTGTTGAGTTGAGTCTTAAAAAGTTTGAGCAGCGTGTGCCGTAGACCGGACTCTGGATAAAGGTCGAAGACAATAAGGCTTCCATTTCATTGCTGATGCCGGTGTCAGGTAACAGGTCCGGAATGACCTTACGTTCATCTTCCAGAATATCCCAGGCCGCATGTCTGAGCTCGGCCTCAGATATTTGTGCTTGTTGCAGCATCGGTAAAAACTCTTGGGTAAAGCGCTTGCGTAAATGTCGGGTCTTTTGCCAATCTTCGGACATTAAGCCATTCGATACCACATATACCCCATTTGCCAGTACCTGAGGCGCTTCACCCCGGTTACTCATGTAAACGGCCTGCTCCCGATCGCCAACAAACAGATTAAAGCCGGCATAATCCTGCTGTTGCTGTTCTAGTTGCTGGGCAAAACGAATCGGTACCAGCTCACTTTCCAGAAAAGACTGGATCAGATGGCCACGTGAAGTGGTGTAGGATTTCTGATCCCGGCCATTACGGAAATTAGTGAGGATGGCCCATCGTCCCGATGCAGTCACGCCCATCCATGTCCCGCCTGACTGCAAGTCCTGTCCGGCCACAATCGGACTCGCGGGCCACTGATGTAAAGCGGCACTAGGACGATGATAAAATTCATCACGATTTGAAAGTAGACATAATGGCATCTCATCCAGTACATGCCATGCGAAAGCGACAATACACATTGATTTGGTTCTCACATCTTTACACATTGAATGTACAACATTTTTCACATCATTCCGCTACAATCTGATCAAAACTTAATTTCAAATTCTACATTGAGGAACAGCAATGCTGACCTATCCAAATATTGATCCAGTTGCGCTGAGCTTAGGACCAGTCAAGGTGCACTGGTATGGACTCATGTATCTGTTGGCTTTTCTATGTGCCTGGGGTTTAGCATCGTACCGCGCTAAACAACGTGATGGCTGGACTGCCGATATGGTTTCAGATCTGGTGTTTTACGGTGCGCTGGGTGTTGTGCTGGGTGGACGTGTCGGCTATGTGCTGTTTTACGAATTCGGTAAGTTTCTGGAAAATCCACTGTGGTTATTTCAGGTCTGGACCGGCGGCATGAGCTTCCACGGCGGTTTCCTGGGTGTCATGATTGCCATGTTGTTCTGGTGCAAAAAGTACCAGAAAACCTGGTTTCAAACCCTGGATTTTATTGCACCATGTGTACCGACAGGCCTTATGTTCGGACGTTTCGGTAACTTTATTGGCGGAGAACTTTATGGCCGTCAGGTGCAAGATCCGAACTATCCGTTCGGGATGATTTTTCCGACTGATCCATTAGGTCTGGTCCGTCATCCTTCACAAATCTACCAAGCACTATGTGAAGGTTTGATCCTGTTTATCGTACTGTGGTGGTTTAGTTCCAAGCCACGTCCACGTATGGCGGTTTCTGCGCTATTCCTGACCGGATATGGTGTTGCCCGCTTCTTTATGGAATTCTTCCGCCAACCCGATGCAGACCAGGGCTTTATCCTGTTTGGCTGGATGACCAAAGGCCAGATCCTCAGTTTCCCAATGATCATCATTGGTCTGTGGATGATCTGGTACGCCTATCGTCGAAATATCTATGACTGGCAGTTAAAGAAATAAAATGATGGGAGCAAAAGCTCCCATTTTTTTGCGCTGTATTCATTATCCATAAAAAGCGTATAGTGATTTTAGAAGCTATCCCTATCGCAACAGGTCAAAGCGATGCCAGATCACCGTGCAGGCTTTAAAAGCCACCAACTCGTTCTATCGCTCTCCCCTCTACAATTAAATCGAGAGATTGTGACAGCAATAGAAAAAACACTTGGCCTTTCCTTCCTTAATGAAGATGAGCCGCATCGGGTGTGTTTTGCCAATCAAAATGCTGAACTGCAAGATGCCTATAAACAGGTTTTCAGAGCTATCGATCTGCTTGATTATGTCTATGCCATGTTGCTCTCAGCACAAGGCAATCTCGATAAGATCTCACTGCTCAGTGAAAATCAGAGCGTGATTGCCTCTCCAACCGATCCTCTACACTTCTGGCAATTGGTTCGGGTCGGACAACAATACCGACTTTCCCAGATTTAAAATTTTCCAGCCAACGCCTTAACGACTTCACCCAAACGCTTGCCTTGTGCTTCACACAGAACCTTTTCATCCTGGCTCAGGCTTTGATCATGGCGAGGTCCGCTGACATGGCTGGCGCCATACGGTGTTCCACCGGTTTTGGTATTCGAAAGGGCTGGAATCGAATTGGGCAAGCCCAAGATCATCATGCCGTGATGGAATAATGGCGGCAGCATGGTCAATAACGTACTTTCCTGCCCGCCATGCATGGAACCTGAAGAGGTGAAGACACAGGCGGGGTTATCATGCAAAGCGCCATTCAGCCATAAACTGGTGGTTTGATCCCAAAAGTACTTCATCTCACTGGCCATATTGCCAAAACGCGTTGGCGAACCCAAGGCCAAACCGGAGCAATGGCTGAGATCTTCTAAAGTGCAATAAAGGTCGCCATCTGCTGGAATACTAGGCGCCGCTTCAGTGACGACGGTGGCTAAATTCGGCACGGTTCGAATGCGCGCTGTCACACCTGCAGCTTCAATGCCATCGGCAATCAGATGCGCCATTTGCTTAGTGGAACCATATTTACTGTAATAAAGAACAAGAACGTAAGGTTGCATCACTTTCAAGAATTTTGTTAAAAAGGACACTATACGACATTTTATACATTTTAGGCTGTTACAAGTCCTGTGCTTTTGCAGGATCTTATTAAAAATAATTAGGATAGAACCCATGATCTTAGACCGTTATCTAAAAAAACTGCCTTTTTTAGAAAAAACATGGTTTCAATTTATTGTGTTTGTGTTACGACGTTTTGAAGCGGATCGCTGTCGGGAACAGGCAGGAGGACTGACCTATACCACCCTGTTTGCAGTCGTTCCGATGTTGACTGTTTTTCTGGTGATTATCTCCTCGATTAAAGCCTTAGAACCTGCGCGGCAACAGCTGCAACAGCTGATCTATAGTAACTTTTTACCGAAAAGTACCATCGCCTTTGACAAGGCCTTGAATGCCTTTACCGAGAAATCCAGCAATCTTACCGTGATTGGTGTGCTATTCCTGTTTGTTACCACGGTGCTGATGCTGACTTCGATTGAGAATGTGTTTAACCGCATCTGGCGTGTTAAGGAAACTCGCACGGGACTGGTCGGTTTTATGCGTTACTGGACCATTATTTCACTGGGCCCAATTGTGTTAGGCAGTGCTTTTGTATTGTCTTCAACTGTCGCTTCGATGAGTATTCTCAGCAATAATTTTGCAGGCTATCAGCTGGATGGTGCCTTCCTGCTCTGGCTGATCTCGTTTCTACTGACCGTTGTTGGCTTCTTCATTTTATACTGGACCATCCCGAACCGTATTGTCCCGGTTTTTTCAGCCTTTATTGCTGCCTGTTTTAGTGCGACCGTATTTGAAATTCTAAAACGTTTTTTCGGCTGGGTGATGAGCAACTTCACCAGCTATGAAATCGTTTATGGTGCATTTGCCGCAGTGCCGATCTTCCTGCTCTGGATTTATCTGTCCTGGAATATCATTTTATTAGGCGTGGAAATCAGCTATGCCCTCACCGCCTTTCACTCTGGCAAAGAACAGAAACGCCATCCAATCCTGATGCTACTCGACATTCTGGAACTGTTTTACAAGAAGCAGCAGATTGGACAAAGTGTCAGTGAGAAAGAGCTGTTAAATATTATTGGACGTGGCGAATTAGGTCGACTACCGGCTTATATCCTGCAACTGGAACAGCAGAACCTGATTATGCGTACCGATAAAGATGAATATGTACTAGTCCGGAATCTGGCGCAGGTCGATTTCTGGAGTTTCTTTACCGCCCTGCCTTATCCATTACCGTTACGTCCCGATGTTGAAAATATTCATCAGGACGATGAATGGATGGAACGGCTCGGCCCGTCCCTGATTGAAAGTAATGATTATTTAGCTGCCAAGCTATCCATTCCGCTGTCCACCATCTTTGAACAGAAATAGTCAAAAGGCCTCAATCGAGGCCTTTTTTATTTTCTGATCCAGCCTTGCAGACTAACCACCACAATGCCAAGTAATACCAAGGCTGAGCCCATCACAAAATTTAGTTCAATTTTTTCGCCCAGCAAGCAGACGCCAAAGGCTATTCCAAATAACGGTGTAAGGAAGGAAAACACGCCCAGTCGCGAGGCCAGATAATTGCGTAATAACCAGAACCAGGCCAGAAAACTGGCAAAGGATACAATCAGGGTATGAAAGGCCAGACTGCCGATCACCAGCGGGGTAAAATGAATGGTGGCTTGTCCGAGAAAAAACGCCAAGCCAAACAGCAATACAAAACTGCCTGCCAGTTGATAAAACAGGGTTTGGGTAACGGCGGCCTGAGCCAGCGAAGATAAACGCACTGTCACCGTGGTTGCCGCCCAGGCAATCCCCCCTGCCAAAGCCAGTAAGTCACCCCATAACATCTGCTGTTCTAGCTGGGTGGCACCCTGCTTTGCCCTCATAAAAGTGACCACAATGCCTAAAAAAGCAATGGCAATACCACTCCACTGCAGCACACTTAAACGCTCGGAAGGCAGCTTCCAGTGCAGCCCCAAAGCCACAAAAATGGGAGCGGTATACAACAGCACCACCGCATGAGATGCAGACGTCCATTGCAAGGCCTGCGCCAGTAGAAAGAACTCCAAAGAAAATAAAAAAGCGACCAGTGCCCCTGCCTTGAGATTCTGGCGATTGAATAACTGACTGGCTTTATCCAGATACAGCAACGGTAATAACAAAATTGCAGCCAAACCTGACCGCAATGCAATTTGCATTAAGGGCGAAATATCGGGAGCTGCCATTTTTAAAATGACTTGTTGTAAGCCCCAGATCATACACAGTACGACCATCAGGCCCGATGCAGTTGCATCTAATGCTTTGCGCTCATCCATCGCACGCTCCCGATTCTATTATTTGAGCACCAATATAAGGCTGTCAGATTTTCATGATATAGTGAAAATCTGACAAGACATGCGTGTTTTCGGGCAATTCTCATCTTATGAAAAAGTCAGCACAACGGATTCAGGATTTTCAGGCCATTCCAACCTACAATGATATTCCTGCACCTTTATGGTTACGGGTTCGGGATGCGCCTGCAGAGACTTTTTATCCTAAACATGCGCATGCTTGGGGGGAGTTTATTTATGCCTTTGACGGGGTGCTTGAAGTCAATATTGAGCAGATCAATTACCTTCCCCCGCCGCCTTATGGCATCTGGTTGCCGCCGCATCTGCAACATAGCGGGATTAACCGGAATGATGTGACCTATTGTACGCTTTATATTCATGAATCATTATGTCAACGGATGCCACAACAGGCCGGGATTTTACTGTCCGCACCGCTGGTTTCCGCGCTACTGGAACATCTTCGTCACACAGCATTTTCAGAACACGATCCTGAATATATCCGCCTACTTCAGGTTTTACTGGACGCACTGACCCATGCTGAACTGGTCGGCAGCTATTTGCCCACCACGCAACATCCGGCACTGGCTAAGGTTCTGAGCCATTTACATGAGTTTCCTGCAGACAACAGCACCCTTGAACAGCTTGCCCACATGATCAACATGACCGAACGCACGCTGGCCCGCTATAGTCAAAAAGAATTGGGCATGTCATTGCATGAATGGCGGCAGCGCTTAAAAGTCATGAAAGCCATGTCGATGCTCAATCAGGGTAAGACCATTGAAAGTATTGCGCTGGATTTGGGTTATGCCAGCTCATCCGCTTTTATTTATATGTTTAAACGCTGGATGCATTTCACCCCTGACCAGTTCCGCAAGCTCTATCAAGGCAGTTAAGCTTTGCTTGGATAGTGCATAAATGATCAGGTCTTTCAATAAAAAAGCGCTGCTATTTATCGAGCAGCGCTTCTTTATCTTGCTGTTTTTATTCTGCTTTCACAAAGCTATCCCAGTCATATTCACCAGACTGGGTAATCAGTTTCATGGTCAACTGATCATTGGCACGTAAAGCGCCGACACCTGCTGGTGTACCGGTCATAATGACATCACCTGCTTCCAGGCTAAAACATTGATTGATCTCAACCAGTAACGCACCAATATCCCGAATCATGTCTTTGCTAAATCCATGCTGACGCTCCACCCCATTAATAGTGAAAATGAGTTCCAGCTCCTGCAAGTCGCCAATTTCATCCGCTTCGATCCAGTCCGCCAGAAGACAGGCACCGTCAAAGGCTTTGGCACGTTCCCATGGCTCGCCTTTGGCTTTTAAATCCCCTTGCAAATCACGCAAGGTTAAGTCCAGCCCCAAGGTCACAGCACCAACGGCTTCTAAAGCTTTGACTGGATCCGTTTCCCGAGATAGAGGATGGGTGATTTTTAAACAGATTTCACATTCATAGTGACACTCACCTAAAGCCTGATTCCAGCTGATTCCCTCTGATAAAGGACTCAGACTGCTCGGTGGCTTGATAAATAAGATCGCACGATCAGGAATAGGATTGCCTAACTCTTTGGCATGTTCTGCATAATTTCGGCCGACACACACAATTTTTGAAGGACGTGTACTCATGAATGTTCCTTGTTCTTTGAACCGCTGATAAATTTACTTTTTAAAGCTATTTTCAAATTTGGTTTGATCTGAAGTATTTGCAAATGCACGTTTCGGTACAATAATCACGGTATGATTTTTCAGTTCCAGCATATAGGTCAGTTTGCCAATTGCAAAAGATTGCACCTCGGTATACTGAGTTCTCTGGGTTTTGCCTGTTGCGTACAGTTCAAAATGATCCTGATATAAATCAATCCCCTGTTCACTTTTACCAAACTGGTAACGGACAAACTGGCGCTTGAATAACATCGGCAATAACCAGTAGCGCATTACGCCCTGCATCAGCAGAAAGAACGCACCCAATGCCACATAATAGCGCCCGACTCCAGAGAATCCTAAATAAATCCCCCACAGGATAATCGCGATGCTAATCACGGGTGTTAGAAAACGGCTAAAGGTCTTTTTACCAAAAGTGACCAGAGCAAAACCATCCTGTGATTCTTCCAGATTCAGATAATAGCGCACAGAGACCGTTGGACGTTGTTCAGACATTTTGATTTCTAACATTTGAAAAAAACTGACCTATTAGAACATAAATGCTTCACAGGTAAATCACCTTTCTGGCGTTTTGATACAAAATTTCAATCTGCGATTTAAGCTAACTTGATGATTCTTTTTTTATATCAATTTATCCCGATGCTTTGATTTTAAAGTACTGCAAAATATCGTCTTTTGTTCTTAAATCGCCTGCATATATCTTTATATGCTCAACCAATCAAATCAAGTTTCTGGCGAAGTTTTACACAATACGACTATTTTTTAACGCTAAAAAATCTTATTAATAATGGGCATGAATACACTCAATCACAGGGTGTTCATTCCTGCCCGCCAAATCACGAATAAAAAGCAAAGGAATGTGATGCGTTATTTGAATGGACTACTTATCTCTTGTATTTTTCTAGGCACAACACAAAGTTGTTTTGCTCAACTGTTGTCGTGGAATGACAATATCCCCAGTGCTTTACAGCCATTTCAAAACAACCCCAAAATACTGGCAGGTTATACCCAAAATACGATTTTTATCTATGGACATCCTGTCACAAAAACGGCACTACCCACCTTAAAAACCAACCCTCAACCCAGCGTGAGTTTCAATTCGGCTGCGATGATTGTACCCGTCAACGCCCAGCAGGTTGGCAAAACCTTAACTGATTTTAAGCAATATGTCGGTTTATTCCCGACCTTGAAATCCGCCAAAGCACTGGAACACTCAGGCAATATTGTCCAGATGAAATATCGGGTCTCGATTCCGACACCTATTCCCGTGCTGAACTTCAATGAAGACGTCACCTTACAGCATCAGATTCAGCCCAATAGTATTTCCAGTCTGGTGATTGATGCGCCCATTCCTTATGGCGTAGGTAAATTTGAATGGTTTGCCCTAGATGAGCACCACACCTTAATCACCTTAACCCAATGGGGAGATCTGAACCAACCCAAGGGATTTATTTTTAAGAAAATTCTGAATGCCATTCCTGAAGTCAAGCTGGGCATTCCCAGCGGTACCAATGCCTTTGTAATGGAGGCGCTCAGAAAGCGTTTTAATCAGCAAAATATAATCGCCCTGAATGCCGGACAACTTCCCAGCCCGCAACTGAATCGCGCACAATTGCTAAAAATCGTGCAACTGAGCCAGAATGCCCAGCAGCCGGTGAGCTTTCTACATGCGCCCACCAGTGTACTCTATACCCATGGACGTGAAGCCATGCGCTTTACCACAACCTATCGTTTTTATACCCAATCCCCTCAACCCTTACAAAAATGGTTGAGTCCTAATGCCTATCAGGAGCTGTTCCCCCGCCAGATTAAAAAAGTGGTCACGACACCTGTTCAGAATCAGGCCCAGGATGCAGATCTACAGGTCAATGTCGGTTTGGGCGTGATCAATATTCCCTTTGCTTTTAAACTGCATTTTAACTATCCCAACACGACTGAGAATCGTTTTTATGCCAATGGCGGAGACTTACGCTTTATCAAAGGGGAAATGCGCCTTGCTGCTCAAGATCAAGGGACCTTATTTAAAATGACAACAAGCATGAAAGTCGATGAAAAGGCACCCTTTTTACTCAGGGCAATGCGAAGCCTGCCTTATCATGACGTGCTACCTGCGGTTGGTGGGAATGCGGTATTTGTACAGAAGCTCAAGGCAAAAATTTAAGACACAAAAAAACCGCATTTAAGCGGTTTCTTTTTTCAAATTGGTGCGCTCAGAGAGATTCGAACTCCCGACCCCTTAGTTCGTAGCCAAGTGCTCTATCCAGCTGAGCTATGAGCGCATATTTGATGGAGGGCATTATACGCACTTTTTGGTAAAAGATAAGGCCTTTTTCAAGCATGAGTGATCAACTGGCTATAGATTCAGCGTTTTATTCAGATTAAATCACCACGACTGTGGCAAATCGACCGAACCATGCCAGAAATCAGTCCTACTCCCCAAAATTTCACAACAGGCCAAATCAAATCAGCGCTTGCAAACTATTGGATATAAATTAACGATTAAAATTCAATTAAATAAATAACAGTCTATAAAAGGCACTTCAAACTACTCTGTAATTTTTATAAATAATCCATAATTTCATAATATTAATAGCAATTAAAAATCCAAGTTCCAAAATCAAAATCCAATTCTTTGTTTTATATAATTTTTATAGCTCATTAAAAAATATGATACATACTGCAATATTGACATTAAAGCGTTAATCAACCAATACTAATTGGTATATTATGCGACAGGAGTCACATAATTATTAAGCTAAATAAAACAAAACTCCAATAATTATAGGTATATCGACATGTTATTTAAAAATATTTTATCACCAATTACGGGTATTCTCTCATTTTCGAGTAGTAATAGCCCAACAACGGCACCAGTTCCTGTCAACACCGTATCGACAACAAATCATGTTCAGGTCGAAGATACCACCATCACCAATAACAGTAATGGTTCTGGTGACGGTTTATTCGGCGGTGTACTTACAGGCAATGGTCCTCAAAACTACGGTGTTGGCGTTGGTAATGCCCAAGACCTTAATTTTCCCCTTCCCTTCACCACAGCTTTTCACTCATTAGGAAATTCATTTCCCTGGTCAGCCAATTCTTCATCGATTAATACCGCCACCACCAGCGCTTCGACCCAGGTTCACGATAATGACATCATCAATAATAGCAATACTGGCGCAGGCGCTGGAAATGGCAGTGATGGTGGCGTGTTAAGCGGTATCGCCTCTGGTAACGGCGAACATAATTACGGTATCGGTAATGGCAACGGTGACGATGCCAACCTGACAACCCCGGTCACAGTGCCATTCGAGGCCTTGGGCAATTCAGTTGCCGCACTGGGTCAAGGCGAACTGGACTCGGTTAACACCACGCCAACTACCTCTAGCGTCAATATTCAGGACAATGACACCACCAATAATAGTAATACGGGTATAGGAGCTGGCAACGGCAACGGTGGCGGCTTGCTCAATGGCGTAGCAGCTGGAAATGGCGAACATAATTACGGTATCGGTAATGGCAACGGCGACGATGCCGCAGTCACCATCCCATGGACCACACCCGTTCAAGCGGTGGGCAATTCAATTGCGGGTCTGGGTGGTGGCGATATTGATTCGGTTAATACTGCACCGACCACCTCGAGCACCAATATTCAGGACAATGACAGCATTAATAACAGCAATACCGGCACCGGTGCCGTAGGTAATGGCAGTGGTGGTGGCTGGTTAAACGGCGTGGGCGCTGGTAACGGTGAACAAAACTATGGCATTGGTAATGGTAACGGTGACTATGCCAGTGTCACGACACCCGTCACTGCACCATTTCAGGTACTCGGCAATTCAGTTGCAGGTCTTGGCGGTGGAGATGTGAATTCCGTCAATACCGCACCGACCACATCGACGACCAATATCCAGGACAATGACATCACCAATAATAGCAACAGTGGTACAGGTACTGGGGGTAGCGGTAATGGACTAGGCGGATTGCTGAATGGTATTAGTGCAGGCAATGATGAACACAATTACGGTATTGGCAATGGCAACGGTGACGATGCCAGCGTAACCGTACCATGGACCACACCCGTGCATGTACTCGGAAATTCCTTTGCAGGTTTGGGTGATGGCGATGTGAACTCAACCAATACCGCTCCTACAACCACGTCCAATATTATTCAGGACAATGACACGACCGATAACAGTAATAGTGGTACAGCTACGGGTGGCGTCGGTAATGGTGTGGGGGGCTTAGGCAATGGCCCTGCTGCGGGGAATGGCGAACAAAACTATGGTATTGGTAACGGTAATGGAGATGATGTCGACATTACGGTGCCTTGGACCACACCTTTAAATGTACTCGGCAATTCTGTTGGCGGTGGTGGCAATAATTCATCAACCAATTCGGCACCGACCACCACACTGAACCATGTTCAGGACAATGACAGCACGGATAATAGCAATAGTGGTACAGGTACCGGCGGCATTGGCAATGGTCTGGGTGGCTTACTCAACGGTATCAGCGCCGGTAATGGTGAACACAACTACGGCATCGGCAATGGTAACGGTGATGACGCAGACTGGACTTCGCCTGTGGTGACTCCGATCAATGCCATGGGAAATAATGTTTCCTGGTTTGGCAGCAATGATCCGACTCATACCGGCAATACCTCGGTCAATAATGGCTCAACCAATACTACCAACATCGTCGAAGACAATGATCATATCGACTATAGTAATAGTGGCGCAGGTGCTGCCGGCAATGGCATCGGAGGTTTACTAAGCGGTATTGGCGCAGGCAATGGTGAGCAAAACTATGGCATCGGTAATGGTAACGGCGATGACGTCGGCATTACCACCCCGATCACGACGCCAATCAATGGCCTAGGCAATGAATTCTCATTCTTTGGGGATGCCAATAACGCATCGCATAACAACGCTTCGACCACCACCACCAATATTGTCCGAGACAATGATACAACAGACAATAGCAACAGCGGTGTTGGCAGTGGTGCAGGCAATGGCATTGGTGGCCTACTCAATGGTGTCGGCGCTGGCAACGGCGAACATAATTACGGTATTGGCAACGGTAATGGTGATGACGTTGGGGTGGTCATGCCAATCACCACCCCTCTCAGCGGCTTGGGCAACTCCTTCTCGGTCTTTGGAGACTCAACCACAAGCTCAGTCAACAATTCATCGACCACAGCCGTCAATCATTATGAAGACAATGACACAACTGACAATAGTAACAGTGGTACCGGTCTTACAGACGGTGCTGCTGGCAATGGCGTGGGTGGTTGGGGTAATGGCCCTGCTTCAGGCAATGGTGATCATAACTATGGTATTGGCAATGGGATTGGCAATGATTCAAGTGTGGTCGCACCCATCACAACGCCAATCAGTGGTTCGGGAAATGCCTTCTCAATCTTTGGCAATGCCACTTCCAACTCGGTCAATGACTCATCGACCAAAACCACCAACTACTTCCAGGACAATGACAGCATTAATAATGGCAATAGCAGTAGTGGTGTTGGTGGTACGGCAGGGAATGGTGTTGGTGGTGGTTTATTAAATGGTGTCGGCGCAGGCAACGGTGAACACAACTACGGTATTGGTAACGGGATTGCCGATGATGCCAGTGTGGTGGCACCAATCACCACACCGATCAATGCATCGGGTAATGCCTTCTCAATCTTTGGCAATGCCACTTCAAACTCAGTGAATAATTCCTCAACCACAACCAATAATTACTTCCAGGATAACGATACAACCAATAACAGTAATAGCGGTGCTAACGGTACTGGCAGCGGTTCAGGCAATGGCACAGGAGGTGGATTATTGAATGGTGTTGCCGCAGGTAATGGCGAACACAACTACGGTATTGGCAATGGTATTGCCGATGATGCCAGTGTAGTGATCCCGATTACGACACCGATCAATGCATCAGGCAATGCCTTCTCGATCTTTGGTAACGCAACAGCCAATTCAACCAATAACTCCTCGACCACAACCAATAACTACGTTCAGGATAATGATTCAACAGACAATAGTAATAGTGGCGGTAATGGCGTAGGCGGTGGTTCAGGCGGGCTGCTTGGACTAGGTGGTTTACTCAACGGTGTTGCAGCAGGCAATGGTGAACATAACTATGGTATCGGTAATGGGATTGCAGATGATGCCAGCATCGTCGCCCCGATTGCCATTCCGATTAATCTGTCAGGTAATGCAATCTCCTTGTTTGGTAGTGCAACCGCCAATTCTCACAATAATTCATCCACCACAACCAACAATCATGTTCAGGACAATGACAGCACCAACAATGGTAACGGTACCGGCAATGGTGGTAGTGGTAATGGCTCAGGCGGCTTACTCGGCGGTATTGGCGCAGGCAATGGTGAGCATAATTATGGTATTGGCAATGGGATTGGTGATGATGCCAGTATCGTGACACCGATTACGATTCCAATTAACTTCTCAGGCAATGCCATCTCGGTACTCGACCTCAGCGGTTTAAATGGTGAAGGTGAATTTAATCCACTAAGCCCGGTGACCAACATTATTCATATTGTGGCGGGGGATGGCGAAGGCGGTACAGGCCTACTCGGTACGGTAACTGGGGTTGTTGGAGGCGTCACTGGTGGTATTGGTGGTGAAGGTGGGCCTCTTGGTGCAATCACAGGCATCATCGGTGGCATTACCGGTGGTGGCGGTGAAGGCGGTCCTTTAGGCTCAATCACAGGCATTATCGGTGGTATTACGGGTGGTATCGGCGGCGGTGAAGGCGGTCCTTTAGGTTCGATCACTGACATTATCGGCGGCATTACTGGCGGTATCGGCGGTGGCGAAGGTGGTCCTCTAGGTTCGATCACTGACATCATCGGTGGCATTACCGGTGGTATCGGCGGTGGTGAAGGCGGTCCTCTTGGTGCAATCACTGGCATCATTGGTGGCATTACAGGCGGTGACCTAGGCAACAATCCTGTTACTGGTGTGATTCAAACTGGTATTGATGTACTGCAAGGCGTTGAAAGCCTGAAAACAGATATTATCAACACCGGTATTAGCACGGTTGGCGGTGCAATTGGTAGCGTGCTTCCGGGTGTTCATCCAGTGACTGACCTGACCAATCTCGGTACCCTCACCTTTGAAACTTCTCGCGATACCGTAAATGGCACACTTGAAGCCATTTCTGATCTGGCAGGTGCTGATATTGGCGGTGCTGCCGGTTCTCTTACTGGCGTTGTCGGTACACTGATTACCAATGGTTCAACGGCTTCTGGTCTGGTTCAACATGCAGTTGGTGACCTGACTGATGTCGGCGGATTGTTAGGTGGAATCACTGGTGGTATCGGTGGTGGTGAAGGCGGTCCTTTAGGTTCAATCACTGACATTATCGGTGGTATTACGGGTGGTATCGGTGGTAGTGACGGCGGGCCTTTAGGTTCAATTACTGACATTATCGGTGGCATTACCGGTGGTATCGGTGGTGGCGAAGGCGGCCCTCTAGGTTCAATCACTGACATTATCGGTGGTATTACTGGCGGTATCGGTGGCGGTGAAGGCGGTCCTTTAGGCTCAATCACAGGCATTATCGGTGGTATTACGGGCGGTATCGGTGGTGGCGAAGGCGGTCCTTTAGGTTCGATCACTGACATCATCGGTGGTATTACGGGTGGCATCGGCGGCGGGGATGTGATTTCCGGAGTCGCTCAACCTATTCAAATTGTGGTTGGCAGTGGTAGCTTAACGCTCGATCTTCTGCAAGACAGTCTGGGTAGCCTATCAAATGGCAATCTATTCGATGGCATTAGCAACCTTGTTCATGTCAATAATGAAGATGGTAGTGTGGATAATATCTTAACTGCGATTACAGGAACCGTTTCATCAAGTTCAGGCATTGCTGTAGGTGAACCAAATCCAAATGGTGGCGCTTTAACAGATCTCATCTCCATCACTTCACCATTATCAGGTTTAACCGATCATCTATTCGGTTCCGTTCATCACTTTTAATCTCTAAATTGTAGAAAAGCTGCTGGGATCAGTGGCTTTTCTCTTCCTCTGGAATCATCATTTGAATGTGATTAAGCAACGATATAAGTGTTGATTAATAAGTTTTTTTTAACAACCCGACATGACCCTATAAGTAGGCAACATTTTTACTGGATTTTTATTTTAAAACAGAGTGATGTAATATTTGTAAGTAATTAATAATTATATGTTTTATTAAAAACATCAAACTAGAAATATTTAATTTCAAATGAGTTACAAATTTTATAAACTTCTGGCCATTTGTCTAAGTAAAAAGCAATTTTAAAAGAAAAAAATCATTTTAATTGCCTGATATATTTGATTATATTTCATCCTATAATGTTTATAATAATTTTTAGAATAAAATACATATGTAGATTTAATAGAATGTTTTTCTGAATAAAATAAATATAATTCAGCAACTTAAACTCAAATTTAACAATCCGATTTAATCACGTTACAGATTGACAAAAGAATTGCCACATATAACACTAAAAGCGATTAATGTGACTTTAATCACAAAATAATCATAGCACGCTAATAATTACTTAGAACAACACAACTTTAAGAATATAGGTATCATTATGCTTTTTAAAAGTCTTCTATCACCCATTAAAAGCATTACTTCGAGTCTCGTCGATAGTAATAGCTCAACATCACATGTTGGCGGTTCACTCCTCGCTCCCCTGTCTCTCTCTAGCATTACCAATATCGTTTCAACCAATACACTAACCAATACGGTTAGCAGTATTACTGGCGGAGCAGCCAACAATCCTCTCGGGGCAGTGACAAATATTCTTGGTGGTGTGACAGGCGGAACAAGCGGTAGTCCACTTGATTCGGTCACACATATTATTGGAGGAGTTACAGGCGGCGCTACTGGCAATCCGCTAGGCGCGGTAACAAATATCATCGGTGGCATTACCGGTGGAACCGATGGTGGTCCATTAGGTGCCGTTACAAATATTGTTGGTGGTATCACAGGGGGCGCTGGTGGCAATCCACTAGGTGCTGTAACAGGCATTATCGGTGGTATTACGGGGGGTACAGAAGGCGGCCCGCTTGGCGCGGTCACGAATATCATTGGTGGCATTACTGGCGGTGACCTTGGTCATAATCCGGTCACAGGTGTAATTCAGTCTGGTATTGATGTACTACAAGGCCTTGAGAGCTTAAAAACAGAAGTGATCAATACCGGTATTGATACAGTGGCAGGGACGATTATTGGGGCAGTTCATCAATCCGAGCATCCGATTGGCGATCTTGCAGATTTAGGAACACTTACTTTTGAAACCTCTCGCGATACTGTAAACGGTACGCTTGAAGCCATTTCTGATTTAGCCGGTGCTGATATTGGTGGTGCCGCCGGTTCGCTTACAGGTGTAGTGGGTACACTGATCAACAACGGTTCTACTGCTTCTGGTCTGGTTCAACATATTGCTGGTGATTTGACCAATGCTGGTGGAATCATTGGCGGTGGTGAAGGTGGTCCTTTAGGCGCAATCACAGGCATCATTGGTGGTATTACGGGTGGCATTGGCGGCGGTGAAGGCGGTCCGTTAGGTTCTATCACAGGCATTATCGGTGGCATTACTGGTGGTATTGGTGGTGGTGAAGGTGGTCCTTTAGGTGCAATCACAGGCATCATTGGTGGCATTACAGGTAGTATCGGTGGTGGTGAAGGTGGTCCTTTAGGTGCAATCACAGGCATCATCGGTGGTATCACAGGCGGTGACCTAGGTAACAATCCAGTTACAGGCGTAATTCAAACTGGTATTGATGTACTACAAGGTGTCGAAAGCCTGAAAACCGATATTATCAACACCGGTATTAGCACAGTCGGTGGTGCAATTGGTAGCGTACTTCCGGGTGTTCATCCAGTGACTGACCTGACCAATCTTGGTACCCTCACCTTTGAAACTTCTCGCGATACCGTAAACGGCACACTTGAAGCCATTTCTGATTTGGCAGGTGCTGATATTGGTGGCGCTGCCGGTTCGCTTACAGGTGTTGTCGGCACATTGATCACCAATGGTTCAACCGCTTCTGGTCTAGTTCAACATGTAGTCGGTGACCTGACTGATGTCGGTGGCCTGCTTGGTGGTATTACCGGTGGTATCGGTGGCGGTGAAGGCGGTCCTTTAGGCGCAATCACAGGCATCATTGGTGGTATCACAGGCGGTATCGGTGGTGGTGAAGGCGGTCCTCTAGGCTCAATCACTGACATCATCGGCGGCATTACGGGTGGCATCGGTGGTGGCGAAGGTGGGCCTCTTGGTGCAATCACTGGAATCATTGGTGGTATCACAGGCGGTGACCTAGGCAACAATCCTGTTACAGGCGTAATTCAAACTGGTATTGATGTACTGCAAGGTGTCGAAAGCCTGAAAACAGATATTATCAACACTGGTATTAGCACGGTCGGCGGTGCAATTGGTAGCGTACTTCCAGGTGTTCATCCAGTGACTGACCTGACCAATCTCGGTACCCTCACCTTTGAAACTTCTCGCGATACCGTAAACGGCACACTTGAAGCCATTTCTGATCTGGCAGGTGCTGATATTGGCGGTGCTGCCGGTTCGCTTACTGGTGTGGTAGGTACATTGATCAACAATGGTTCAACCGCTTCTGGTTTGGTTCAACATATTGCGGGTGATTTGACTGATGTTGGTGGCCTGCTTGGTGGAATTACGGGTGGCATTGGTGGTGGTGAAGGCGGTCCTCTAGGCGCGATCACAGGCATTATCGGTGGCATTACTGGTGGTATCGGCGGTGGCGAAGGCGGTCCTTTAGGTTCAATCACTGACATTATCGGTGGAATCACTGGTGGTATCGGTGGTGGTGAAGGCGGTCCTTTAGGTTCAATCACTGACATCATCGGCGGTATTACTGGTGGCATCGGTGGTGGCGAAGGTGGTCCTTTAGGTGCAATCACTGGAATCATTGGCGGCATTACGGGTGGTGACTTAGGCAACAATCCTGTCACTGGCGTGATTCAAACTGGTATTGATGTACTGCAAGGTATCGAAAGCCTGAAAACAAATATTATCAACACCGGTATTAGCACGGTCGGCGGTGCAATTGGTAGCGTACTTCCAGGTGTTCATCCAGTGACTGACCTGACCAATCTCGGTACCCTCACCTTTGAAACTTCTCGCGATACTGTAAACGGCACACTTGAAGCCATTTCTGATCTGGCAGGTGCTGATATTGGTGGCGCTGCCGGTTCGCTTACTGGTGTGGTGGGTACATTGATCAACAACGGTTCAACCGCTTCCGGTCTGGTTCAACATGCAGTTGGTGACCTGACTGATGTCGGTGGCCTGCTTGGTGGCATCACGGGTGGTATCGGTGGAGGTGAAGGCGGTCCTTTAGGTGCAATCACAGGCATCATCGGTGGTATTGGCGGCGGTGAAGGCGGTCCTCTAGGCTCAATCACTGACATCATCGGTGGCATTACGGGCGGTATCGGTGGTGGCGAAGGCGGCCCTTTAGGTGCAATCACAGGCATCATTGGTGGTATTACAGGTGGCGGTGATGGCGGTCCTTTAGGTGCAATCACTGGAATCATTGGCGGCATTACGGGTGGTGACTTAGGCAACAATCCTGTCACTGGCGTGATTCAAACTGGTATTGATGTACTACAAGGCGTTGAAAGCCTGAAAACAGATATTATCAACACCGGTATTAGCACGGTCGGTGGTGCAACTGGTAGCGTACTTCCGGGTGTTCATCCAGTGACTGACCTGACCAATCTGGGTACCCTCACCTTTGAAACTTCTCGCGATACCGTAAACGGCACACTTGAAGCCATTTCTGATCTGGCAGGCGCTGATATCGGTGGTGCTGCCGGTTCACTTACTGGTGTGGTGGGTACATTGATCAACAACGGTTCAACCGCTTCTGGTTTGGTTCAACATGCAGTCGGTGACCTGACTGATGTCGGTGGCCTGCTTGGTGGCATTACAGGTGGTATTGGCGGTGGTGACGGCGGCCCTCTAGGCGCAATTACAGGCATCATCGGTGGCATCACGGGTGGTATCGGTGGCGGTGAAGGCGGTCCGTTAGGTGCTATCACAGGCATTATCGGTGGCATTACGGGTGGTATCGGTGGTGGCGAAGGCGGTCCTTTAGGTTCGATCACTGACATCATCGGTGGCATTACCGGTGGTATCGGTGGTGGCGAAGGCGGTCCTTTAGGTGCAATCACTGACATTATCGGTGGCATTACTGGTGGTATCGGTGGTGGTGAAGGCGGTCCTTTAGGTGCAATCACAGGCATCATCGGTGGCATTACCGGTGGTATCGGTGGTGGTGAAGGCAGTCCTCTCGGTTCAATCACAGACATCATCGGCGGTATTACGGGCGGTATCGGTGGCGGTGACGGCGGGCCTTTAGGCTCAATCACTGACATTATCGGTGGCCTTACAGGTGGTATCAGCGGCGGTGTAAATAGCGGAGATATTATTTCTGGTATTGCTCAACCGATTCAGACCGTAATCAGTAATGGAAATGTGACGATTGATAGCTTGCAAGATCATGTCAGCACACTGTTCAGTGACGGTTCATTTGACGGTATTAATAACCTCATCAGTGTAAGTGCTGGCAATGGTGATTATAGTATTGATGGAAGTATCGATGGCATCTTGGATGCATTGACAGGTACTGTATCTTCAGGCATTGCTGTTGGCGAACCAAATCCAAATAGTGGTGCTTTAACAGATCTTGTTTCACTGCAATCTCCACTCAACAATCTTACAGATCACCTCTTCAGCTCTGTAAATCACTTCTAAATAGATCAAATAAAAAAGCCGCTGATCAGCGGCTTTTTTATATTTATAATTTTTAATCTCAGTCTATTGCAAAAACTAAACTCTGATATTTTTTAATTCATCAGATTTTGTCTATAACTACCACGCATAAAGTTTAACATTTAGCAACTTAAAACTACCTGAAACCATAGGTTTAAATGACCTCAAACATCAATATACAATAGCTTAGTTTTCCCGTGGTATTATCATTTTTATGATATACATATATGACCTACTCGGGCCTTACTAGTCATTTCCATGCTTTATTTAAGAAGAGAACAGGAAATTAAAATCGAGCTAAAATAGCTTGAGCTCAAGAGAGAAAATGCTAAAAACTATTTTTGAGAACAATCCTGAAGAGGACTCCACTTCAGATCAATTTAAATCTGCTTATTTGTGTTTTCTTTTTTCTTTCATCCTTATATTGATTTTTAGTTCGGCTCATCAAGCTGCCTTACATCAAGTCAATCTTGCCCGAAACCAAACTTGGAAAATCTCGAAGCAATACATCGACTTGAGCAACGAAGCCTACATTCGTCGCGAACGAGTGGGCGCATCAATCATACTTCCAACCAACACCAATAATTCTTTAATAATGAAGTGTGATGTCAAACTCATGAAGTTATGCCAGCAAGAGCTTAAGCAGCCGAATCATGCAATCCAAACGATCCATTACTATCAAACAATTCCGATAGGAAATAACCAGCCTGAATACCAGCTTAAAGCGATTGATTATATTGATCTTAAAGGAAATTTAATTCATTTAGATTATCAACAACTAGCCCCCAATACCCCAGCCGTAATACAGAAAAAGAATTGGAAGCTCTGGATCATCACATTCATTGGAGGGTGGATGTTTTTATTGATTGCTTTTATGGTTTCTACTTTATTAAAAATATTCTCAAATAAATCAAGAAGTATACTTATGGCTTTACTGAGCCTATATTATATTTTAGCCGTTTATAGCAGCGTAATGATTTATATCTCTTAAAACTCAGGCACAAAAAAACCGCCATTAAGCGGTTTCTTCACTTTAAGTTGGTGCGCTCAGAGAGATTCGAACTCCCGACCCCTTAGTTCGTAGCCAAGTGCTCTATCCAGCTGAGCTATGAGCGCATTACTTATCTGCCTATTCAGGCGTGTGTTACTTTAAATCTTTACTTGGTGCGCTCAGAGAGATTCGAACTCCCGACCCCTTAGTTCGTAGCCAAGTGCTCTATCCAGCTGAGCTATGAGCGCCTTAAGTAAAGTGGCGGTGAGAGAGGGATTCGAACCCTCGATACAGTTACCCGTATGCATCCTTAGCAGGGATGTGGTTTCAGCCACTCACCCATCTCACCGTAACACGAGCGCAATAATACAAACTAAAACCACATTACACAAGGGATGTTCCTATTTTTTTCCACTATTTCAGCTCAATCAAATACTTTTTAATCAATTTTCGTATTTTTTCAGCATTTTTTAGTGCTACGCTTGTTAATATAGCGTTATCTCCTTTATTTGGATCGGGCCAATAAACAGAATCTTGCAATCTTTGACGTGCAGTTAGAGTTTGAATGACTTATGCTAAACCGATCTGCCAGATGTGAAATGAAACGATATGACTAAAAATTGGGCCGATCCCGAAGCAAAAGCAGAAGCGCAACGTTACGATAATCCTATTCCTAGCCGAACTCTTATTTTAACTACATTAGAACAATTAAAAGCTGCCCAGTCTCATGCAGAGCTGGTTGACCACTTCAATATCCCCGATCAGAAAAGTATTGATGCATTAAATCATCGTTTAAGTGCGATGGTACGTGATGGGCAATTGATGAAGGATGGATTCAAATCCCAGCCTGCAACCGATTTACCGAGCCATGAAGCCACGGTTTATATCAATAGTAAAGGTTTGGGGACTGCCAACATTGCAGGTCAGGATGATGTGCTCCTGCCTGAACGCGAATTACGTCTGGTCTTTAATGGCGATCGCGTTAAAGTCCGTCAGACCTCCGTTGACCGTAAAGGTAAAGCTTGGGGCTTTATTACCGAAGTGGTACAGCGCCGGGTTAAACAGATTATTGGTAAAGTGGCTGAGCATGAAGGTGAGTATTTTATTCAACCGGGTAATCCCAATCAGCATCAACCGATTACCTTAGAAAAAGAATTGATTGAACATGCCAATGCCAAAGTGGGCGATATGCTACGCGTGGCTATTGATGACTACCCGACCCGTGAAGAACTGGCGACTGGGCATGTGGTGCAGTCGATGGCGGATAAAGCCGATACAGAAATCATTATTCCGCAGACCATTCTAGAATTTGGTTTGCCTTATGAATTTCCAGAAGCTGTGATTAAGGAAGCCGAAAGCTTTAAAGAACCTTCTGAACAGGATCGTAAAGGTCGTGTTGATTTACGCGATTTACCCCTCGTGACGATCGATGGTGAAGATGCACGCGACTTCGATGATGCAGTATTTGCAGAAAAACGTGCAGGTGGTGGTTATCGTGTGGTGGTCGCGATTGCCGATGTGAGCCATTATGTCCGTTTAGATTCACCTTTAAATGAAGAAGCTGAAGAGCGTGGGACCTCGGTTTATTTCCCGCACTTCGTATTACCGATGTTGCCTGAAGCCTTATCCAATGGTCTATGCTCTTTAAATCCGCATGTAGACCGTCTGTGTATGGTCTGCGATTTAAAGCTGTCACGTGCCGGTAAAGTGACAGGTTATGAGTTCTACCCTGCGGTGATGCATTCCAAGGCACGGTTGACCTATACCCAAGTCGGTCAGTATTTTGAAGGTGCCACAGATGCCATCCCGGCAGATAAAACCATTCATAAATCATTAAACACTTTATTCCAGCTTTACCAAACGCTGAAAGAGTTACGTGCCAAACGTCATGCAATGGAGTTTGAAACCATTGAAACCTACATGACGTTTGATGAGCTAGGCGGAATCAAGGAAATCTTGCCACGTACCCGTAATGATGCGCATAAACTGATTGAAGAATGCATGTTGCTGGCCAACGTTGCCGCAGCAGAATATTCATTAGAGCATGACATTCCAATGTTGTATCGTGTGCATGAAGCACCCGAGTTCTCCCGTATCCAAAAAGTGCGTGATTTCGTCAAATTACTGGGCTTACCGTTCCCTGAACAGCCAACTCAGGCCGACTACCAAGCCGTGATTGAAGCGACCAAAGATCGTCTGGATGCTCCAAGTATTCATGCAGTACTGTTACGTTCAATGATGCAAGCCTATTATGGTGCGAACAATGCGGGACATTACGGTCTGGCTTATGAAGCCTATACGCATTTCACTTCGCCAATTCGTCGTTATCCGGATTTATTGTTACACCGTGCGATTAAGGCTTATCTTGATAAGAAACCTTACCCGCTTTCAGGTGCAGCATTAGATGATGCGGGTGAGCATTTCTCACAAACTGAACGTCGTGCCGATGAAGCATCACGAAGCGTCACCACCTGGTTGAAATGCCATTATATGCAACAGCATTTGGGCGACGAGTTTGTCGGTGTGATTAGTGCAGTAACCGAATTCGGCCTGTTCGTCACCCTCAAAGACTTGTATGTGGATGGCATGATTCATGTGAGTCAGCTCGGTGAAGACTTCTTCCTGTATGATCAGGCCAGCCAAAGCCTCATCGGTCAGAATCGTGGTCAATCATTTAGCCTTGGTGATGAAGTCAAGATCCAAGTGGCCGGCGTAAATCTGGAAGAACGTAAAATTGACTTCCAGTTGGTTCAGCAATTAACCCATCTCGGTCGTGTGATTCGCCAGAAAGCACCTCGCACTGCAAATCCTTCTAGTCCGAATCGTGCGTCAACAACGGAAGAAGTATTTGGCAAAGCACCTTCATCGACGAAAGCTAAAGTCAGTGAAGACGGCGAAAAGCCTGTACGCAAGAAAAAGGATAAGAACAAACCAAGTTCTTATAGTAAAAAGCCAGCTAAGAAGGCTTCGGCTAAGCCGGATACGAAAGAGAAGGCCAAAAAGAAAGTGAAAAAGAAAAAGTCGAATGCGAAAGCAAAGGCTGAGTAATTGATAAGAGATAAGGGAGCTTCGGCTCTCTTATTTTTTGTTATATAATGAATAGATAGACTATTTCTAAATATAAATAAAATCCTAATGATTCACTACCGCATCACCAAATATTACTATCATCATTACTTTTCAATTCTCTTTTTCTTTCTCACAATCGGTACCGCTATATTCTTTTTTGGGGGTAATTTTTCACCTAGCTTTACGCTAAAAATTGTCGCCTTGATCATTTCTTGTTTTCTTTATATTTTACTCCTCATTTATTTTCTCTATTTGAAAAAGAAACAGGAATGGGTAATTCCTAGACAATGGGGGAAAGTACAAAAACAACCTAAATATTATGCTTTATTTATTTTCCCTTTATTCATTATTCCCGTACTCTGGCTCAACTTTGCGGGTACGCTTCCAATGATCTGGACATATACCACTGGGGATTCGCAAATGATAGAGGTAGCAGCGATTGCTGAAAAAAAGCATACGAGACATGGCAATATCTATTATTTTAAAACAGTTTATTCCGACATACCGATCTTTAGAATGACATCGGAACAATATGTAAAGTATAAGGATGGTCATCTCACATTAAAGTTATCTACACGTCAAAGTTCTTTTGGTACCTATGTGCTATCAATTGATCAAATCCAAATCGCAAAGCAAAACTCAACGAATAAATAATCAATCAACCTTGATTTCTCTCCCGCTAAGCCCTACATCTATAACTATGTTTAGAAATGATATGGCAAAAATACAATGACACTACAGCAAGCGACACTTCCCACTCCCCAGTTTGATCAGATTCAACTTGCCGACTTAAAACAACAGATCGAACAAACGATTCAAAACGGTCAAGACTTCCTGAATCAACTCAATGAGGTCCCACAAGGCACCGAAGCACAACTGGCGACATTGAGTGAAGTCGATCAGCTTGAAAATAATATGAGTGAGTCTTGGGGCATTTTGTCGCATCTCAATGCTGTGATGAACAATGCCGAAACCCGTGAAATGTATCAGGCACTTTTACCAAGTTTAAGCGAATACTACACCCAGCTTGGACAACACACGGCGCTATATCAAACCTATCAGCAGATTCATGATAGCCCTGCATTTCAAACACTCAGCGAAGCCCAACAAAGTGCTATTAAGCTCGCACTTCGTGACTTTAAACTGTCTGGTGTGGCTCTCGAAGGTGAAGCCAAAAAACGTTATGCAGAAATTTCGGCACGTTTATCGCAGTTGTCTTCAGACTTCTCCAATCATGTGCTCGATGCAACCCAGGCCTACTTTAAGCCTTTAACAGAAGCACAACTTAAAGGCCTACCGCAAAGCAGCGTTGAACTGTTAAAACAATACGGACAACAGCGTGAGCTTGAGCAGGCTGTTGCCACACTCGACTTCCCAGCCTATTTTGCCATTATGACCTATGCCGAGGATCGTGAACTAAGAGAAGAGCTGTATAAGGCCTATGTCACCCGCGCATCTGAGCAGTCTGACAAGACTGAATTTGATAACACCCCTGTGATGGAAGAAATCCTCAGCTTACGTCAGGAAATGGCGCAACTGCTAGGTTTCAATAATTTCGCTGAATATTCACTGGCCAGCAAAATGGCGCCTGATGTCGAAACGGTGGATAAATTTCTGGTCGATCTGGCAGAACATGCACGCACCCCAGCACTGGCTGAAATTGCAGCGCTCAAGGCGATTGCACAGCAAGATGGCATTGAAGAACTCAAACCGTGGGATGCAACCTATTACTCTGAAAAGTTGAAACAGCAACAGTTCAACCTTTCTCAAGAAGCGCTTAAGCCATATTTCCCTGCACCTAAAGTGGTACAAGGTTTATTCCAGATCGTGCAACGCCTGTACGGTATCCAGATCGTCGAACGTCAGGCAGCCGTTTGGCAGGATGATGTGTGCTATTTTGAAATTGAAGATCAAGGTCAAGTGGTCGGTGGTTTCTATTTCGATTTATATGCCCGCAATGGCAAACGTGGTGGCGCATGGATGAGCGGCTTCCGTTCCCGCGTACAAACCACGAATGGTCTGCAAAAACCGATTTGCTACATGGTCTGTAACTTTACTCCACCGATTGGCGATCAACCTGCCCTGCTAACCCATGATGAAGTGATTACCTTATTCCATGAATTCGGACACGGCTTACACCACATGCTCACCGAAGTGGATAATATCTCGGTTGCAGGTACACATGGCGTAGCATGGGACGCAGTGGAGTTGCCAAGTCAGTTCATGGAATTCTGGGCGTGGGACAATGAAAGTCTGGATGTCCTGAGTGAACATACCGAAACCAAACAAACCCTGCCGCAAGAACTGCTATCAGCATTATTGAATGCACGTTTCTTCCAGTCGGGTATGCAAACCCTGCGTCAGATTGAATTTGCGCTGTTTGACCTGACCATTCACCGCCAAGCTCCAGCTTTAAACAGCCAGCAAATTCAGGAAACGCTGGATGAAATTCGCGCTAAGTTTGCCGTTGTTCCTGCCGTACCTTATAACCGTTTCCAGCACAGTTTCAGTCATATTTTCGCGGGTGGCTATGCTGCGGGTTACTACTCTTATAAATGGGCAGAAGTTTTAGCCAGTGATGCCTTTGACCGTTTTGAAAGCGAAGGTATTTTTAATACCGAGACTGGAAAAGAATTTAGAAAGTTTATTCTAGCAGTTGGCGGAAAAGATACAGCACTTGATGCGTTTCGCAATTTCCGAAAAAGAGAGCCTAAAATAGATGCGTTATTACGTCATCAAGGTTGGACGAACACAGATAAAACCGCTTAAACTATGTCATTATTATTCACAGGGTGTAATGAACTGACATGAAAAGACAATTCATCGCGGGTGCAAAATGTCCCAAATGTGGAGCGTTAGATCGTGTGGTTAAGATCATCACTGTGGATGACGAGTGGATTGAATGTATCGAATGTGCTTATAGCGAGAAGCGCCCGACCCACGTGGAAGAGCAACAACCCGCTGAGCCAGATGAAATTGGGGTGATACAGTTCAAACCTCGTCATTTTGACTAGAAAGGTTAAAAATGATGTCCACATATCCAACTGAAAATTCCAGATTATTATGGATGATCATCGGTGGAATAAGTGTTGTTGTGGTTCTGTTCCTTGCTGTCCAATGGTTTTTAGCACAAAAAGATCAGCAATCGACAACAACACCAACTCAACCTGCTGCGGCTCAGACCGCTGTTACCACGTCTCAACCAGACCCTGCAGTCAGCAATGAAACCGTGACTGCGGAAAATGAGTCTGTAGAGCCGATTAAGCTGGTTGAAGAATCGATTATTAAAGCGCCGCTTCCAGCCAATGACAGTCTGGCCAAGGAAGAAATTGCAAAACTGGATGATATTCACCTGCAACTTCAAGAGCAGCAACATGAGCTTAAGCAGCAACATGAAGATGTTGATCAAATGCTTAAACTGAAGGAAGAGCAGATCAAGTTATTAGAGGCACAACTCGCTGCCCAGAATCACTCTTGAAACCGAACAAGCTTTAACTTTCGTTAAAGCTTTTTTATTGCTGAACGTTTTAATCTAAAATTTGTTCAGAACGCGATTTCAACTGAACTGGTTTCTGAATCGTTTGCGCAATCAAGATTCCCACCAAAGTCAAACCACCACCAATATAATGGAACATTTGTAAATGTTCGCCGAGTAGGGCTACTGCAATCAATGCGGTAAATAAAGGCAACAGGTTCATAAAGATACTGTTGCGATTCGGTCCTAAATGTCGGACGCCTTCAATCCATAAATAAGATAACAATACCGATGAGAAAATGCTGGCATAAACAATCAGCGGAATAGTTTGCTGATTTAACTGTATATCTTGGGCGGGTAAAAACACAAAAAAAGGTAAGACATATAAAATCGCAAAGCTGGATTGGACGAAATTCGATTGCCAGGCAGGAATCGGCATTTTCCAGCGTTTTAATAACACCCCATATAAAGCATAGCCTGCTGCTGCAACCAGCATCAAGCCATCGCCGAGATGTACGCCCTGCCCCCATATATTACGAATACTGCCATGACCCAATAAATATAAAATGCCATAAAAAGACAGTGCGCCGCCGAATAGCATGCCATAGCTGATCCGGTCTTTAAGCATCACGCTACTCAAGATCATGGTGAGTAATGGAATCAAGGCGGTGACGATCGCCATATTGGTTGCCGTGGTCGTCGCTGCGGCCTGATAGGATAAGAACTGAAATAATGATACCGACAAGAAACCGCCCAATGCCAATTGCTTCCAGTATTGCTGGATGGTATGCCGGTTTTTCCAGACCGGAATCAATACAAAGGTACTCATCACCGCGAGCGCCAGTACCAGACGATAAAAGGTAATTGCCACAGGAGAAATGGCATGACTCGCCATTTTGGACACCACCACATTGCCGGCCCAAAATAAAATGGCGAACAATGGATAAAAATAAGCTTTCTGAAACATAATCAAAACCTGTACATAGCCGTACCGATCATGCTAAAAAATAATCAGCTTATAGTTTCTCGATGAAAAGACGATAACTATCGCAAAAAGGACAAATTATTTCAGGTTTAGCTGAGTATGGGAAAAAATTTTCAACATGGTTTTCTGGATTATCCGGTCTATGCCTTCTCGGAGAATTATCCGCATGGCCATATTGAAGACTGGCATCGTCATGACCGTATCCAGTTAATCCATACCCTGACTGGCGTAATCCGGGTACAAACCCATGAAGGCATCTGGATTACACCGCCTGGACGTGGTGTGTGGATTCCAGCACATAAACCGCATGCGCTATTGAGTAGCGGTGAAGTTAAAGCAAGAGGCGTTTTTATTGAAAGTTCAACTCAAAATGATCTGCCAGATCAATGTCGCGTGGTGGCAATTCCAGCGTTATTACGTGAATTGATCAGTAGTGCGATGCATATACAAAGCCATATTCAACCAGCTAGTCGCAATGAAAGGCTGCTACAGCTAATTCTGGACGAAGTTCGTCTCTTACCCGCACTGGCCTTTAATTTGCCCGAACCACAAAGCCCCAAGCTTCAGCAGTTATGCCAGCGCATTAAAGAAAATCTGGCTTTGGAATGGAGTCTGGAACAAAGTTCGCAACACTTACATATCAGCACTAAAACGCTGGCACGTCATTTTCAAAAAGAAACTGGCCTACATTTTTCCCATTGGGTTCGGCAGGCAAAACTGATGCAAGCCATGATTGATTTAGCCATGTATAAACCCGTGCTGAATGTGGCCTTAGATTTAGGCTATGAGAGTCCCAGTGCCTTTAGTGCCATGTTTAAACGCGAAACTGGCATGACACCGAGTGATTATCTAAAACAATTTTCTGATCACATCGTTTGATGTGTATCAAGCAGTCCTATTAGAAAAATACATTCCTTTCACTTCCGCACAGGCATAAAATAAGCCCAAATTCTCGATACTGCCCTGGTTATGGATACTCCCCAAACGAATCGCAATCTCTTTTTGGCGATTGGTTGCCTAACGATTTCTGCACTACTTTTCTCTGTAATGGGTATTTGTATTCGTTATGCTTCTCATACGGTCGATAATTACACCATTGTGTTTTTCCGTAATGTGGTGGGGCTGATCCTGTTTCTGCCTTTTATTTTTAAGCAAGGCATTGGATTTGTAAAAACGGAAAAACTGTGGATGCATACCTGGCGCAGTATTGTTGGCCTTGCTGCCATGTATGGCTTCTTCTATGCCATCGCACATCTGAAACTCTCCAATGCCATGGTATTTACCTATTCTTCGCCGATTTTTATTCCTTTAATTGCTTGGTTATTCCTGAAAGAAAAAGTTACCACGGCGATGCTATGCGCTGCAGGGCTGGGATTTATTGGCGTATTCTGTGTGGCAAAACCCGATCAAGGTTTATTAAACTGGATCTCCATTGTCGGCATCAGTTCAAGTCTATTGGCCTCTATGGCCTTTGTCACCGTTCGTGCCCTGACCCAAACCGAACCACCAGAACGGATCGTATTTTATTTCTGTCTGATTGGTTCCCTGCTTTCGGTGATTCCGATGTTCTGGGTATGGCGACCTTATCATCTGCATGAATTATTTTTCCTGGTCGCGGCAGGTGTCCTAGCCAATGTCAGCCAGATTTTTATGTCGCATGCCTACCGTCTTGCCCCTGCTGGACAAATTGCCCCTGTGAATTATATTGCGATTATCTTCGCCGGAATCTGGGGCTTTTTACTCTGGAAAGAAGTGCCAGATTTATACAGTGTGATTGGTTTCGGCATTATTTTATTGGCAATTTTATTATGCAGTCCGCTGATCCAAAGCAAAAAGCAGACTCAATAAATAAAAATAAAGACGTTAAAAAAGCACCCGTAGGTGCTTTTTTAATTTCAATTGTTAGTGCTTATACCAGCCAAACATCTGGAAGATATACGGTGCATAGGTCACCAGCACCAACGATGAGAACAATACGATAATCGGCAATAACCAACGTTCATAACGGAAGTAGAAACTGGTGTATTTCTCTTTCGCTTCCCTGTCGGCGGCCGAGACCTCCTCATCCCCGACGGAGAGTCGCGTTAGCAAGTGGTTCAAGGCAACCGGTGGCGTTACATAACCAAATTCGAAGGCGACCAGTACAATCATCCAGAAGTGGATCGGATGAATACCATTCTCGTAGGCCACAGGTGCAACCGTTGCCGCCACCAGAATCACCGCACCGAATGGATCGGTGGTCATCCCAATAATCGCCAGTAACAGTGCAATAAAGGCAAGTGAAATATAGATATTGCCCAAGTGTGTTGGTAATAACTCCACCACTTCAGCACGTTCGATTAAGCCACCGACGCTTGCAGACAAGGCCATTAGCAGAATCAACGCACCAATATGCCCAACTGTTTCTGAGGTGGCGAAACGTAATGCACCACCAAAACCAAAGTGCTTACCCCCATGTGGATCATGAGACTTGAGGAACTCAGATTTTTTCTCATGTTCACGAACCAGTGCTTCATGCTTAGGATCAACCACAGGTGCTGGTGCCACTTTTGATGCAAATAACTTGTCAAACAAGATCATTGCAATCAACACCAACGGTAAAATCATTGGTGCAGTGAATTCATTAATAGACGTATCTAAAGCCAGCTTATAGAACATCACGACAGCAAAGCCGATAATCACATAAGGAATGACAGGTACACATGCACGCAACATGCCAGGCACTGCAACCTTAGGTGAATTCACACGGAATTTTTCTTCGGCAAGAATCAATGAAACACCGAGGAAAATAAACGCAGTTAACCAGAAAACATAGATACCGTGATCAAATAATTCGGTAGAGGTCACATGACGACTGTCGAGCATTGAAATCAGGATCACCAGCAAGCATGGGCGAATCACTACACCTAAAGAGCCTGACATGGCCGATACAGCCAATGCATATTGACGACGCGCGCCGGAGTTCCAGACTTCCTTATAAATGATTGCGCCGGCTGCAATTACGAAGATCCCGGAAGCGCCGGTATAGGCGGTTGGAATCGCTGCTGCAATCAGAATCAACCAGGTTAAAGTTTCCGGTGCCAGGTTCCATGGACGCAGGATATTTAAGAATAAATCCATCACACGGGTTTGGGTCAGTAACATACCTGCCCAGATAAACAGTGCAAGATTCAGGAAAATACCCGAGAATTCCACCAGAATACCCAAGTAGATCCCTTGCCCCATTGGATAGTCCATGAAGAAGGTAAATACAATACCAGTCACTAGCGACATGAACGCGTACAGTGGCACACTGAGTAAGGCTAAACCAAAGTTACCTTTCGGCTGAGCCGTCTTCGGTATAAAGATAAACTGGAAGATACTGATAATGGTCAGGGATACAAATAACGCAATCCACAACCAGTACAAGACTGTGGTTTTTCCAGCAACCTCAACCCCGGAGTTCAGTACAGAATGATACTGGCTGACCACTGAATAGCTCAGTAAGGCATTGCCCGCTACCATCAACGCTGAATAAACCCGGAAATCAATCTTGGTTTTTGGCGCACGTAAACTGATATGGTGATAACGTAAAGAAGCTGTTACTGAAGCAAACAACACCATGATCAATAAAATGATGGTTTGATTTTCAGTACCGTATTTAAAAATACCAAAGAAAGTCGTTTCAACTTTACGATAAGTACGAATACTTGGATGAGCTTCCAAGTGCTTCATGGCTTTATCATAGAATTGATACTTTTCTTCACATTGTTGCTGTGCGGCCAACAAAGATGTACGTACATCAGACTCAGAAGCTGCACCAAACATACTGGCAAATTCATCCGCCGCATTGGCCTTCATCTGTGCCTGTACTTGTGCATCAATATTCGGATGTCGATCACAAGATGGTTTTTCAGGCTCAGCCCGCAAAAACGAATATTGCATCCCTGTGGTTTGATCACCGTAAAGTCGCTCCCCCATACGGAGCATTTGACCGTGAATCATCTCGCCAGTACCAATAAGCAAAGTCATTAGCAACAAAGCAAGAATGATGAAGGTTGATATCCAATCATTCCAGATATAGCCTAACCGGGCTAATCCAGACTTTTTCTCTTGATCATTTTGCATGTCTATTCCAGTTTATTCTTATCAACATCCATCCAAAGATGTTGAATCATGCGCTGTCCATGGTTGATAGATAAATGAATTTACCCTCTTATTAACCAATCCCTTTAAACCGCTTAAATTTGAATCAAATTTTTTCAAAAAAGAATGACTACAATCACTTTTTTGTTGGTTGTTTTTATCAATTTAGATGTGCTCTATTTTTTTCCTTTTTATAAATAAATAACTTAAACCAGCTAGTACGCCACCGATAGCACCAATCAAATGTGCCTCAGTAAGCACGGGACTACCAATTAACTGCGCTGTTCCCGTCTGTCCAAAGGTATTTTCCCAAATCAGTTTTGCTGCAATCAGGGCTAAAACCAGCAAGGCGAACTTACGTTCTTTCTTATATTGCAGATATACCAGTCCTACCGCGGTATACAAGCCATGTAGTACGCCTGAAAGCCCGGCATAGGCATCAATATAAGGTAAATAGAAATAGAAAACCAAACTGATGAATGGTGGCAAAACCAGCAGTAATGACCATAAATGCCAATTACGGACATGCGGAAAAATAAAAGGTAAACACGCAAAGGCCAGCATATTTAACAGAAAATGTATCCAGCCCACGTGTACCCAATGTGCAGTCCATAACCGCCAGAATTCAGTGAGTAAACTCGGTCTCCAATAAATGAAATAATCGGAAAAAACTTGTAGACATGCCGATATGGATACACATATCGCGATCAAAATGACTTTTTCTATCCATATTTGATCTTTCATTGATTGACCACCTCTTGAAAAAACAGACCTTTTACCCAGTGTAAGTGCTGGTGAGGTAAAAGGCCGTTTAATTCAGGTTACTCAGCTGGCGTTTCTTGCGCTGGAGCGGCCTCATCCTGTGCTGGTGCAGAGGCTGCCTCGCCACCCCCATCAAAGAGTGAATCCAGTTCAGCTGAACTTTCTTGTTTGTCATCCCAGAATGTGGTCATGCCTTCATCGCTTGCTCTGACACCGGTATTTTCAGTCCAGTAACGGTCTGCGATGCCACGTACCATTAAACCAGCCATTTTATCAATCAGTCTGAACTGAGGATTTGCAGGTTTGTCATCACCTGTTGCGGCTGCATAAGAACGCAGTGCATCACGTAATTTGGCATCATCACCGCTGGCTTGTGCTGCAACAGCATATAAAGCATGGGATAAGCGCACACCTTTCTTCTCACCAATCGCCATTGATTGTTTCATGGTGGCATACGGTTCAGGTTTACCATCGCCAGCGCCAGGCAATAAAGTCCAGATCACGGCGCGAGTCGCCATTGGCGCACCCCAGAATTTTTCATTGTCCAGACAGGTCATGCCACGTTCAACAATCCCGGCAATATCCTTAGGCACATTGATTGCACCGCCCGAGTTAATGTCATTGGTCATGGCTTGCAAGCCACTGACCATACCGAGTAAATACACGGTCTGATCCAGATCATTACGCATGGTTGGACATGAATCGCCTAATTTATATTTGTATTTTGATTCCCAACGATGGGCAAAAAGTTGATAACCTGCATATTGACGTTCAGCCGCAATGCCGGCCCAACGTTTCTGTTCAATACGCGCATCCTGCGCTTCTGTCACCTGACCGGCTTTAGAGGCACGTAAATAACGTAATTCTGCTTCCAGCGCCTGATTTTCAGCACAAATCCCGGCTGCGGTATACAGCAGCACTGCCATACGGGTCGGGTCTGCCCCCATATCTTTGGTTGACATCACTGCAGGCGTTAATGCATTGCCTGAGTTACACACCATTTCAGCATCATCCATGGCCAAAATCGGTGGAACGATATGTTTTTCACCAAAACCTAATGCGACATTTGCTCCAGTTTTAACAACGTATGAGCATCCAGATAACATTGATGTAGTCAGCAAAGCTACCGCGACGCCTTGTCCAATTTTATGGAGTTTAGACATACTTCCTGTCCCTCTAATAATTTGTTTTTTCCTTTTAGCTGTACATTATCAGATGCAATTCCTGAATTAAAGAGTAATTGCTCTAATTTTACAGGGACATTTTGACATACTTCACACATGAATAAATTGACAGATCTGCGGCGATACAGAAATTTCAGGCAAAAAAAAGTAGCATTGCGACGGTTCAGCACATGCTACTTATTAACTGGTAAAATCGTGAAACTCTTTATCTTTTAGTTTTGTTGAAAATAATCCTTGAGTAATGTCCCGGCTCTTCCTACTACAATCGCTATAACGATCGCAATTACCAGAAACATCCACATTGAAATCTCCATAGAGACCTCCTATACTTTTCGTATCTACTTTTGATAGATACTAGATTGGCGTTCACCATCGATATTCACAGGAGCGTGATATATTGATGATACTTTCAATCTCTTTCTCTTGGTCACAGCAACAGGTTGATGTGATTCAAGATATTCCCTGAGTAAAGTTCCTGCTCTTCCTACTACAATCGCAAAGACAATTGCGATCACCAGAAACGACCATGTTGGAATTTCCATTTTGGACCTCCACCACACTTTACGTTGGTGTTTGTACTTTAACGAAAATAAATCGGTCTTGAGGGGCAGATTGTCTGACAATCATAATTTTCACTATTTTTTAGAGTTTTTAACCTAACAATCGCAGCAAAATACACGCCTAAAAATAATATATCATTGAAATTTATAAAATAATTAATTATATACAGATGTAGAATTGTCAAACAATTAGCCCAGTTTTGCCTGTAATTTTAAGGATTTCCACTGTAAAAATGATAACTGGTCCCACCAGATGATGAAATTTTTATGTTTTGGATCAGAAAAGCACAGCACGATATAAGCTTGATGATCAATTATTCTTGTGATGGAACGGGTCTGGATCGGAAGAGATGAATCATAAAATTCAAATGACCACGCCTGTTGGTCGAGATGCTCAAAACGTTTTAATCGGGGTTGCTGCAGAAATAGAAACCAGCTCAATACCAATATGAAGCAACTGCCTAACCATACCGCCAAAGAAAGCAAAGAATAGGTCAGGCTAACAATCAACAGCAGCATAAACAGTTGCAATACCATCGAAAAACGACTGTATTGCAACTCAAAAACACGATCAGCCGTGGACATAATGTTTTAGTTTGAGAATAAATGCTTTCAGTTCAGTCCGTGGCGGTTCCCCAACTTCCATGAACCAGTCCAGCAAGTCCGGATCTTCCTGATCAACCAGCTCTGCGAATAAGGCCTTTTCAGCCGGATCGGCAGTGAGATAGTAATTTTTAACATATGGGTCAAAATATACATCGATTTCTTTTAAACCACGACGTGCACGATACACGACCTTACGTTCTTCCAGTGTCATTTCATCAGACATTATCTGTTCCACTATGCAACCATTTACTCTGATAGTGTACCTGATCCCCCTTTAACTTCGCAGCGTTTTTTCTCAAGTGACCAAATACATCAATCAAATTGAGCATTGATCACATTGTTCACTATTTTCCCTTTCTTGTATGGTGAGGAGGATGATTTACATTCAACAAACCAGGGAAAATATAACAAATGCAATCAGGTGCAATTCGTCCAGTTCCAAACATGCTCGCGCGTAAACTCTTTACTTCTGATCATGAAGCATTTCGTGAAACTGTACGTAAATTCTATGAAAAAGAAGTTGTTCCAAATATTGAAAAATATGAAAAACAACAACATGTTGACCGCGACTTATGGAATAAGGCAGGCGAACTGGGCTTGCTGTGTACCACCATGCCAGAGCAATATGGCGGCTCAGGTGTTGATCGTCTCTATAGTATGATTCTGATTGAAGAGCAAGCCTATGCCATGGATTCGAGCACAGGTTTTTCATTACATTCAGATATCGTGGCCAACTATATCAACAACTTTGGTAATGAAGCACAAAAGCAGCACTGGCTGCCAAAAATGGCAACGGGTGAGGCTGTCACCGCGATTGCCATGACTGAACCAGGAACAGGTTCAGACCTGCAAGCCGTTCGTACTACCGCGGTACTGGATGGCGATGACTATGTGATTAATGGTTCAAAAATCTTTATTACCAATGGCTATCTATGCGATATGGCCATCGTGGTGTGTAAGACTGGCAATAGTGAAAAAGGTTCTGCCAATCTGTCGTTAATTATTGTGGAAGCCGATCGTGTGGGCTTCAGTAAAGGCAAGCCTCTGAATAAAATCGGGATGAAAGGTCAGGATACCTGTGAGCTGTTCTTTGACAATGTTCGCGTTCCGAAAGAAAACCTGCTCGGTATGGAAGGTATGGGTTTTATGATGCTAATGAAAGAATTGGCATGGGAACGTATGCTGGTTGCCATCATTTGTCAGGCGGGCGCTGAAGCTGCTTTTGCGCATACCGTTCAATACACCAAAGATCGTAAAGCCTTCGGCAAAGCCATTAGCACCTTCCAGAACACCCGTTTTAAACTGGCTGAATTACGGACTGAAATTGATTTCTGTCGCACTTATTTAGATCGCTGTATGGAGTTACAACTCGAAGAAAGCTTAGGTGTTGATGCTGCTGCCGCTGCAAAATATAAAATTTCCGATATGTTCTCGAAAGTGGTGGATGAATGTTTACAGTTACACGGTGGTTATGGCTACATGCTGGAATATCCAATCGCACGTGCCTATATCGACAACCGTGCCAACCGTATTTATGCAGGTACCAATGAAATCATGAAAGAGTTGATTTCCCGTACTCTCTAAAGACAGAAAAACAAAAAGGGATCATGCTTAATGTATGATCCCTTTTTTATTTACTTAATTTCTGTTTTCTCATTGCCCGTCTGGGCAGCTTGCGGATTCATCCGTTGCATTAACTGCTTGACCTTAGGGTTTTCACTATACTGTTGCATGGTGGTATTCAGTGCATTGCGCGCATTTTGCGTGGTGAAATGTGCTACCTCACTGCCAACATCACTAGCTTTCTTGGCCCAGACCTTCCCTTCAGCAGATTGGTAGAAATTCAACGCAGCCTGTAATTCTTTTTCACTAAAGCTCTCGACATAGCGCTGTACAATAAACTGCTTCCGTTGCTCACTATCCAGATTCTTAGTTAAATCGCTATAGAAACTTTCTGGCAAATCCTTGGGCAAACGCATCCGGATTTGTTCTAGAATCATTTTATCGGTGTTTTGCACCCCCTGTTCCGTGCCATCGACCGATACCAGTTTTTGTGCAATCGCTGCCTTCTGTTTTGCATCATCGGCAAAAGCCAGACTGCTTGATAACATGATCCCCAAAATGATGAGTTTTTTCATCAAATTATTCCTATCTTAATTTTCTAATCTGCCCAATATACGTGATATTTTTAGAATTCAAAGCCTATTTCCAATAAAAAACCCTATGTATCGACATAGGGTTTTCAATGATCAGGTTACTACATTACGAGACCAGTTTTGGTTTACGGTCAGCATGTTCATCACGTTTGTGAAACTGTAGAACGCCATCATTAAATTTAGCATCTTTCAACTCTTTACGGTCTGCCAGATAGTTATTGGTAATTTTCCAAGGCGCTTGCTTGCCTTGTTTCGGCATTACATCTGCGGCACGCGCAATATAGCCAGAAGACATTTTGCCCATAATCGTGTCGTGTTCCAGTTGTGATGGGTCCGCATGCGCAATCACTTCATCAAAACCATTCTTGTCCATATGATTGAGCAAACGGCAAATGTATTCAGCTGCAATATCAACTTTTAAGGTCCACGACGCGTTGATATAACCAATGATCATGGCCATATTTGGTACATCGCTGACCATTACCCCTTGATAGAGCATATGTTGTGAAGTGTTCATTGGCTTACCGTCAATTGACCCTTTCACACCACCCAGAATCTGAATTTCCAGACCAGTTGCAGAAATGACGATATCCGCTTCAAGATGCTTACCAGATTTTAGCTGGATGCCATTGGCCGTGAACTTCTCAATTTGATCTGTTTCTACGCTGGCCTGCCCCTGACGTAATGCTTTAAATAAATCGCCATCCGGTACCACACATAAACGTTGATCCCAAGGGTTATAGCTAGGGGTAAAGTGTTTCATGTCGACTTTACCTTTCAACTGCAATTCAATCCCTTTCAGCAATAAGCGACGTACTGTTTTTGGATATTTCTGTGCAAGCGCATAAATACCACGTTGCATACCGATGTTACGTGCACGGGTAAATTTATAAGCCGTTTCTTCAGACATAAATTTACGGGTTTTTTCATAAATAAAGTCAATTGAAGGCACGGTTGCAATATAGGTTGGTGAGCGCTGTAACATGGTTACATGACCTGCCCCACCTTTGACCATTGAAGGCACCAAGGTAATTGCAGTTGCACCACTACCAATGATCACGACTTTCTTACCAGTGTAATCCAGGTTTTCAGGCCAATGTTGCGGATGAATAAACTGTCCTTTGAAATCTTCCTGTTTCGGGAATTTTGGTGCATAACCCTGATCATAATTATAATAACCGGTACAGCCCATCACAAAGTTTGCTGACCAAGTTTGCTTTTTCTTGTTGCTATCTTCAATCTCAACAGACCATTTTTTCTTGCTTGAATCGTAATTTGCAGAAAGCACACGATGACCAAAATGGATTTTTTCTTTCAACTGATTTTCGCTAATCACATCGCTTAAGTAGCTTTTGATTTCAGCGCCACTCGCAAGCACTTTTTCTTTCGCCCATGGTTTGAAGTTAAAACCGAAGGTCGACATGTCCGAATCAGAGCGAATACCAGGGTAACGGAATAAATCCCAAGTTCCACCAAAACTGTCACGACGTTCTAAGATTTCAAATTTACGTTGTGGACAGTTCTTAGAGAGATGTACAGCCAATCCGATTCCTGAGATCCCTGCACCAATAATTAATACATCAACTTGCTTTTCCATTTTTTTTATACCCTGTATAAACCATGTCTTTATTAAAGCACAAATTTGACAATACACAATGTCAAGTTTAGTCATTCATCGGTTTTTTTATATCAGTTCGGGACATTTTGATAAAAATTTGCTGTCAAAAATGTTGAGATTTTTACTTGGATTTCTGAATTGAATATCTTTAATCGAGTAAGAAGATGGTATAAGTCTTAAGATTATTACAGCTGTACCCTAGCGCAGAAAAAGCTTCATCAACAGCTCATCCGTATATTCATTGTTATTTTTTAAGGCTTTTTTCTCCACCCCATACACCTCAAAGCCCATTTTTTGATATAGCTTGATGGCTGACTGATTATCTGTGGCAACGGTCAGCAAAACTTGTTCTACCTGTGCTTGACTATAGGCGATAACAGCACGAAGTAATGCGGTTGCTATGCCTTGGCTTTCAAATTCTGGTTCAATAAATACACTGGATAGAACAGCCTTATGAGCCAACTTTATTCCACTTTCTTGTATTAACGCCGCCAAGCCTATAATTCTATCTTTCTGATAAACCCCAAAAATTATTGAGTTTGATAAGCAACTTTGAAAAAAACTTAACGGCTTTACGATCTCTACATCATAAGTGGAACCAAACATTGCCGGGGCTTTTGCTAAAGCTGAAAGCCGAATCTCTCTAAAATCATTCAGCTCATCTACACCTAAAATCTTAATCTCAATATCTAACATATGTATTTAAATTTTTTATAGTATCTCAGCTTAATTTAGCACATTGGTCAAATACTCAAACCAATATTGATAAGCAAATTATTATTGAGAATCTTCCCATCTCGAAAAACATCAAAAACAAACAATAAAAAAGGCCGGTTATTACACCGGCCTTTTTTGGAACAACTGACTGTTCTACACGTAGAAGTATTATTTTACTTCACGGTCAACGAGTTCAACGTAAGCCATCGGTGCAGCATCCCCTGCACGGAAGCCCGCTTTAAGAACACGAAGATAACCGCCGTTACGTTCTTTGTAACGAGGGCCAAGAACGGTAAATAATTTACCAACAGTTGCTGCAGAACGAGTACGAGCAAACGCTAAACGACGGTTTGCTACTGTATCGTTTTTTGCCAAAGTGATTAAAGGCTCAGCAACGCGGCGAAGTTCTTTCGCCTTAGGCAAAGTTGTTTTAATTAACTCGTGCTCAACTAAAGCATTTGTTAAGTTTTGGAACAACGCCTTACGGTGGCTGCTTGTACGGCCTAATTTCACACCACTATTACGATGACGCATGGTGATAGTCCTACTTAATTAACGGCTACGATAGGCAAAACGGTCATCCATACGGAGACTAGCTGGTGGCCAGTTCTCTAAACGCATGCCGAGTTGTAAACCTTTCGATGCCAAAACATCTTTGATCTCTGTTAACGATTTTTTACCTAGGTTAGGAGTTTTTAACAACTCAACTTCGGTACGTTGAACAAGATCACCAATGTAGTAAATATTTTCTGCCTTCAAACAGTTAGCAGAACGAACAGTTAGCTCGAGATCATCTACTGGACGAAGCAAAATCGGGTCAACTTCTTCGCGAGGTTCTTGAGCAACCGGAGTTTGATCTTTCTGAAGATCAACAAAAATTGCAATTTGTTGTTGCAAGATTGTTGCCGCTTTGCGGATTGCTTCTTCTGGATCAACAGTTCCGTTAGTCTCAAGATCGATCACTAACTTATCAAGATCGGTACGTTGTTCAACACGAGCATTTTCTACTGTGTATGAAACACGCTTGATTGGGCTATAAGAAGCATCTAACTGTAAACGACCTACTGGACGTGTTTCACCTTCAGGGAAACGTGAGTCAGATGTTTCATAACCACGACCTTGAGCAACTTTCAGGCGCATTTTTAATGAACCAGAAGAACTCAAAGTACCGATTAAATGATCAGGGTTAACCACTTCAACATTATGAGGTAAACGAAGGTCAGCTGCAGTTACGTCACCTGCCCCTTGTTTCTCTAATGTTAAATATGCTTCATTTTGATCGAACAGCTTAATAGACAATCCTTTTAGGTTCAGCAAGAGCTCGACGATGTCCTGCTGCAAGCCTTCTAAAGTACTGTACTCGTGCTCGACACCTTCTATTTCTACTTCAACCACAGCAGCGCCAGGTAAAGAAGACAATAGAATGCGACGTAAAGCATTACCTAGAGTATGACCAAAGCCACGCTCTAAAGGTTCCAGAATCACTTTTGCCGAGGTCCCGCTCACCGCTTCGACCTTGATCGCTTGCGGAGTTAGAAACTCGTTTGCAGTACGCGTCATTTATTGCTACCTCAAGGATTATTTAGAATACAATTCTACAATCAAGCTTTCGTTGATTTCAGCAGGTAAATCAGAACGATCTGGCGCAGCTTTAAACGTACCTTCTAACTTAGAATGATCAACTTCCATCCAAGCAGGGATACCACGTTGAGCAGCTAATTCAATTGCGCTTTTGATACGTAATTGTTGTTTAGCGCCTTCATGTACTGCAATTACATCACCAGCTTTAACTTGGATAGATGCAATGTTAACACGACGACCGTTCAAAGTGATGCTACGGTGAGATACTAACTGACGAGCTTCTGCACGTGTAGAACCAAAACCCATGCGATAAACAACGTTATCAAGACGGCTTTCAAGCAACTTCAACAAGTTCTCACCTGTTGCGCCTTTAACACGAGCAGCTTCTTTATAGTAGTTACTAAATTGACGCTCTAACACACCGTACATACGACGTACTTTTTGTTTTTCACGTAATTGTAGTGAGTACTCAGATTGTTTGCTACCACGAGCTCCGCCATGTTGGCCAGGAGCTTTAGCATGTTTTTTAGTCTTAACGTCAAATGGTTTAACGCCAGATTTTAATTGCAGGTCTGTCCCTTCGCGGCGAGAGAGTTTGCATTTTGGACCAATATAACGAGCCATGAATGTTTCTCCTTACACGCGACGTTTTTTAGGTGGACGGCAACCGTTGTGCGGAATTGGAGTCACATCGGTAATGCTGTTAATTTTATAACCCACTGCACCTAATGCACGAACCGCAGATTCACGACCAGGACCAGGACCTTTTACAAGGACGTCCAAGTTTTTCAAACCGTAATCTAAAGCAGCTTTACCAGCAACTTCAGCAGCTACCTGAGCAGCAAACGGTGTTGATTTACGTGATCCACGGAAGCCTTGTCCACCTGAGGTAGCCCAAGCCAATGCATTACCTTGACGATCGGTAATCGTAACAATGGTGTTATTAAAAGAAGCGTGAATGTGTGCGACACCTTCAGAGACGGTACGAGTGACCTTCTTGCGTGCGCGAGTATCTTTAGCCATCTTTTAGCTTCCAGAAATCTTATTTCTTAATCGGTTTGCGCGGACCTTTACGGGTACGTGCGTTAGTTTTGGTGCGTTGTCCGCGAACAGGCAAGCTGCGACGATGACGAAGACCGCGGTAGCAGCCTAAATCCATTAAACGTTTAATGTTCATGGAAATTTCGCGACGTAAGTCACCTTCGGTCGGAACCTTAGCAACTTCTGCACGAATCGCATCAAGCTGAGCATCATCTAATTCACGGATCTTTGTAGTTTCAGTGATACCTACAGCAGCCAAGATGTTCTTAGCAGTGTGGCGACCGATACCAAAAATATACGTGAGAGAGATAACAGCATGCTTGTTATCCGGAATGTTTACACCGGCAATACGAGCCATTCAATTTTCTCCAAAAAGGCAGTCAAGATAATCAACCGCCCCACAAAAATCTTGAGGGGCGGATAATAACCTAATTAGCCTACTGAAATCAACAGGTCTTAATTAAATTAACCTTGACGCTGCTTATGACGAGGTTCTGCGCTACAAATTACGCGAATTACCCCATTACGACGGATAACTTTACAGCTACCACAAATTTTCTTTACAGAAGCTTGTACTTTCATGATGAAACCTTCTAAGTGCGCTTATCCCTTAGGATGAGCAGTCGTTTTTCTCATTAACGTTTGATTATCATATTGATGCGAAGTAAGGTGCGCTTGGAGTTGCGCCATAAAGTCCATTACCACTACCACTACAATCAGTAACGATGTCCCACCCAGATGGAATGGAATACCGAACGAGCTTTGTAGCACCATAGGCATTAAACACACTACAGTGATGTAGATTGCACCAATGAAGGTCAAACGGTTAAGAATATGATCTAAATAACGAGCCGTTTGCTCACCTGGGCGGATACCAGGCACATATGCCCCGCTACGTTTTAAATTCTCTGAAACTTCTTTCGGGCTAAATACAAGCGCCGTATAGAAATAACAGAAGAAGATAATTAACGCGCCAAAGAGCATTAGATACAACGGCTGTCCAGGCGATAACACCAATGCCAGATCTTGTAGGCTACGCTTCACAATCCCTGCATTTGGATCAGCACTTCCTAACCATTGTCCCAAGCTCGCTGGAAATAATAACAATGAGCTTGCAAAAATTGCCGGAATTACACCCGCCATATTAATTTTTAATGGCAAATGCGTCTGCTGTGCAGTAAATATACGACGGCCTTGCTGTTTTTGAGCATAGTTCACTGGAATACGACGTTGTGCTTTTTCAATAAACACGATCGCAGCTAAAACGGCTAATGAGAGTAAGCCGAAGACAACTAAACCAATTAAACTACCCTGACCATTCTGTACAGACGTAAACGACTGAATCACAAGATTTGGCAAACCTGCCACAATTCCTGCAAAAATGATCATCGAGATTCCATTACCAACACCACGTTCGGTAATCTGCTCACCCAACCACATCAAGAACATGGTTCCTGCAACTAACGAAGTTACTGCCGGAACATAGAATGCCAGACCTGAGGTTAAGGTAATCCCTTGACTGATCAAGCCGGCACACATCCCTACACCTTGCACGAGTGCAAGAAATAAGGTGCCATAACGCGTATATTGATTGATCTTACGTTTGCCTTGCTCGCCTTCTTTTTTCAAAGCTTCCAGCGAAGGAACCACCGTAGACATTAACTGCACGATAATCGATGCAGAAATATACGGCATGATCCCTAACGCCAGAATCGACATGCGTTCTAATGCACCGCCAGAGAACATGTTAAATAAACCTAAGAAGGTACCTTCATTAGCTTTAAAAAAATGTGCTAGCGCTACATTATCAATCCCCGGCAACGGAATATGCGCTCCTAGTCGAAAGACCAACAACGCGCCAATCAAGAACATTAATCGACGAATAATTTCACGATATTTCACATGAAACGGTTGGCCTTTCATCATGTTGACATGACCTGAAGAACTAGGAGTCATAGACACTCGAGATTACTCCTCGACTTTACCGCCAGCAGCTTCAACAGCAGCTTTAGCGCCTTTAGTCAACACAACACCTTTAACAGTGAATGCGCGAGTGATTTCACCAGAAAGAACGATGCGAGCACGAATTTGGTCACGACGAACAACATTCGCAGCTTTCAAAGTTTCAAGGCTAACTACATCGCCTTCAACTTTGTTGAGCTCAGACAAACGTACTTCAGCAGTTTTCAAAGCGATTTGGCTAGTGAAACCGAATTTAGGCAAACGACGATATAACGCAGTTTGACCGCCTTCAAAGCCTGGACGAGTACCACCACTTTTACGTGAGTTTTGACCTTTGATACCACGACCACCAGTCTTACCTACGCCAGAACCGATACCACGGCCTAGACGACGGTTTTCACGTTTTGCACCTTCTGCAGGTGAAAGTTCATTTAAACGCAGAGTCATGGCTTATTCCTCTACACTAACCATATAGTAAACTTTGTTGATCATACCACGGTTAGAAGGCGTATCTTGCACTTCTACAGTATGACCAATACGACGCAGACCTAAACCTTGAAGGCAAAGTTTATGATTTTTTAAACGATGCGATGAAGATTTAGTCTGGGTAACTTTAATCGTTTTCATGATTGATTACCCTTGAATTTGTTCTACTGAAAGACCACGTTTCGCAGCGACTTTCTCAGGAGAAGTCATATCACGCAAACCTTTGAAAGTTGCGTTTACTACGTTAGCAGCATTTGTAGAACCATAACATTTAGCAAGTACGTTATGTACACCTGCAGCTTCAAGAACAGCACGCATAGCGCCACCAGCAATTACGCCAGTACCTTCTGAAGCAGGTTGCATGTATACACGGCTTGCGCCATGACGAGCATTCACAGGGTGTTGTAAAGTAGTACCCGCGAGGTCTACAGTGATCATGTTGCGACGAGCAGCTTCAAGTGCTTTAGAAATAGCAGCTGGAACTTCACGTGCTTTACCACGACCAAAACCTACACGACCGTTACCGTCGCCCACAACAGTTAATGCTGTGAAAGAGAAGATACGACCACCTTTAACAACCTTGGCTACACGATCAACGGCAACCAGCTTTTCAACGAGACCTTCGTTTTGTTCAACTTTCGCCATGATTAGAACTCCAAGCCGCCTTCACGAGCAGCATCAGCCAAGGCTTTGATACGACCATGATATTTAAAACCAGAACGGTCAAATGCAACTTTAGTAACACCAGCTGCTTTAGCACGTTCTGCGATCAAAGCACCAACTTTTGTAGCTGCATCTACGTTACCCGTAGTACCGCTACGCAAAGATGCATCTAAAGTTGAAGCTTGCGCTAAAACTTTGCCACCATCTGCTGAAATAACTTGCGCATAGATGTGACGCGGAGTGCGGTTTACACACAAACGAGTCGCACCCAATGCACGAATGTGCAAGCGTGTGCTTTTCGCACGACGCAAACGGGTTTGTTTCTTTTCGTTCATAAGAACCTCGCGCCTTATTTCTTCTTAGCTTCTTTACGAAGAATAACTTCATCCGAATAACGAACACCTTTACCTTTATATGGTTCAGGAGCACGGTATGCACGGATTTCCGCTGCCACTTGACCTAACAACTGCTTGTTTGCTGATTTCAAAATGATTTCAGTAGCAGTTGGAGTTTCCGCTGTTACACCTTCAGGTAAAGCGTAGTCAATTGGGTGTGAGTAACCGAGGTTAAGGTTTACAGAAGTACCTTTAACCGCAGCTTTATAACCAACACCAACAAGCTGTAACTTACGTTCGAAGCCTTCGCTAACACCTTTTACAAGGTTGTTCAATACAGCGCGAGCAGTACCAGCTTGCATCCAAGCGTCTTTCGACTCTTTAGCCGGAGCAAGTTGAAGTTTACCTTCTTCCTGTTTTAGCTCGACCAGCGCATGCAGGTTGAAAGACAATGTACCTTTGCTGCCTTTCACTTCGACCTGCCGGCCGTTCTGAGTAACTGTCACACCATTAGGTACAGTTACTGGGGCTTTAGCCACACGAGACATGAGGAATCACCTATTAAGAAACAAAAGCAATAACTTCACCACCGATGCCCGCAGCACGTGCAGCGCGATCAGTCATGATGCCTTTGCTTGTAGAAACAATTGCAATACCTAAACCTTGCTTAACGCTAGGAATTTTATCTTTACCGCGGTATTGGCGAAGACCTGGACGGCTTACACGCTTAACGGTTTCGATAACTGGTTTGCCTTCGAAATATTTTAACGTAATTGTCAGTGTAGCTTTTGTCTCTTCTTGAGCAACGGCTACATCTGAAATATAACCTTCTTGTTGAAGAACGTTTGCAATCGCAACTTTCAACTTAGAAGAAGGCATAGAAACAGTTTGTTTCTTTGCCATTTGTGCGTTACGAACACGGGTTAACATGTCGGCAACGGTATCTTGCATACTCATTTAGTCGCTCCTTACCAGCTTGCCTTAACAACGCCCGGTACATCACCTTGCATTACTGTGTCACGTAATTTGTTACGGCTTAAACCGAACTTACGGAAGTAACCATGAGGACGACCAGTTAAACCACAACGGTTACGAAGACGTACTGGAGATGCGTTACGTGGCAATGCCTGTAACTTTAATGTCGCTTCGAAACGTTCTTCGTCACTCGCATTTACATTTGCAATCGTTGCTTTTAATTCAGCACGTTTTGCAGCGTATTTAGCAACTGTCTTTTCGCGTTTCAATTCGCGATTAATCATACCTTTCTTAGCCATATCGACCTCTTATTTGAACGGGAAGCCGAATGCACGCATAAGCGCACGGCCTTCGTCATCGCTACGAGCAGTGGTCGTAATAGTGATATCTAAACCACGGATACGATCAATTTTGTCAAAATCGATTTCAGGGAAAACGATTTGCTCTTTTAAACCCATAGAGTAGTTACCACGACCATCAAATGATTTCGCAGAGAAACCACGGAAGTCACGGATACGAGGGATTGCGATCGAGATCAAACGATCCAAGAATTCGTACATTTGGTCGCCGCGTAAAGTAACTTTACAACCGATCGGCCAACCGTCACGGATTTTGAAACCAGCGATTGATTTACGAGCAAGAGTCACAACTGGTTTTTGACCAGCAATGAGTTGCATATCAGCAACAGCGCCATCTAATAATTTCTTATCAGTTGCAGCTGCGCCTACACCCATGTTCAGGGTGATTTTCGTGATGCGAGGAATATCCATCACGTTCTTAACGCTAAGTTCTTCTTTTAACTTTGCTTTAAGTTCGTCGTTGTAACGTGCTTTAAGTCTGGCCATTGCCTATTCAACCTATTACTTCGCTACCGCCACTGATTCACCATTTGATTTATAAACACGAGTTTTCGCGCCATCAATCACTTGGTAACCAATACGGTCAGCCTTTTGGGTTGTAGCATTAAAAATTGCCACGTTTGAGATATGAAGCGTCGCCTCTTGAGTAACGATGCCGCCTTCAGCGCCAGTTACACGGTTTGGCTTTTGATGCTTCTTCACTAAGTTAAGGCCTTCAACCTTAACTCGATCTTCAGAAACAGACAAAACGATACCTTGTTTGCCTTTTTCTTTACCTGCGATCACGATTACTTGATCGCCTTTTTTAATCTTAGCCATGATTGCCTCTTATAGAACTTCAGGAGCCAATGAAATGATTTTCATGAACTGTTCAGTACGAAGTTCACGAGTCACTGGTCCGAAGATACGAGTAGCAATCGGAGCTTTGTTGTTGTTCAAAATAACAGCTGCGTTATCGTCGAAACGAATCACTGAACCGTCTGGACGACGGATGCCGAATTTTGTACGAACAACTACAGCATTCATCACGTCACCTTTTTTAACACGTGCGCGTGGGATTGCTTCTTTTACAGTAACTTTAATAATGTCGCCAACTGAAGCATAACGACGGTGTGAACCACCAAGTACTTTAATACATTGTACGCGGCGTGCACCACTGTTGTCTGCTACGTCGAGCATACTTTCGGTTTGAATCATTGCCCTACTCCAAAACCGAGCATCACCGGTCACAATTTCGAAAGGCTCAAAGAGTACTCGAAATTGTCCGATGATGCAACAAGAACGTCTAATTACTCAGCAGCAGCTTCAACTACTTCCACTAAAGTCCAAGCTTTAGTTTTAGAAATTGGGCGGCTTTCTTTGATGGTTACCAAGTCGCCTAATTTAGCAACATTGTTCTCATCATGAGCGTGTAATTTAGTTGAACGGCGGATTGATTTGCCGTACAACGGGTGTTGAACGCGGCGTTCAATAAGCACAACAATAGACTTGTCCATTTTGTCGCTTACGACTTTGCCGGTTAACGTGCGGACTGTTTTTTCACTCATTGTCCGTTCCCCTGTTTTTCGGTAAGGAGTGTCTTGATACGAGCAATTGTCTTACGAGCAATTTGCACTTCATGCGATTTGCCTAGCTGACCAGTTGCTTTCGCCATACGAAGACGGAATTGGTTAAGCTGTTGCTCATCAAGCAAAGCTTTCAACTCTTCTACCGACTTTTCACGTAGATCTTTAGTTTTCATTACATCACCGTCCGAGTCACGATAGTGGTTTTAAACGGGAGTTTAGCAGCAGCTAAAGCAAAAGCTTCACGCGCTAACTCATCGCTAACACCTTCAATTTCGTACAGGATCTTACCTGGCTGGATCTGACAAACCCAGTATTCCACGCTACCTTTACCTTTACCCATACGAACTTCTAATGGTTTTTCGGTAATTGGTTTGTCTGGGAATACGCGGATGAAGATTTTACCACCACGTTTGATACGACGGCTAATGGTACGACGTGCAGCTTCAATCTGACGCGCAGTCATACGACCACGTTCAGTTGCTTTAATTGCAATCGAACCAAATGATACTGTACTACCACGATGCGCTAGACCTGTGTTACGGCCTTTGTGCACTTTACGGAATTTGGTACGTTTAGGTTGCAACATGGATTATTCTCCCTTGTCAGCAGCACGGTCACCGCGACGACCACGACGCTCTTGACCTTCACCACGACCACGACCGCGTTTAGCTGGACGCTCTTCAGCAGGAGCAGGGTTCATGACTTGTTTCATGCCACCTAAGATCTCGCCACGGAAAATCCAAACTTTAACACCGATCGTACCGTATGTTGTTTCTGCGCGCATAGTTGCATAGTCGATGTCAGCACGAAGCGTATGCAAAGGTACACGACCTTCACGATACCACTCAGTACGAGCGATCTCTGCACCACCTAAACGGCCAGAAACTTCAACTTTGATACCTTTAGCGCCAGCACGCATTGTGTTTTGAACCGCACGCTTCATAGCACGACGGAACATAACACGCTTTTCCAATTGAGAAGCAATTGCTTCAGCAACTAGACGTGCGTCCAAGTCAGGGCGATCAATTTCATTGATGCTAACTTGAGCCGGAACACCCATGATGTTGGTGAGTTCGCGCTGTAATTTCTCAATATCTTCGCCTTTTTTACCGATAACGATACCAGGACGAGCAGTGCTAATAGTTACTTTAGCAGCGCCTGTAGGACGTTCGATAAGAATATTGCTGATCATCGCGTTTTTAAGTTTTTTGATTAAAAACTCACGAACTTGAAGATCTTTAAGCAAGTATTCAGCGTATTGTTTCGGATTCGCATACCAGTTAGCGTTATGGCGTTTCACAACACCTAGGCGGATACCGATTGGATGAACCTTCTGACCCATATCAAACCCCTACCTTAACGGTGATGTGACAAGTACGCTTAGTAATACGATCTGCACGGCCTTTAGCACGTGGCATGATACGTTTAAGGCTCATGCCTTCATCAACGTAAATCGTAGTTACTTTAAGGTCATCAACATCTAAGCTGTTGTTGTGTTCAGCATTCGCGATTGCAGATTCAAGTGCTTTTTTAACGAGCACAGCTGCTTTCTTGTTGCTGAAGTTTAAAATGTCTATCGCACGTGCAACCGACTTACCACGGATCAAATCAGCAACTAAACGTGCTTTTTGTGCCGAGATAGCGGCACCGCGTAATTTAGCAGTTACTTCCATCATAGCACCTATTAACGTTTAGACTTCTTATCAACACCGTGACCACGATAGGTACGAGTTGGCGCGAATTCACCCAATTTATGACCAACCATGTGTTCAGTAACAATTACTGGAACGTGGTTACGGCCATTGTGAACAGAAATTGTTAAACCAACAAAGTCTGGAAGGATCATTGAACGACGTGACCAAGTTTTGATCGGCTTACGGTTGTTAGCAGCTACAGCAGCTTCAACCTTAGCGAACAAATGTGCGTCGACGAATGGACCTTTTTTTAATGAACGAGGCATTATTCAGATTCCCTTACTTGACGCGACGGTCGCGAATAATCATCTTAGTCGTACGCTTGTTGGTACGTGTCTTGTACCCTTTAGCTTTTTGACCCCATGGGCTTACAGGTTGAATACCTTTACTACGCCCTTCACCACCACCGTGCGGGTGATCTACTGGGTTCATCGCCATACCACGAACGGTAGGACGAATACCACGCCAGCGCGCAGCACCAGCTTTACCCAATGAACGAAGGTTGCTTTCTTGGTTAGAAACTTCACCAATTACAGCGCGACATTCAACATGGACTTTACGCATTTCACCAGAACGTAAACGAACGATAGCGTAAGAACCATCACGACCCAACAACTGAACTGAAGTACCAGCAGAACGTGCTAATTGAGCACCTTTACCAATTTTAAGTTCAAGGTTGTGAAGTGTAGAACCGATTGGCATGTTGCGAAGTGGTAAGCAGTTACCTGGACGAATTGGAGCATCGTTACCAGATTGAACTTTATCACCAGCACGTAAGCCTTTAGGTGCAATGATGTAACGACGTTCACCGTCAGAATATTTCAATAAAGCAATATGCGCTGTACGGTTAGGATCGTATTCGATGCGCTCTACAGTCGCTGGAATACCATCTTTGTTACGTTTAAAGTCAACAATACGGTAGTTTTGCTTATGACCACCACCCACGTGACGTGTAGTGATGTGACCATTGTTATTACGACCACCAGTACGTTTTTTAGCTTCTACCAACGGTGCATAAGGCGCGCCTTTGTGAAGGTGGTCATGAACCACTTTCTCTACAAAGCGACGTCCTGGAGACGTTGGCTTACATTTTTGAATTGGCATAATTCTCGTCCTTATTCCGCTGCGTTTTCAGCGGTATCGCCCAAGTCAGCCATTTCTACATCTTGGCCGGCTTTCAGGGTGACGTATGCTTTTTTCACATCAGAACGACGTCCTAATGTTTTACCAAAGCGTTTTGTTTTACCTTTAGTGATCGTTGTATTGATTTTTACAACTTCAACACCGAAGAGTTGCTCAACTGCTTTCTTGATTTCAAGTTTGTTTGCATTTAATGCAACTTTGAACACTTGAACACCAGCAGTATCACCTAAAACTTGTGCTTTTTCTGAGAATACTGGTCCTAATAGGACTTGATAGATACGTTCGTTGTTCATCCGAGTTCTACCTCAATTTTCTTAGCAGCAGCTACAGACATTACAACTTTATCGAATGCGATCAAGCTAACAGGATCAATAGCAGTAGCATCAACCACATCAACGTGTGGAAGGTTGCGAGCTGCGAGATACAAGTTCTCATCTACAGCATCTGTAATGATCAATGCGCGAGTTGCATTCAAGTCAGTAAGCTTTGCAAGCAATTCTTTAGTTTTTGGAGCTGCAACAGCAAACTCTTCAACTAATACAAGACGATCTTGGCGAACAAGTTCAGCTAAGATACATTGCATTGCACCGCGGTACATCTTACGGTTTACTTTTTGAGACCAATCTTGTGGACGAGCAGCAAAAGTTTTACCACCACCAACCCAGATCGGGCTACGAATAGAACCCGCACGAGCGCGACCAGTACCTTTTTGACGGAATGGCTTTTTACCACCGCCAGAAACATCTGCACGTGATTTGTGAGCACGAGTACCTTGACGACCACCAGCTAAGTAAGCTGTAACAACTTGGTGTACAAGAGCTTCGTTAAATTCACGTCCGAAAGCAACTTCAGACAATTCAACAGCAGAGCCGGAAACAGTTTTTAAATTCACAGTATTTCCCCTCAGGCCTTGATGGTAGGACGTACGATAACGTCACCGCCAGTTGAACCAGGAATAGCACCCTTAACAACTAAAACAGAACGTTCAGCGTCAATAGATACGATTTCAAGACCTTGAACTGTTACGCGTTCGTCACCTAAGTGACCAGCCATTTTCTTGCCTTTGAACACGCGACCAGGAGTCTGGTTTTGACCTGTAGAACCTAATACACGGTGAGATACAGAGTTACCATGAGTAGCATCTTGCGTACGGAAATTCCAACGCTTAACACCACCTTGGAAACCTTTACCTTTTGATTGACCAGTTACGTCAACAATTTGACCAACTGTGAACAAATCAACACCGATAGAAGCACCAACTTCACGGCCTTCAAGCTCAGCTTCAGTAACACGGAACTCTTTAACCAAACGACCAGCAGCAACACCCGCTTTCGCGAAGTGACCTTTCTGAGCGTTAGTTACGCGCGATTCGCGACGTTCACCAGTAGTTACTTGAATTGCTTGATAACCATCAGTTTCAAGTGTTTTGATTTGCGTAATGCGGTTTGGATCGACTTCGATAACTGTAACAGGTACAGATACACCAGCATCCGTAAAGACGCGAGTCATACCACATTTGCGACCGACTAAACCAATAGCCATGTGCATAAACCTCTAATAAAGCGGCCTAATTAACTTAAAAGTTAATCAACCGAAAGCCTTAACCCAAAGCGATCTGAACATCAACACCAGCAGCAAGATCTAACTTCATCAATGCATCAACAGTTTTATCTGTTGGTTGAACGATGTCGATCAAACGTTTATAAGTGCGGATTTCGTACTGATCACGAGCGTCTTTGTTGACGTGTGGTGAAGTAAGAACGTTGAAGCGTTCGATGCGAGTAGGCATCGGAATTGGACCACACACTTGTGCGCCAGTACGCTTAGCGGTTTCTACGATCTCTTGAGCAGATTGATCAATCAGACGATGATCAAAAGACTTCAAACGGATACGAATTCTCTGGTTAGACATACCAGTAAACTCCAAGCCAAATATATAAAGAATCACCCATGACGCACCTCACCTTTTGGTAAGTGTCAAGGGCAGTGAAAATCACTATGGTCGTGATCGATGCCACGACTGTAATGCGTTAACTACTTTCTTCGTAGTAAACGCCCTCCTTTTGAGGGTCGCCCATTATAACGATTGTTTAAGTCTTATGCAATTCTTCTTTTCATTTTTTAAGCATTTTCTCAGCTCAGGCACTGACCACATAATCAATCGCCTGATTCAGCAAACGATTTCCCTGTTCAAATTTATGTTTCAAGCTTTTTTTCAATTCAGCCATGGGCTGTACATAGGTGCCATTAAAAACCGCCAACTCCTCCTCTCCCTCGATCAACAGCGCCAAGGCATGAGGGGTCATCTCCGGATGAAACTGAAAACCCAGTACATTACGACCAATTTGATACATCTGATTCAAGCAAACCTTATTCTCAGCCAAACGTACAGCGCCTTTGGGAATTTCAAAGGTTTCGCTATGCCACTGCAACACATTCAATTGCTCTGGGATTTGAAAATAATCCTCAGGCACGTAAGCAGCTCGCCCAACATCCATCCAGCCCAGTTCCTGATGTGGGTTACGACTCACCGCTGCACCTAAGGCATTTGCAATCAGCTGCCCGCCCAGACATAACCCAATCGCAGGTTTTCCAGCCGCCAGATAACGTCTGAGCCACCTTTTTTCTAATTTTAACCAGGGATAATTCGCCTCATCATTTACGCTCATAGTGCCCCCCATGATAATCAATAAATCCACTTCATCTACGCGTGGCAAAGCTTCCAGTTCCAAAGGCAAATCGACAGGTAAGGCAAAAAATTCGGTTGCGGTAATTTTTGCGTGATGTGCTTTTAAAAAGTCGTAGCAACTGCCAAAACCTTCGCCAGCGATGTGCTGAAAATAATGCACTCTTAAATGCGACTTCATGCGCGAAAACCTATTATCGTTAGAATGATGCTTAGTCTTAGCAAAAATAAAGCCAGTTTTTATTGATCACCCGAATCTGTACCGATTCTGTACAAAAGCAGCAAAGCACTAGCAGCTTTCATGATTTTCTCTTAACCTGAGATGCATTATATCGATTTGATTTTGCCCTATGACATCTCACAATAAAGCACAAACTGATCTCATTCATGCACCACGCCAAGCCCCTCAATACATAGAAACCATCCAGCCTCCCTTATTTCGTGCATCTACGATTATTTTTAAAAGCACAGCGCACCTTTTTGATCGCCATTGGACCGATGCTTATGACTATAGTTATGGTACACACGGCACCCCAACCACTTTTACCTTAGGCGACAATATCGCAAGAATAGAAGGCGGCAATTATTGCCTGCTTGCACCCAGCGGCTTATCTGCGATTAATCTGGTGAATAGTGCATTTTTAAGCAGTGGCGATGAAGTCTGGGTCGCCGACAATATCTATGGCCCCAATCTTGAACACTTGCATAATTTGCAAGACCGTTATGGCATTAGGGTTAAAATTTATAATCCGGTTGATGCCGCCAGCTTTCAACCGACTGAGAAAGCCAAACTGATCTGGCTGGAAGCGGCAGGCTCGGTCACGCTAGAGTTTCCCGATCTCAAAAATCTGGTCAAAAAAGCACAACAGGCCAATGTACTGACTGCATTAGACAACACCTGGGGCGCAGGACTGGCGTTTAATGCCTTCGATTTCTCTGATGAACATTTGGCGGTCGACATCACCGTACACGCACTGACCAAATATCCAAGCGGCGGCGGCGATATTCTGATGGGTTCAGTGGTGACCCGTGATCAACAGTTACATCACAAGCTGTATCGCATGCATGCCATTCAAGGGATATCTGTGTCAGGCGATGATACGGCCCAGATTCAACGTAGTCTGGCACACATGTCGCTCCGCTATCAACAGCAAGCACAAAGCGCTCTTGTGTTATTGGAATGGCTCAAGCAACAGCCTCAATTTAGTCAGGTTTTACACCCGAGCTCACCAGATTCAGCAGGACATTCGTTCTGGTCAGAAACGTGTACCACCGGCAAAAGCGCAGGTCTGGTCAGTGTCATTTTTAAAGCCAACTATGACTTGACGGCGGTTCGACAATTCTGTGATAACTTAAAATTGTTTAAACTTGGATTTAGCTGGGGTGGCCCAGTCAGCCTGGCCATGCTCTATGATTTAAAGCAGATGCGTTCGCTGGACAATACACATTTACAACAAGGTTTATTGGTGCGCTTCTGTATAGGACTAGAACATCCAGAAGATTTAATCCAAGATATTCAAAATGCATTAAAACAGCTCGATTGAGATCAAAAACAACAGGTGAAGAATGAGTACACCAATCGTTATTGCTAAAAAAACCACAGATACAACACAAGATATTGTTTTGCATTCTAAATTCGCCAACCGACATGGTTTGATTGCCGGTGCAACAGGGACAGGGAAAACCGTGACCCTCAAAGTACTGGCAGAAAGCTTTTCCCGACTGGGTGTACCCGTTTTCCTTGCCGATGCCAAAGGCGATGTTTCCAGCCTTGCCAAGGCTGGCGAGAGTAACCCTAAATTTGATGAACGACTGAAAACCTTACAACTTGAACCGATCCCATTTGCCGCCTCTCCTGTAGTTTTCTGGGATTTATTTGCTCAGCAAGGCCACCCGATCCGTACCACCATTTCAGAAATCGGCCCCTTACTTCTAGCACAAATGCTCAATCTGAATGACACCCAGGAAGGTGTGCTTTCAGCCGTGTTTCGTGTTGCAGATGACCAAGGCCTGCTCCTGATTGATTTTAAAGACCTGAAAGCCATGCTGACCTACGTCAGTGAAAATGCAGCCGAACTAAAAGCTGAATATGGCAATCTCTCTCCTGCCAGCCTCGGTGCCATTCAACGCAATTTACTGGCCTTAGGCGATCAAGGTGGAGAACAGTTCTTTGGCGAACCTAGTCTGAATATCCTCGACTTCATTCAGACTGATACCAATGGTCATGGCTACATTAATATTTTAGCGGCCGACAAGCTAATGAACACGCCAAAACTGTACGCCACCTTCTTACTGTGGATGATGTCAGAGCTATTCGAACAACTACCAGAAGTCGGCGATATGGACAAACCCAAACTGGTATTCTTCTTTGATGAAGCTCACCTGCTCTTTGACAATGCCAGCCCAGCCTTGCAACAGAAGATTGAACAAGTGGTACGTCTGATCCGTTCTAAAGGGGTCGGGATTTACTTTATTACCCAGAACCCACTGGATCTACCGGAAAGCGTTTTAGGACAACTCGGCAATCGCGTACAACATGCCTTACGTGCGTTTACCCCTAAAGACCAGAAAGCTGTTAAAACTGCCGCGGACACCTTCCGCGCCAATCCAGAATTTAAAGTGGATCAAGCCATTACCGAGCTCGCGGTTGGCGAAGCATTAATTAGCTGTCTGGATGAACAAGGCACACCGCAAATCGTAGAGCGGGGCTGGGTCATGCCGCCCTACTCATCATTTACGCCGATCAGTCCCGAAGAACGTCAAGTGATCATTTCACAAAGCATCGTCGCGGGTGTTTACGATCAAGCGGTAGATCGGGATAGCGCCTATGAAATGTTGCAAAAGAAAGTATTGCAACAATCCCAGCAGAAAGAGGCTGACGATCTGGCAAAACAACAAAGTAAAGAACAGGAAGCGCTCGCCAAGCAACAAGCCAAAGAGCAAGAGCGTTTTGCCCGTGAACAGCAAAAAGCTGCTGAAAAAGCACAACGTGACCGTGAAAAACTGACACAGGATATCGTGGGAACATTTGCCAAAAGTGCCGCGCGTAGTCTAGGCGGTAGTACTGGACAGAAAATTGTGCGTGGTCTACTCGGTTCTCTTTTCGGCAAAAAATAAAGTGATACTGCTTTGAAAATTAAGGGATAATTTATTATCCCTTAATTTTTTTATGGCTTTTATTTAATTTAGCATTGCAAATCCATTCTTAAAGGTATATTTTAAATACACCTTATAAATGATAGCCAAGAGAGATCAACAATGACTCCGCAGCAAATTGACCTTGTAAAAGCCACTGTTCCCGTTCTCCGTGAAAACGGCGTAGCGCTGACTGGATACTTTTATAACCGCATGTTGGGTAATAACCCTGATTTAAAAGAAACCTTTAACATGGGACATCAACGTAGCGGTGCGCAAGCACAGGCGCTTGCGGGGGCAGTTTTAGCTTATGCAGAAAACATTGAAGATCCATCTGTACTTTTACCTGTGGTTGAACTGATTTCACATAAACATGTCAGCTTAAACATCCAGTCACCAGATTACGGCATCGTGGGTGAAAACCTGCTGCATTCGATTAGTGAAGTACTGAATATTTCCATGGAAGATCCGCTAATTGGTGCATGGGCTGCGGCTTATGGTCAACTGGCTGATTTATTTATCAGTACTGAAAAAGCAATTTATGAGCAGCATCAACAAACCAAAGGTAGCTGGTTGGGCTGGCGCAATTTCAAAATCGCCAAAAAAGTTATAGAAAGCGACGAAATCACCTCGTTCTACCTTGCACCTGTGGATGGGGGCGAATTACCCAAATATGAAGCAGGACAATACATTTCAGTTCGCGTATTTGTGCCTGAACTAAACTTAAGACAGCCGCGTCAGTACACCCTTTCAACCAGCCCACAAGCAGATTACCTGCGTATCTCGGTGAAACGTGAGGATGAAAAAGGCGAACTTGCTGGTGGTTGGGTCTCAAGCACCTTACATGGTTTAGCGGAAGGCTCGGAAATTGAAGTATCTGCACCCACAGGCAACTTCTATTTAATTGATAGCAACAAACGCAATGTCTTTATCAGTGGGGGTGTCGGCCTAACCCCAATGATTGCCATGCTGAATCAACTAGTGACTTTAGATATGCCACAACCGGTGAGCTTTATTCATGCCTGCCGCAGTAGCCAGGTGCATGCCATGAAGCAGCATATTCAGGAATTGAAAAGCAAATATCCACGCTTGAGTACATTCACTGCTTATGAGTTCCCGCATGAATCTGATGTGCTCGGTGAAGATTATGATGTCGCTGGCCGTCTGGATCTAGGTACAATGGATGCTGCGCTACTGCCAGTGAATGCCGATTACTATTTATGTGGGCCGATGCCATTTATGGCAGCGCAACATCAGGCGCTTGTAGCACGTGGTATTCCAGCTGAAAATATTCACAGCGAAGCCTTTGGTACTGGCGGTGTTAAGCTTAGCTAAACTGTGGCGCGTTTTTGTATAAGGCTAGCCTGTGATAGACTAGCCTTTTCCATTTATCGCGGCAGATTGAGTCAAACCCCATGCAACTCAATAAGTTTACAGATTATGCACTCAGAATCCTGATGTATGTCGCTCGTCCGAGTGATGTACCCTATACGATTGCAGATATCGCGCAAGACTTGCATGTGTCGCAAAATCATCTGGTAAAGGTGGTTCACTTCATGGGCAAGCAGCAATGGATTGTCACCATTCGCGGCAAGGGAGGCGGTCTTCGCCTAAACCCAGAAGCCAAAAGCCTGAAATTGGGCGAAATTGTCCGCACCCTGCAAGGCAACCAGCAAATCGTAGAGTGCAATACCCCGCCCTGCGTATTACGTTCCCATTGTGGCCTGAAGGGTATTTTAGATCAGGCACTGGAAAGCTTTTATCAAAGCCTGAATCAATATACGCTCGGTGAAGTGGTTCAGCAGGGTATTGTTCCTTCTCCGATCCATTCAGAAATCAATTTTTTAGAGTTGTCGCAGAAAGCCTAAACAGCGCTTCAACATCAAGATTCGCACGAAGCCGTCACATCCTTTATAATGGTCGTTGCTATTTCAATTCAAAAGTAAGCTTCTATGCGTCGCAGTGAAAAATCCAAAGACACCAAAGCCAGACTCGCTCCGAAACAAAAAATCAGTTATGAGAAAAAAGCTGACCCTGCAGTGACTGAATACGCAGTACAGTCTCTGACTTGGTTACGCCAAGCTGAATTTTTGATGAGTGCGCCAAAACTGTCTTTGTGCGTAGAAGATACAGGCTATGAAATTGCATTTGCTGGCCGTTCTAATGCCGGCAAGTCCAGTGCGATCAACACCTTAACCAACCAAAAGCAACTGGCGCGCGCATCTAAAAAACCTGGTCGTACTCAAATGATCAACTTTTTTAGTTTGGGTAATCCTGATCAACGTCTGGTCGATTTACCCGGTTATGGGTATGCAGCTGTTCCGGAAGCCATGAAAATCGTCTGGCAGAAAGAGCTGGAAAACTATCTGATCCATCGTAAGAGTTTGCAAGGTCTGGTGTTATTGATGGATATTCGTCATCCCTTACAACACTTTGACCTGATGATGCTGGAATGGGCACATTCACGTCATTTATTCGTACATATCCTGCTGACCAAAGCCGACAAGCTGAACCGTGGCCCAGCCAATAAAGTGCTATTAGAAGTTAAACAGCAATTGAAAAAGATGAAACTTGATTTCTCGATTCAGTTGTTCTCCTCCTTGAACCGGATCGGCCTAGAAGAACTGGCCAGTGTCATGGCGGGACGTTTGAATTTCACCCTCGATCAACCGACTGAATTTGACCTTGATCAGATCCCTGAAGCCTCGGAAACTGATGTAGAACAATAAAACATGCATTTTATGCAACTTGATGCATTAAATAATTTTTAATTGTCCCGTATTGCTAATCACAAACACTAGGCAGTTTTCATATACTGCTTAGTGTTGGTTCATTGCACTATCGATTAGGACTAAACAACAATGAAATTACTATCATTTGTGAAGAGCAAACTTGGTTCTTCGATTGACTATAAAATCCTCCCGCGCAAAGTCAAATTTGATTGGGAAAATACACCAGTGGACTGGATTCCAAACCAGCCATTTGCCAGCTATTTTATTAATGAAATTAACAACATTTTACCTGCTGGTGAGTTCTGGTTTTGTCGTTTATATAACAAAGTCCTGCCTGAAATTACCGATGAAAAACTAAAACAGGATGTGCAGGCGTTTATTCGTCAAGAAGCCATGCATGCTGTGGCCCATACCTCTGCCAACAAGGAATATCTCAGCCAGCGCAATATCGATATTCAGCGTAATCTCGACATTATGGACTTCTTATTTACCAAAGCTTTGGCAGATAAACCTTTCGGCAAAGAAATCCCGAAAGCGCTGGATCATCAATGGGATCTGTTCCGTCTCGGTGTGATTGCCACCGTTGAGCACATGACCTGTGTACTCGGTAAATATGCGCTTTACAACAAACGCTGGGAAGAACTGGGCGCCGATCCTGAAATGCTTGACCTGATCAAATGGCATGGGTCGGAAGAAATCGAACACCGTACGGTAGCTTTTGATCTTTACCGTCATTTAGGTGGGGGCTATCTCGCACGTTACTACCTGAGTGTTGCAGTCATTGCGGGTGTCTTAGGACTCTGGGTTGACGGCGCAGCCCATATCATGAGCCAAGACCCACGTTTTGCTGATAAAAAACCAAGTGTGTTCAAGCCATGGATCTGGATTGAATGGTCCAAGATAGCATTAAAAGATTCTAAAATCTTACCCGGCCCTGCATGGTTGGTGGCACAACAGCTTGACTATTTGATGCCGTGGTACGACCCTGTTAAGGAAGGCAATACTCAAGATGCCGTGAATTACTTAAACAATTCACCAGCCGCAAAACGTGCTTTACAACAAGCCGCTTAAAGCTTAAAACATAAAAAAGCAGGAATAATCTCCTGCTTTTTTTATTCCAATTCAGTTTAGCTTGCCTCAGCTTCTGCCTGTTTGGCATAGCGATCCACCACCACACTGATCATCATGTCACCCTGTACATTTACTACGGTACGTACAGTATCGAGCACACGGTCAATCGGTAATAAGATGGCAATCGCTTCCGCAGGTAAGCCTACCGATTGCAGCACCATAATCATGGTCACCATACCCGCACTTGGAATCCCCGGCGCCCCCAATGATGCAATCATGGCGGTTAAACAGACAATAATTTGCTGCGTCAGACTGAGATCCAGACCCATTAAATTGGCAATAAATAAAGCCGCAGCAGCTTCATAGAGCGCCGTACCATCCATATTTAACTGCGTCCCAAGCGGGATGACAAAACCTGCCGTTTGTGGTCGGACCCCCAGGTTTTCTTGCGCACACTTCATGCTCAGAGGCATGGTGGCAGAACTGGAACTGGTGGCAAAGGCGGTGACCAGGGCGGTTCTCGCCCCTCTGAAAAAGGTGATCGGATTCATGCGCCCAAAAATCCACAGTAAGGCAGGTAATACCACCACACCGTGGAAAATGGTGGTTCCCGTCACCACCGCCGCAAACTCGACCAAACGGCTCAGTACCGACAGATCCTCGGTCGCAATCAACTTCGCCAAGAGTGCAAAAATACCAATTGGTGCCAGCTTCATTACCCAGCCGACCAGCATCATCATGATGTCAAAAAATTGCTGGCTGATGTTGCGGACCAAAGTAAAACGTTCCCCGCCCTTGACCAAAGCCACACCCAGAAACAGGGCAAACACCACCACGGCCAGCACATTGCCTTCACTAAAGGCCTTAAATGGATTAATCAAGGTATTTTGAATAAAAGTAGTAAAGAAACTAGATGGCGTTAAGGTATCAGGAGTCTGATGACTATCCATGGCAGCCTGAAACAGCTGGATATCCACGCCTTTACCGACATCGAATAAATGCGCACAACTGATTCCTAAAATCAAAGCTAAAGTCGTCGTGGTTAAACAGCTCAATGCGGTAATTTTCCAGACCCGACCGAATTGACCGCCCGCCTGCAAATTAGAAACACCCACCACAATCGAACTAAAGATCAGTGGAATCAGTAGCATTTTCAACAAGCCGATAAAAATGCTACTCAACACCCCCAGGCCATATAGACTGTAGTCAACAAATGCCGTTTGCGGATAAGCAATCAGCAGAAAACCAAAGGCTACACCGAGCACGGCGGCAATTAAAATTTGTGTATTTAGATTCATTGTGAATGGATAAAATCTTTTAACTTAGCCGTACTATGGCATGCTCATGTTGAAGAATCGAGCAATTTTTTGTCACATCTTTATGATAAAAAAAGCCATCAGAATGATGGCCTTAATGTGGATTTATTTTTTACTGGGTTTCGATTTCTCTGAGCCGAATCAAACCTTCCTGGACTGTACTACAGACCAGTTGACCATTTTGCCACATCCGCCCAAAGTTCAGACCACGCGAACTGGCACTCACGGTTGCTTCCATCTCATAGAGCATCCATTCGTCAGCCCGGAGCGGACGGTGGAAATAAATGGTGTGATCGATACTGGCACATTGCAGATTCGGCGAAATCCAGGATAAACCATGCGGACGTAACGCCGTGGTCATCAGGGTAAAGTCAGAATAGAACGCGACAATGGCCTGATGTAAGGAAATTTCATCCAGATCTTGCGGAATCGTGCCATGAGTCCGGATGTAATGCGCATAAAACGGCGCTTCGGGCTGCGGCTGAAACGGATTGATCAGCTGGGTTGGACGAATCTCGACATGGCGTTCACGCATAAAGCTGGCACGCACATTTTCAGGCACAAAATTAATCAGGCTTTCCTTCAGCTCATTTTCAGACTTTAAGCTCTCAGGCAACGGGTATTCTGGCTCTTTGTGCTGATAGTTCAGCCCCTCTTCGGGATTGGCAAAAGAGACCATCGCAGAAAAAATAATACGTCCATGCTGAATAGCCCGAACCTGCCGACTGGCAAAACTCTTACCATCGCGAAGTGGATCAACTTCGTAGATAATCGGCGCATTCACATCGCCGCCATAGAGGAAATAAGCATGCAGGGAGTGGGCTGGACGATCTGTGGTATATGACGCTGCTCTCAAGGCTTGTCCAAGAACCTGTCCACCGAATACTCGTTTGCCAACCAGATTGCGGCTATTGCCTCGGAAAATATGCTCTTCCAGCTTTTCCAGAGTCAAAAGTTCAACCAGTTCTTGAGTTAACGCATTCATGTAATATTCTTCCAACATCAATGAGGAGAGATCAACCAATCCTTTCAGGGTTGATCATTGTGATTGTGCCACAAATTCAGATAACAATGCTCAGGATAAAATGATTCATCCGTCACGTTAATCGTATTTATAACTGCTAAAAATACGATTTTTAACGATAAAATCTACCAAATACGCTATATTCTGTCAGAAAATAACATACCGTTTTATGTCAGAATACCGCAGAATGTCGTGTTCTTCATGAATCGATGCCAGGATTATGATTTAGGAGTTTGTAATGTCCAAGACTGGATTTGGTCAAATGTATCGCCAACTTTCGAGTAAGTTACTTGACCTGGTGGTCACCCCACATGTTCTTGGTGAAGTTCCTACAGAATCCACCACAGCCGAGCAACAGACAACAGAATCAAATAAGCTAGTCTGCTATGTTTTACAGAATTATTCGCGTAGTAACGCCTTGGTGGTCGATGGAGAAACCCGTCGCCTCAATTTAAAACCCGCGCTAGACCCTTTGAGTTTTGGATCGTATCAAGAAAAAAACTCCGTCCTGTTCTTACATCATAACGAAAATAATTTCTTTAATACCCAAACCTTCCCTCCTCGCCTATTACAACTGGTTGAAGCACTGGAACAGCACCCTGAAGTGGATATTCAGCTGGTGCCTGTAACCGTACTTTGGGGACGTTCACCAGATAAAGAAGATTCCTGGTTCAAACTCTTATTCTCTGATACCTGGGCAACCCCAGGTACCGTCAAGCAGTTAATGAATATTGGCCTACATGGCCGCCAGTCTTATTTAGAGTTTCATGAGCCGCAATCGTTGCGTGAACTGGTTGACTATGCCAAGAGCAATCACCCGAATGTTTCACCCGCTACCTATATTGCCAGCTCATTAGATACTTACCTCGATCAACAGCGTGAAGTGGTGCTCGGCCCCGATTTATCGGATCGTCGTAACGTTATGCAATCGGTGATCAAATCTCCTGAAGTACAAGATGCGATTCGTCGTGAAAGCATCCAGCATAAAATCAGCATGCTTGAGGCAGAACGTCGTGCCATCGGTTATGTCAATGAGATCGTTTCGGATTATTCTGCCTCGGCAGTCCGTTTTGCCGATATGGCCCTGACCCGTTTATGGACACAGCTCTATGACGGCGTTGAAGTACATAACTTCAGTACGGTCCGTGAACTAGCAAAAGACTATGAAATCGTTTACACCCCGTGTCACCGCAGCCATATCGATTATTTATTATTGTCATACGTGATTTATAAACGTGGCTTGATGATTCCCTATATCGCAGCCGGTGATAACCTGAATCTACCATTTGTCGGTCAGTTATTACGTGGGGGCGGTGCCTTCTTTATTCGCCGTTCTTTCCGCGGCAATGCGCTTTACACCTCTGTATTTAAAGAATATTTATACAGTATCTTATCGCGCAACACCCCAATCGAATACTTCATTGAAGGTGGCCGTTCACGTACAGGGCGTTTACTCCCGCCAAAAACCGGTATGCTGGCAATGACCATTCAAGGGCATTTACGCGGCCCGGCCAAACCGATCGTATTCGTACCAACCTATATCGGTTATGAGCGTCTGATGGAAGGCTCAACCTATGTCGGTGAAATGCAAGGTAAACCGAAAGAAGCCGAATCCATTTTTGGTATTGTTAAAACCTTACGCAAAATTGAACGTATCTTCGGTAAAGTGCATGTGAATTTCGGCGAACCGGTATTCCTGAATGACATCCTGAAACAGAATAATGTAGAACAAAACCCGACTGACGTACCAAGCTCGACCGAGATTTCAACCGTGGTTGCAGACTCAGCGCATCTGATTCTGGAAAATATCAACCGCGCTGTCGTGATTAATCCGGTTTCATTGCTCTCGTTAATTTTATTGGCGACACCGAAACACACCTTAGATGAAGAGATCTGTGCCAAACAACTCGACATCTATCGTGATCTGGCCACCCAGCAACCTTATGATGAACGCACTCAAGTGACCTCATTATCAGGTAAAGAAATCGTTGCCTATGGTCTCAAGCTGAAGCTGATCAAACGTGTACAACACGTGCTGGGCGATATTATTGCGATTGAAGATAATCAGGCCGTGTTGCTGACTTACTTCCGTAATAATATTTTGCATGCCTTTGTGTTACCGTCATTGGTCGCATCTCTGGTTGAGCACAACGGAAAAATTCACAAGAATGATTTAAGTAACGTGATTCGCACCTTATATCCATTCTTGAAAGCTGAACTGTTTATGAAGTGGCAAGCAAGCGACTTGCAGCAGCAGATTGATAGCTATATCGATGCTTTGGTGAAGATTGGCCTGATTTTCCAGGATCACGATGGCAATCTGTTTAGCCCAACACCAAACAGTGAAGAACATCAGAAACTGGTGACTTTGGCAATGCCAGTCAAACAGAGCCTAGAACGTTACTACATGACGCTAGCCCTGATTACCCAACGCGGTTCAGGCAATATCTCGACCAAGCAGGTTGAAGAGCTAAGCCATTTATTGGGTCAGCGACTGTCTGTGCTGTATGAGTTCAACTCGCCAGAGTTCTTCGATAAAGCATTATTCCAGAGCTTTATTAAAGTGCTGACCCAGCAAAATTATATTCGTAACAATGAACAAGGCTTCATTGAATATGATGACAACTTCAGCGAAATGGCTGCAGGTGCCCAACTGGTACTGGATGAAACCACCTTGCAAATGTTGCAGCACATCACCACTTTTAGCGATGAAGAACTGGCTGAAGCATTGGAAGCCGTGGCGTCACAACAAGCCAAACGTCGTTTAAAACGTAAGAAAGCATAAAGCAAAGCACTTAGATAAAACTTAAATATTGAGATAAAAAAGCAAACCTCGGTTTGCTTTTTTATTTCTGTATAAAGTAGGTCAAGACAGCACGCTAGTCATGAAAAAAATTTGCCAGTGCCTGAACATATTGTTGTATGGCCTGTTGGGCGATGACCGTCTGTGGTGCATATCCTTCAAAACCATGAAAGCAACCGGGATATAAATGAAACTCAGTGGGTACTCCAGCTTTTACCAGCGCTGTAATATAAGTCAGGGTTTCATCCCGAAATGGATCTTGATCTCCCACACAGGTATAGGTCGGTGGTAAAACAGCATAATCCTCAGCCCGTGCTGGCGCTGCATAACAGGGAATCTGCTGTGCTGGAATCTCTCCCAGATACATATCCCAGGCCTTGCGATTAGATTGCTCGTTCCAGACGCGGCTATCCTGAATTTCCGTACTGGAACATGTCAGATGCCGATCATCAATCATTGGATAAAGTGGCATTTGGAAAGCAATCTTGGGACCTTGACGATCCCGAGCCAGCAAACTAAGCGCAGCGGTTAAGCCTCCCCCTGCACTTGCGCCAGCGACCGCAATCTTGTCAATATTTATATCCAGCGTAGTCGCATTTTCAGATATCCAGCACAAACTGTCATAGCAGTCTTGCAACGCTGCCGGATAAGGGTACTCAGGCGCCAGACGATAATCGACAGCAATCACCTGACAGCCAGCCTCAAGCACAAAGCGCTCACACAGTGCTGCATCCATTTCAGGTATTCCCATCACATACCCACCCCCATGTATCCATAATAATGCAGGAGATACAGGCCGGATTTGTTTAGGCCGATAGATCAGCACCCGGATATCACGACCTTTTTGTCTAGAAGGTATGGCTTGTTCTAAGCGTTCCACTTGAGCATGAGGCTTTGACTCTCCAATTAAATGATCTTTCAAAAACTGGCGGATAGCGGGCATGTGCGCTGCACTCATTGTTAACTCAGGGAGTTGTGCCAATACGGGCTGTAATTCTTTATGAACATATCTCATGTTGTTCAATCCTTTACCTAATCATGCAAGTTAACTGGCCAAACCGCCATCTACCGGCAGCAAGACACCATTGAGATAAGACGCACGATCTGACAATAGATACACGACGCTATTGGCAATTTCTTCCGCTGAAGCCAAACGGCGCAAAGGCCCTAAACGAGAGGCATCACCGTCATTTACCATGCCGCTAATCATATTGGTATCCACGCCTCCCGGGCAGACGGCATTAATACGTATGCCATACTGCCCATACTCATGTGCAGCCGATACCGTTAGCCCTGACAGTGCATGTTTGCTCGCCGCATAAATTGCCAAATAAGGTTCAGCCCGAATTCCTGCATGCGACGAGGTATTGACAATAGCACCTGATTGCTGCTGTAGCATTTGTTTCAAGACGGTTTGCATTCCCCAGTACGCGCCTTTTAAATTCACATTCAGCACACGTTCGGTTTCAATTTCTTCGGTTTCATGTAATAACGAAGGTCGCTGCAATACCCCCGCATTGTTATGAAAGAAATCAATTCTTGGGAACAAATCATTCGCCTGCTCCACATAGGCTTGTACATCTGCATAACTTGCCACATTGGCCTGTTTACAGTAGGCAATACCATTCTCATCTTCAATCAACTGCTTGGTTTCAAGAATGGCATCACGGTTATAGTCAACCAATAAAACCTGTGCCCCCTGTTGGCATAACAATAAAGCCGTTGCTCTACCAATCCCGCTTCCTGCACCGGTGACAATGCCAAATTTACCCTTAAAATTCATGATTAAGCACTCCTTACTGCCTGTTGGCTGTCGACTTGTTTAAATTGAAATCCCCGATATTGATCTGCTGCAATTTCTTTACAGAGCTGACGGTACGGTCCAATACCCGGCAAATAAATCAGGAAGCGTCGCGGTTTACCGGCAATATTGGCACCGGTATACCATGACTCGGCTTTGGTAAATAAAGTGTATTCTGCAATTTCCTGGCAGCGTGCACTCCATTGCTCTTCAGCATGCACAGAAGCTTCAATCAGGTCATAATCGCAATTCCGCATATAGTTCAGGCAATCTGTAATCCAGTCGACATGCTGTTCAATACACAAGGGCATATTGCTGAGTACAGACGGACTTTCGGGTCCTGTAATCATAAAGAAATTTGGAAAGCCGGCAGTGCTGAGCCCAAGATAGGTTCGGGTCGCTGCACCGTTTTCCCATTTATCTTGCAACGAAATACCGGCAACACCACGAATATCCATTTTAAACAATGGCCCCGTCATCCCATCATATCCCGTTGCATACACCAGAATATCCAATTCAAAATGCTCATCGACCGTTTGCAAACCAGACTCGTCGATTGCCACAATGGGATTTTCTTTAATATCGACTAATTTCACATGGGGCTGATTAAACGTTTCATAGAACTGTGCCCCCAAGATTGGACGTTTGGTTCCATAGTAATATTGAGGCTGCAACTGTCTCGCAATTTCACTATCTTCAATGCTTTCAGCAATTTTATCTCTGAAAAAATCAGCAATTGCAGCATTAGATTGTTCATTCAGCAACAAATCGTTATAGGAGGTTGCCAGATAAAAACCACCTTTATCCCAAGCCTGTTCAAATACCTGTAGACGCTGCTCTACACTATCCTCCATTGCAGACTTGTTCGGAGGATCTTGTGGCATACCAAACATGGTTTGATGCATTTGTGCCTTCAATGTCTGAAAGCTGTTCTTGATATGCTGGCGTTCCTGCTCTGAATAAGGACGGTTATTGGCAGGGGCCACATATTGCGGGGGGCGCTGGAAAACAAATAACTGTTCAGCGTCTTTGGCAATCTCTGGAATACTTTGTACACCACTTGAACCTGTTCCAATAACACCGACGCGCTTGCCTTTGAAGTTGACCTTTTCGTGAGGCCAATGTCCGGTATGGTAGGCTTGCCCTTTAAAGAGGTGTTGTCCTTGAATGACAGGCATGTTTGATGCAGACAAACAACCGACACCAGAAATGAAATATTTCGCCGAGAACTGTTGTCCATCCTGTGTGCGAATATCCCAACGCTGGCTCCGCGCATTAAAATGTGCCGAGATGATCGTTTGGTTAAACTGAATATCTTTTTTTAAATCAAATTTATCAGCCACATAATTGAGATAAGCTAAAATTTCGGGTTGCTCTGGGTAACGTGAAGACCAGCTCCACTCCTGAAACAATTCTTCAGAAAAGGTATAGTTATAAGAAAAACTTTCTGTATCACATTTTGCACCAGGATAGCGATTCCAATACCAGACGCCACCGACACCCTCACCTTTTTCAAAAGCGAGGGTTTTAAACCCAGCTTCTCTTAGTTTTAACAACATATAGAGTCCCGAGAAGCCTGCTCCGACAACGACTGCATCCAGAAATACATTGCTTGTGTCTAAGGCTGCTTTTATCATATTCAAATACTCCTTTTGAATCTTAATTACAAATTCATCATAGGAGCTTGAATCGGATACGGATATTCCCGATTTCTAGAGCAACAATTCCCTAAAAAGGAGGATAAAAATTGATTCCACCTTCTAGAATAATTAAACAGGTGCAACAAATTGAATTGGCAAAAAGCCATGAAGAACAACTCTTTATGATATTAAAGATCTATATGGCACTATTCCCGATGTTAAATGCCACACTGTCACGCTATTCTGCATTTGGCTTTCTGGGAGAAGGGATTATTTCAATAGAAAGTGAACGACTCGAATACATCAGTGAAATACGAGATGATATCCGTTCTATTCCTATTATTTATCAAGCCATACAGGAGCGTAAGGCTCATTTTTGCCAAGGTATCGATTTCCTAAAAATGGTCAGTAGTCGCTATCAAATTGCCAATAAAATACAAGCCATGACCGTCACGCCGATCTGTAATGGTTCTGCCGTATTAGGATTTATTTGCAGCACCCAATTTAGTGATGAGACACAGCTGAATCCAGCTTTACTGCAAGCGCTCACCCAATTTGGACAGCTGGTGGGTCAATATATGGCGGGTGGTACAGCCCTGCAATTAAAAAATCGTCTCAGCAAAAGAGAACTCGAAGTCATGAAAAGAGTTTCACTGGGCGAAAGAAGTAAGGAAATTGCTGATGCGCTGGCTATTAGCGAATTAACCATTAACCAGTATATCCAATCATCGGTCAAGAAATTACTTGCGCATAACCGCACCCATGCGGTCAGCATTCTACTACGCGAAGGTGTTTTAACTTAAAGCAAATCAGCTTCTCGAAACTCACGGCCAATGCATGATAGAACTGGCAACTTCGGTTGCCTTTTCCCTACACTGTTAACGGCGGCATGCCAGATATTTAGGATCATCCTGACAGCGCAAGCGGTTAATCAGCTCGACAAAGTAGCCATCGTAATACTCAGCATCGACATAACGGTTACTGATTTTAGCCACTAACGCATCATACCCCTGCTTTTCATAGCCCGAGATATCTGCCCAGTAATAAGCGGGTAAATGGTTTTCCCACTGGATCGCCTGCGCGGCTAATACATTACTGTTATTCACAAACCAGTCGCGTATCTGATGACCGAATCCGGCCGGATAAGCTTGTGGCCGGATGACCACATTCATTGCAAAATAAGCCACAGGAAAATTCACCACCTGCGTCGTCTCACCAAATTCCTTTTTAAGATTATAAGGCAGTATGCCATACGCAGGCGCTGCCAGAATGTCGATCTTTTTATGCTTGAATGAATCCACTGCATTGGAAAAATCGACATATATCGGTTTGGCGCCAACACTTTGTACCAGTGCCAGTTGCGGCGGATTATCTGCCAGGATTCCAATGGTTTTATTGCGTAATTGTGAAACCTTATTGATCTGTTGTGTGTTCATGATCATATAAACCGTTCCAATCGGAATCATGCCCAGGACTTCATAATCCTTTGCCACCATACGCTTTTCGATATTGGAATGATTCAGCAGTTGTAGAAAAGCCCGAGCCACCCGATTATTCGGAATGAGTCCAATTCCCCCGGTGGTGCCCATAAAACGATTGTAGCGATAGGTATTGAAATTCGAAGCGACCAGACCAGAACATTGCTTTTGCTCAAATGAGCGTATTGCATCCTTTTCATTCTTAAAGATTTTTAGTTTTAATTGCACCTGATTTTTTAAGGCGTAGGCCCGCACATCTTGTAAACGGCGACTAATATCGCCTTGCGTGCTTAAAGGATCAAATACACACCAGCTTTGCTCTGCCGCCCAGCCCGTTGTCGTCATCAATCCAAGCAGGCTCATGCAGATTATTTTTTTCATGTTTCACCTTTTATGCCTTGCAGCAAACCCCGTGCTTAATTCAGGCAGTTCCTTTGCGGAATCTGTTGGTATTTTAAGTTCAAAATCCATACCAACTCTTTAAGCGTTCTTTACAGTGTAATCGAATTATTTTTCATTACTATGGACAGATAAGGCCGCAGCGTAGTCATTAAAGCAAATCAAATGGTCAAATTTAAATCCGGTTTTTGGCAAGCGGGTGGCATAAATTTGCTTGCCGCTCGGTCGGTCCGAAAGCAACTTTAAAGGCGCTAAATGCAATTGCTGTTGGAACCACAATAGAATTTCATGCATCGGAAGCGGTCGATTATTGGTGACGATATAGCTCTGTTCAACGTGAACCAAATTCACCAGTAATGCTAAAAACCTAGCCAGATCATCAATATGAATCCGGTTGCTATAATGAACAGTCGGATAAGTCGGGCTTTGCTCAGCCAGTTTTTTCAGTCGGGCAATTGAAGTGCCATAAATACCTGTAGGACGAACAATAATACTGTGTTGTGGGTAATGCTGCTGCCACAGCAACTCCATACGTCGCAATAGCTCACCTTGTGGATCAGCAGGATGGATCTCGCTCTCGTCATCAATACGTTGCCCTGCATTTTCGCCATAGACGCGGGTTGAGGATACAATCACGATACGTTGCACCGGATGGGCTTTTAAGGCCTGAGCAATCGGCTCCACGCTATCGACATAGGTCTGCTGATAAGCCTCAATCCCACTTTCAGAAGGCGCCAGAATCACATACACCACCTCTACAGGCGCCAGCCCGGTCAAATCAAGTTGATGAATGTCCTGAATATACTGGGTCGCGTAACAATCTGTTTTTGCACTGCGACTTATTGTGCTAATGTGGTGTCCTTGCTCAAATAAGTGTTTAGCGACACGCTGAGATGTTTTACCATAACCAATAAATAAAATATGCATACACACCTTTGACCAGAGATGACATCAGTTCAGCAATTACAAGGCGTTGGTGCTGCCGCAGCGACCCTCTTAGAAAAGCTTCATATTTTTAGCACGGATGATTTGTTATTCCATCTTCCCCGTGACTATGAAGATCGTAGCACTATTATTCCAATGAATCAGCTGGTCGTTGGACGAAGTTACTTGCTTGAAGGTGAAGTCCGCTCTGTTGACTTTCCACCCGGAAAAAAGAAATCTCTTGCTGCATTGGTCCAGGATGATTTCGGCAAGGTCACCTTACGCTTCTATCATATTTATAAAGGTCTTACGGACCGTATCAAAATGGGGCAACGGCTGCGCATTTTTGGTGAGGTGCGCGTTGGTGCACGGGGGCTGGAGCTGTATCACCCTGAAATTCAGGTGATCCAGCAACATACGGCCCTGCCCAAGACTCAGCTGACCGCGATTTATCCCAGTACCGAAGGCCTGACCCAGCCCAAATTACGTGAGTATGTCCGTCAGGCACTTACCCATCACAGCGATGATCTGCCCGAATTATTACCCAGTAAATATAGCAATGGCTATGAGCTAAAAGAGGCGTTGCATTACATTCATGAGCCGCCCACCGATGCCAACATGTTGCAGCTCAATCAAGGCTCACATCCGGCACAGCAACGGCTGATTTTTGAAGAACTGGTGGCGCATCAAATCAGTCTACTCACACGTCGAGCTTATATCCGTCAGATTTCAGCGCCACGTTTTAGTAGCAGCAAAATATTAGCCAAGACATTATTAGAAGGCCTTCCTTTTCAGATGACCAATGCGCAAAAACGCGTTTCTAAGGAAATCTTGCAGGACCTTAAACAAGATCAACCGATGTTACGTCTGGTGCAAGGCGATGTCGGTGCTGGCAAAACCTTGGTGGCCGCAGTCGCTGCCTGTCATGCACTGGAAGCCGACTGGCAGGTGGCACTGATGGCACCCACTGAAATTTTGGCTGAACAGCATTACTTAAACTTTAAACGCTGGTTTGAACCATTGGGTATTCAGGTGGCATGGCTGTCGGGTAAACAAAAAGGTAAAGCCAGAACACAGGCTGAACAGCAGATTAAAGAAGGTCATGCCCAGTTAATCGTGGGTACCCATGCGCTGTTTCAGGATACGGTCGGTTTTTCCAAGCTCGGCTTGGTGATTATCGATGAACAGCACCGTTTCGGGGTTGATCAACGCCTCGCCTTGCGCAATAAAGGCGCGGACCAGTTCACCCCACACCAACTGGTGATGACTGCAACACCGATTCCCCGCACCCTCGCCATGAGTGCCTATGGCGATCTGGACACCTCGATTATTGATGAGCTGCCACCCGGTCGTACCCCGATCCAGACTGTCACCATCCCCCTGGAACGGCGGGAACAGGTCTTGCAACGTATTGCCAGTAATTGTCGTGAAGGTAAACAGGCCTACTGGGTTTGTACATTGGTGGAGCAATCTGAAACACTGGATGCACAAGCCGCAGAGGCCACTTATCAGGAAATTAAAGACCGCTTCCCAGACATCAATATCGGGCTGGTACATGGCAAGATGAAAGCCGATGAAAAGCAGGCTGTGATGCAAGCTTTTAAGGACAATCAGTCGCAACTGTTGATTGCCACCACGGTGATTGAAGTAGGTGTCGATGTCCCCAATGCCTCGATTATGGTGATTGAAAATGCAGAACGTTTAGGCCTGTCTCAACTGCATCAGCTGCGTGGCCGTGTCGGCCGTGGCGCCACCGCCAGCTTCTGCGCCCTACTCTATAAAACCCCTTTATCACAAAATGGGCAGGAACGGCTTTCTATTTTACGGGAAAGTAATGATGGCTTTGTGATTGCGGAAAAAGATCTGGAAATTCGTGGCCCCGGTGAATTACTCGGGACCAAGCAAACCGGTGATATGGGCTTTCGTGTGGCTCGTCTAGAACGCGATGACCACCTGCTGACTCAGGCACATTATGTCGCAGAGCAAATCCTGAAAGATTATCCGCAACATGCAGAAGGTCTACTGAAACGCTGGTTACCCGAAGCACCAAGATATGCCTATGTTTAAATTATTGGGCAAATCAGCACAGCAGCTATTTGAGTATTTTACCCCATGTAGCCTGTGTGATATTGGCATGAAACGGCACTTCGGTGTCTGTCAAAGCTGCTGGCAACAATTGCCCTGGCTCAAGCAAAGCATTGAACGCAATCAACAGCAAATCATGGTGGCCTGCCATTATCAGTACCCGATTGACCGGATTATCCAACAGTTTAAATATGAGCAGAAACTGCATCATCAACGTCTATTAAATGGCTTGCTATTGCAACCCAGACTGCCCAAAGTGCATGCCATTGTGCCCATGCCTATTTCAACAGATCGTCTGGTCGAGCGTGGTTTTAACCAGAGCCTGCTCTTGGCGCAGGCCTTAAGTGAGCACTTGAACATTCCCGTCTGGCAACCGGTCCAGCGCTTGGCCCAGCATTCTCAAAAAGGATTACGCCGGCTAGAACGGCTGGAAAATATTGAACGGCAATTTGTTGCTGCTGCACCGAACCAGATTCGCTATCGCAAGGTCCTTATTGTCGATGATGTGGTCACCACAGGCAGTTCGATTACTGCATTATCTCAGGTGCTGCAACAACTGGGCTGCCAACAGGTCTATAGTCTGTGTCTGGCAGCCGCACAGCATCAGGAAATTAATTCAAATGCTGCTGCTGACACCACGGAATCACCACTTCTTTAGTCAGTGGCGCCAGTAGCGTCGACTGGTCATCCAGATCGATCCATTTCATCTCTGCAATCTCAGCCGCGATTTGTGGCTGCTGTTTTAACTCAACCGCATATACATAGCTGATCAAGGCATGATCAGGTTCATTGGCTGCTGCTGTTCTAAATTCACCGACAAACTCTTTAAGCTCACACTCACAGCCGATTTCTTCCAGAATCTCACGCTGAATCGTCATTTCAGGTGCTTCATCCAGCTCAAGCTTACCGCCGACCTGCATAAAGGCATGGGTATTTTGCTTACGCACCAACAGCAATTGATTGTGCTCGTTCAAGATAATGGCGGCAGCAACAGTAATGGTTTTCACAATCGTATCCTCAGGCCTGAATTTCAGTGCTAGATAGCCACTTCGGTGCCGCAGGTTGATAAGCCGCAAATGCAGCCAGAACCTCTTCAATCTGCTCGGCCACAATCAGCTTATCCACAAAACGTGCTTGGGTAAAACCACTGTCAACCGAGGCTTGCAGCATTTTCAGCAAATCGGTATAGAAACCATTCACATTTAAAAAAGCACAAGGCTTTTGATGGATACCCAACTGACTCCAGGTCCATTGCTCAAAGATTTCTTCGAGTGTGCCTGCACCACCGGGTAAAGCCACAAATGCATCAGATAACTCAGCCATTTTGGTCTTGCGCTCATGCATATTGTTGACCCGATACAATTCGGTTAAACCGGTATGGGCCAGCTCTCGATCCACCAAGGCATGGGGAATCACACCAATCACACGGCCGCCCGCCTGTAGCGCACTATCAGCCACCACACCCATCAGCCCCGAACGCCCACCGCCATAGACCAGCGTTTTGCCTTGCGCGGCAATCACCTGCCCGGTTAACTGGGCCATTTGCTTGAAAACAGGATCATTCCCGAGAGAGGAACCACAGAAAACACATATAGAATTCATACAATTAAAACCGTTTTATAGAACTGTCATGCTGATAAAGTAGGCTATGTAACAAGATTTTTTAAAAAATAACGTTTAGGCAAGTGTTTTTCGTTTCATCCTTGTCTAAAATACACCCTGCTTTTCGGAAAAACACCGGAAACTTTACCTCGACTGCGCAAGGAAAAAAGACATGCTTGAAGCCTTTTATGCCACTGAGCGCGGTAGTCTAGAAGATGCAACAATCAATGGCAGTTTCGACCTTCATCCTGAACTGGTCTGGATCGATCTCATCGCCCCATCCCAAGAAGAACAACAATGGATTCTGGATGCATATGAGCGAAACCTACCTACCCTAAAGTCACTTGAAGATATTTCCTCATCAGCACGATTCTACCGTGATGATGACGGAATTTTGCATATCAGCACCTATTTTTTAACAAAGAATAAAAATTTTCAATCGGATCGTGAACAAGAAGATCTCGAGAATACACTCGCCGCTACCGTCCACACCGTTGCGTTTCTACTGGATAAAACACAACTGATCACGCTACGTGGCGAAAAACTGGTGGCCTTCCGGGCCTTTCGCGCCCGGGCAAGACGCAATGATTACAGCATCGATTATAAAGATCCGGTGTGGATTTTATTAGGCTTGCTGGAATCTAAACTGGATGAGCTTTCAGATATTCTGGAAGATACGCATAAGTATCTGGAAGAATATTCAGCCGAGGTGTTAAACGATCACCATCGTGAACAGATCCTTGATCTGGATGACATGATCACACGGCTCGCGCATCAGGAAGACATGTTAGGAAAAGCTCAGCTCTGTCTGACCGACCTGCGCCGAGTTCTGTCTTTCCTTTCGCGGCCACGTGCCTTAGGCAGCCATATTTATGACCCCGATATCCGGGAGATGAGTGAGGATGTGCGTTCTTTACTGGAGCACAATACCTTCCTGTTTCAAAAACTAAAATTCTTACTGGATATTACCACCGGTTTTGCCAATACCGAGATGAATGAGACCTTCAAACGCTTCTCTATTCTTCCAAGCATGCTGGCACCTCCAATGCTGGTGGCCAGTATTTATGGCATGAATACCGAAGTATTACCGTTTTCACATGGCAGTACCAGTTTCTGGATTGTGATCACGCTGGTATTAACCTTCCTGATTGGTCCGACCATCTATTTCCGCTGGAAGAAGTGGATCTAATAAAAAAAGCACCTTACGGTGCTTTTTTATCTCTACAAGAATCATCAAATCAATTTCAGATCATCTTGTAAATGACAGGCCTGGATGATTTTCAGCATTTTTTCAGTCACATTCTTGAAATGCAGCCCTTTACTGTCTGGTGTCTGACGCAACCATTGCACCAGTACCGCCAACGATAAAGTATTGCCCTGCTCAAGCTGGCCCAGATCAACAACCAGAGGAAAATTCTTATGCTGCTGAATATGCTTTAAGCCAGCTTGATAGATCTGCTCTGCATTTGCAAAATTAATCGTTTTGGAAACGACCAATTGCTGATCAATATACTGAATCACCCGTCACCTACTTATTTTTTGCTAACTGCAGCATCTGCATCTGGTTTAAAGGTCGCAATCGCTTTATTAATATCGCCACCGTTACGTTGCACCGTTGCAGCGAACTGGTTACGGAACTGCAAGCCCAAATCAATACCAGACACATTGATGTTACGTACTTTCCACTGGTCGCCCTTGTCGGTTAACTGGAACGACACCGGAATTTTCTCGCCATTGTGCAAGAAGTCTAAAGTCACCACAGGGGTTTTGCTGTTGGTCGATTTAAACGGACGCATGGTGTAGCTTTCATTGGTATATTTTGCGAAAGCACCGCCATAGTTCTCGATAATCACTTCACGGAAGTTCTTCTCGAACTGTGCACGTTGTGCAGCATTGGTATATTGGTTATTCGCATAAGTACCTAACACAATACGGGTAAACGCTTGAGAATCCACATATGGATCAAGGTTTTGACGAATAATGCTTTTCACCATTGCCGGATTATTCTGCAACTTGGCATGATCCGCTTTTAGACGCGTAATTAAGCCATCAGCCACACGTTTAACAAAGTCAGGCGGGGTTTCAGTTGGTGCCGCAAATGCCGCACTTGCAAGCATTGTCGATAATACGCTTGCGGTTAGCGTTTGTTTCAATAATGTATTCACTTCAATCTCCTAACCTGAATTACTCAACAAAAGAAGGTTCTGCTTCAGCAGCAGGCTGTGAAGCTGGGCTTTCTGTCGCTGTTGAGCTTGATGTGGCTTTACCAGCACCACCGGTAATAAATTTACTGATCAAATCTTCTAAATCCATGGTGCCCTGGGTATTTGAAACCACGTCACCCCGTTTGAGGTAGTTCACACCACCACCCGGAACAACCTTCAAATATTTCTCACCCAATAGACCATTGGTTGCTACCATTATATAAGCATCTTCATCGAGTGTGGTGATGGAGGTCATGTTACTGGTAAGTTGCTGTTCCATTTCTTTTTGTTTCGCAGCATTCGCTTGCTCATAGTCAGAACTATAGCGTAACTCTTCCAGCGCATTGTTCTGCACTTCTTTGAGCTGCTCCGGATTAAAGCTGGTCAGCTTACCATCCAGATCAAATTTAACGGTGGCCAGACGGGAAACCGGATCAAGCGTAATTGATTCAACACGACCAATGGTTACACCACTCATGGTCACTTTGGCACGTGGCTTCAAGCCGTTCACATTGTCAAACTGTGCTGTCATGCTGTAGCTGTCGCGCAGATTAGTACCCACCAAGCCACTGACCTTCATCGCCAGAAAAAATAGAGCGACACCGAAGATAATGACAAAAATACCTACGGCCAGCTCACTAGTACGTGATTTCATTAAATCCCTCCGAACATGACCGCAGTCAACACGAAATCAAAACCTAATACACAAAGTGAAGAATATACGACCGTTCTGGTCATTGAAGTCGCGATACCTTCTGGGGTTGGTTCACAGGCATAGCCCTGATATACCGCCACCCATGTACAAATCAAAGCAAAAACAATGCTTTTAATAATGGTGCCATTAAAAATGTCATGCCAGAACTGGACGCTGCTTTGCATACCACTCCAGAACGAACCTTCATCAGCACCTAAAAAATCAACACCAACCAGCTTGCCGCCAATAATACCAATGCTTGCAAAAATGACCGTGAGCATGGGTAAACTGACAATACCGGCCCATAGACGAGGAGCTACGATCTGACGCAGTGGATCAACACCGATCATTTCCATGCTGGCAAGCTGTTCACTCTGTTTCATGGAACCAATTTCAGCCGTTAAAGCCGAGCCTGCACGCCCTGCAAACAATAAGGCAGCAACGACAGAAGCAAGTTCTCGCAGCAAGGTCAGTGAAATTGCAGTACCGAGCATTGCTTCACTGCCAAAAGTGACCAGAATGCTATACATCTGCAACCCCAGCACGGCACCAATGAACAAACCGGAAACCGCAATAATCAGCAGGGACATCACCCCGACCCGATACATCTGGTAAACAAAGCGCCGAAAACCACCTTTTGATGGCATGGAAAATAAAACTTGCAGGAGCATCAATGCGGCAGCGCCGATGCCTTTTATTCGCTCAATAACGAGTCTACCTAGCCAGGCAATCGCATTCATGGACGAACCTCGTTATCTAAATATGCTTGATGAGTAAATTGATATTCCACAGGCCCCTCAGCCGAACCTGTTAAAAACTGACGTACAAAAGGTGAAGCATGGTTTTTTAATTGTTCTGGTGAACCTTCACCCTGAATTTTACCTTCGGCAACCACATAAATATAATCCGCAATCGATAAGGTCTCGGCCACATCATGCGATACGATAATCGTAGTCAGATCCAAAGCATCGCGCAAGGAACGGATCAGACGGGTCAATACCCCCATTACAATCGGGTCTTGGCCTGCAAATGGCTCATCATACATGATCAGCTCAGGATCCAGTGCAATCGCTCGCGCTAAGGCAACACGACGGTTCATACCACCGGAAAGCTCGGTTGGCATCAACTGTTCAGCACCGCGCAATCCAACCGATTCCAGTTTTAATGCCACCAGTTCTGCAATCAGATGTTCTGGCAATTTGGTATGTGCGCGGATTGGAAATGCGACATTCTCATAGACCGACATGTCGGTGAATAATGCACCACTCTGGAATAACATGCCCATACGCGCGCGCGCAGCGAACAACTCATGACGTGACATCGCTGCAATATTTTTACCATCCAGTAGCACTTCGCCGTGATCTGGGCTTAGCTGTCCACCAATCAGACGCAACAAAGTGGTTTTACCGGTACCGGACGGTCCCATAATGGCAGTAATCTGACCACGACGAATCTTAAGACTGATATCGTCATAAATGACGCGCTCTCCCCGATTAAAGCTTAAGTTTTTAACTTCAATTAAGGCTTCACGATCAAGAGGAGATGGATTATTCATAATGGCATTCTTTCCTGCACTTTTTATGCACGCATACTATACACTGAAACACTAAACGCTTGTTTCCATTTTGATAAACCATGTATCAAGAGTATTTAATTTATGTAGTTATTCTTGGGAACTATTTGGCTGGTGGTTGGATGAGAATTAACATTGAATGATTCCGTATTAATCATATCAAACAACGCATAAGCAAAAAACAAACCATTACACAGCATTAAAATGACGAATAGGCATGGCAGCCCTTCACTACACATGAAAGACCAAGCTTGACTCAAAAGGCTTTTATTTTGCTTCACCTTATTCATTTCTTATATAAAGTTTGAATTAGTACACATTTTTATAATTTTACATGACTAAACCGAAATAAAAAAGCCAGTTTTTCAACTGGCTTCTTCATTCTATCGGTTTTTAACGATTAAAAATCGTTTTTGCGACGACGGTCACCACCGAAAGTTTCTTCACGTGAACCGCGCACTGGACGCTCATCGCTACCAAACTTACGCTTTGGACGGTCATCACCACCGAAGCTGCGTTTTGGACGGTCATCACCGAAGCTACGCTTTGGACGATCACCGAAACCGCCTTCACGCTGTGGACGATCGCCAAAATCACGTTTAGGACGGTCACCGAAGCTACCTTCACGACGTGGTTTGTAATCTACACGGTTACCACGGTTGTCATCATTTGAGTCAAAACGCGGTTTATCGTTGAAACCACCTTCACGACGTGGGCGATCTGAATTGAACTCGCGACGTGGACGGTCTTCACCACCAAAGCTACGTTTTGGACGATCATCAAAACCGCCTTCACGACGTGGGCGATCTGAATTAAATTCGCGACGTGGACGGTCTTCAAAACCACCTTCACGGCGTGGACGATCTGAATTGAACTCGCGACGTGGACGGTCAGAGTTGAATTCACGACGTGGACGATCTTCGCCACCAAAAGATGGACGCTCACCACGTGGCTTGTCATCGAAGCTACGACGTGGACGATCATCACCGCCTTCACGACGTTTGAAGTTACCTTCACCTTCAAAACGACGGCCACCGCCAAAACCACCGCGACCACGACCGCCGCCATCACGACCACCGCGACCACGACCGCCACCGTCACGACCTGAACGTGCAGGAGGTGGAGATGGTTCTAAACCTTCGATTTCAGATACATTTAAACGTGCATCTAAATAATCTTCCAAAGCACGGATTTTGCCACGCTCACGGTAAGTTGCCAAAGTCACAGCTTGACCGGTACGACCCGCACGACCGGTACGACCAATACGGTGTACATAGTCTTCATTTTTCATCGGTAAACCGAAGTTAATGACGTGTGAAATGGTCGGTACGTCTAAACCACGTGCCGCAACATCGGTTGCAACCAGGATTTTTGCACGACCTTCACGAATGCTACGTAAACGGCGGTTACGAACGGTTTGTGGCATCGCACCGTGGAGTGCAACAACAGAATGACCCGCTTCAGCCAGCTCTTCAGCAAGCATATCGGTATCTTCTTGCGTGCTGGCGAATACAACCGCTTGATCTACAGACTCATCAGATAACCAGTGAGTCAATAATTTTTTCTTGTGTTCAAAGCCATCAGTCCAATGTAATGTTTGAGTTACATCAGTGTTGGTGCTGTGACCAGTTTCAATGGCAATACGTTGCGGATCATTCATCATGCGTTCAGCAAGACGGATAATACGATCAGCAAAAGTTGCAGAGAACATTAATGTTTGATTACGGTTTGCAGCCAATTCACCAATTGCTTCCAAGTCTTCAGAGAAGCCAAGATCAAGCATACGGTCTGCTTCATCAACAATTAATGATTCAACTTTATCAAGTTTGATTTGACGACGGTTTACAAGGTCAAGTAAACGACCTGGAGTCGCAACGACAACTTGTGCACCTTTAAGCTGCTGGATTTGCTTACCGAAAGGCATACCACCCATAATTGCAGCAATACGAACACCTTTCATGTGACGTACAAATGCAATCGCGTCTTGGCTAACCTGTTGAGCCAATTCACGCGTAGGAGAAATAACTAAAATTGTAGGCTGAGTGACTGCTTTCATGCGCTCTTTGAATGGCACAAAAGTATCTTCACCCGCTAAAGCGTTTAATGTAGGAAGTAAAAATGCTGCTGTTTTACCAGAACCGGTCTGGCTTGAAACTAATAAATCTTTACCTTCTAATGCAGCTGGAATCGCTTGTTCTTGCACAGGAGTTGGTGTCGTAAAACCTAAACCTTCTAGGGCTTGTTGTAAGGTTTCGTGCAAAGAAAATTCGGCAAAAGTTTTGCTCATAGAGAGTTTCACCCTTGTGGGTGCTCCATTTTAATAAATACAAAAAATAGACATCGGCAACAAGCGGCAAAGCGACTCAAGCTGAAAATATATGAAATTCAGCGGCGATCCGAATAACGACGATGTGGACTAAACGCACGCTTGATTACTGCCTCAACCTGAAGAATCGCTAAGCGATTTGGGCGCAAGATGTGGTCCTCTCTATGGACAGCGTGCGCTAATATGAATAGAACTGAATGTTCAGGTAATGAACTGGAATTTAAGTGCGTGGGCGGATTATAGCAGAAACTTTAAGAAAGTCACGTTTTTTTAGAAAATACTGGGCCTAGCGATCACAAATAAGCGATACACTTCTATTAAATGCACAATTATTCTGTGTGACAACAACAGATTACTTTAAATAAACATGGAAAATAAACTACAAAATAATTTTATGCTGATCAGACTATTACTGGGTTTATGGTTATTCGGGTGTTTGAATATTATTTATCATGGACAGCAGCAAAATCCCTACCCCTTTATTCATGATACTGGATACGTCTTTGAGTATCCGGTTAAAGGAGTCATTTTAACCTGTGTTCTTTTCTCAATTTATTTTATTGCCCGTGGCCTCTCAATCTTTCTGAAACTGGATACAACCTATCCCATCCTCACCTACACAGCCTGCAGCTGCATCGTGATTGGACAATTCCTGATTGCCCTTTTCGGATCAATGCATGCTCCACCGTATTGGGCTGCCTATTTAATCAATACCGTTATTTTACTTTTATCTCAGCTATTTATTATTCCCGCCCTATTACACAAAAAAAAGAGTAGCTAGATGCTACTCTTTTTTTAATCTACAAATTATTTTGCAGCATCGCCCCAAGCTGGAACAACGTTTTGCATCAATGGCTTTAACATCTTCAATGAACATGCAAGCACCTGACCATTGTCAAATGATTCATTGCCACCGCGCGCATCGACAACAACACCGCCCGCTTCTTTCACGATTAATTCGCCCGCAGCGATATCCCACGGTTTTAAGCCAAGCTCAAAGAAACCATCAAAACGACCCGCAGCAACATAAGCCAAATCTAATGCAGCTGAGCCACCGCGACGGATTTGCGCGCCAGATTTAGTCACTGCCAATAATGACGCAAAATGTTGCTCTGCATAAGAAACGATTTCACCATTACGCTTGGCACGGTACGGATGACCGACTGCAAGGAAAGTATTTTCAAGGTTTTCTTTAACATTGACACGGATACGGCGCTGGTTCATCACTGCACCACGACCGCGGCTCGCAGAAAATAGCTCATCACGCACCGGATCATAGATCACACCGTGTTGAGTGACACCTTTATGTTGTACTGCAATAGAAATACAGAAATGCGGGAAACCGTTGATAAAGTTTTGTGTACCGTCTAAAGGATCAATCACCCAGCACCAGTCTGCATCGTGACCTTTACCTTCTTGCATACCAAACTCTTCACCAAGGAAGCTGTGGTTTTTATAGCTTTTGCGAAGTGTATCAATTGTAAGTTGTTCCAAGTAACGATCAACACGTGTTACCGGACCATCAATGCCTTTTTCTTCAACTTGTAAATCGAGTTTATGACGATTTTGATGTGCCTTTAAAAGCTCTTGACCAACTGTTTGAGCCGCACGCGCAGCCATAACCACCATAGGTTCCATTGAACACCCACTACAAATTTGAAGATTTTGACAAAGAATAATGCATAAAAGCGCGTATATTCTAGCAAATATAAGCGCTTTTAGGGGAAAAATGTTGCGAAAAATTATTTTCGCTTTTACATCAACTTAGAAACTAGAACCAGGCTTGCTCAATGGACGCCAGGATTCCTTGAGCATCTAGACCGCAATCTTGTAGCATTTGTTGATGGGTCGCTTGGTGTAAGAATGTATCGGGCAAACCCAGATTCAGGATCGGTTTGACAATCTTGGCATGTGCCATGAATTCATTCACCGCACTGCCTGCGCCCGCCATCACGGCATGTTCCTCAACCGTTACAAATAGTTGAGTGGTCGCTGCCAAGTCACGAATCATTTGTTCGTCCAGTGGCTTCACAAAACGCATATTCACAACACGCACGCCAATCGCATGTTTCTGTGCAAACTGTTCTGCCGCTTCAACCGATGGTGCAACGCGACTACCAAACGCCAGAATACTGATGTGCTGCTCAGCATCAACATTAAATTCAGCCACGATTTCAGACTTACCAATTGGCAAAGCCGTCATCTGTTGTTGAATTTCAACACCGGTGCCTGCGCCACGCGGATAACGGACTGCTGTCGGCCCTTCATAGAGGTACGCGGTATGTAGCATCTGACGACATTCATTCTCGTCTTTCGGCGCCATGATCACCATGTTGGGCACAGTACGCATATAGGCGTAATCGTAAGCACCCGCATGGGTTGGACCATCTTCACCGACCAAACCTGCACGATCGATTCCAAAAGTGACATCCAGATTTTGCAAGGCCACATCATGGATCAGCTGGTCGTAACCACGTTGCAAGAAGGTTGAATAAATCGCAACAACCGGTTTTAAGCCTTCACATGCCATACCCGCAGCTAAAGTCACCGCATGTTGTTCCGCAATCGCCACATCAAAGAAACGTTCAGGATATTGCTGTGCAAATTTCACCATACCCGAGCCTTCACACATTGCTGGTGTAATGGCAAGCAGGCGCTCATCTTGAGCGGCTTCATCACATAGCCATTGCCCAAATACATCGGAGTATTTAGGGGGTGATTTTTTTACTGGTGCTGCAGCGGCTGGCGCGATTTTAGTAATGGCATGATAGGTAATCGGATCGGCTTCCGCTGGCGCAAAACCTTTCCCTTTTTTGGTATAAATATGAACCAGACGTGGGCCTTTACGCTTTTTCAGCGCATGGAACACTTGCGCCAGTTGCTCCACATCATGTCCGTCAAATGGTCCGAAATAATCAAAACCAATTGCTTTAAATAAATTATCAGCGGCATCGGTCGCTGATTGATGTAACCGTGAATTATAAGTCCACTTAGGATGAGGCTGAACATAGGCTTCACCCTGTTCATTCACATTAATCAACTGCCCTGTTTCCCAAATGGCTGCCAGATGTTTGGCAAAACCACCGGTACTACACGAAATCGACATATCGTTATCATTTAATACCACGATCAAGTCGGCATTATGCGCAACGGCATCATTCATGGCTTCAAATGCCATGCCCGCGGTCATTGCCCCATCACCGACGATTGCAACAACATCACATGGATCTTTTTGATAACGGCGCGCCAACGCCATACCCAGCCCTGCTGAAATGGCAGTCGAAGAATGGCCTACACCAAAGGTATCAAATTCAGATTCATCACGTGCAGGGAACGCAGCCAAACCATTTTTACTACGGATGGTCGCGATACGATCACGACGCCCCGTTAGCACCTTATGCGGATAAGCCTGATGTCCGACATCCCAGACCAGACGATCATCTGGTGTATTAAAGCTATAGTGCAAGGCTACGGTCAGTTCGACCACACCTAAATTTGCACCAAAGTGTCCGCCACTCTGCCCAGCTGCATACAAAATATATTGACGTAACTCATCCGCCACTTGAACGAGTTGGCTTTGCTCGAGCTGACGTAATTGTTGTGGATGATCAATTCCATCTAACAATGGCGTAACAGGGCGTTGAGTTGGAATTTCGGTATACAACATAATGTGGCAAAGCCTTTTTAAGCCTGGCAAGTCCGAAGCTGGGTTAAATGGGGGCAATCATACAATTAAATATGATCTACCTTCAATCAGCCACACGTGCGAATGATGTAGTGCTGAACATTCTTCTACAATTTTTAAAGAATGACCCGTAGATTATCCTGAATTATGTCACTGTTTATCAACCATTATTGTGTGCTTTGTATGAAAAAGAAAAACTTATATAAAAAATCAGAAATTCCGGTTCGCGCAATCTTCACACATTAAGCTATACTCAGACAGTTTTTATGATCATAGTGAGTTCTCTGTGCCGATTGAATTTATTGCAACATCAAAGCTGCCGACTGCCTTTGGTGACTTCAATATTTCCGTGTTTCAAGATCCAGAAACGGGTGAGGAACATGTGGCGCTTTCTAAAGGGCTAGAAACTGCTCCAGATAAGCCTGTGCTTGTGCGTATCCATTCTGAATGCCTGACGGGTGATGCTTTCGCTTCGCTTAAATGCGATTGTGGCCCGCAGTTACAAGCCACCCAACGCCTGATTAATGAAGCGGGCCAAGGTGTCATTTTATATTTGCGTCAGGAAGGACGTGGTATTGGCTTGACCAACAAGATCCGTGCCTACGCCTTACAGGATCAAGGTCATGATACGGTTGATGCGAACCTGTTATTAAACCTGCCTGCCGATGCGCGTCGCTATGATATGTGCAGTATCATGCTGGATCATCTTCAAATCAAAGAAGTGAAACTGGTGACCAATAATCCCCTCAAACTCAAAGCGTTGACTGATCTGGGGATTAATGTGGTTGAACGTGTTCCGCTTACGGTGGGCCGTAATCCCTTCAATGAACAATATTTAAAGACCAAAAGTGAACGTATGGATCATCTCTATAAAAAAGATGATTTCTGACTTTAGAGTCATCTTTTGCTTAGATAAGAGAATTTATCAAAATGAAATTATTCAGTATTTTCTTAGCCACAGCTGTTCTACTACTCTGTGGCTGTACTCAAGCAGAAGAGAATAAAGATCATCCATCAAACGCTGGAATTATCAATCAATTGAATCAGTTCCAGCAACAAGATCATTTTTTAACGGATGGCCAGCTCTATTCAGGCGTTCAAGATCCTCAATTAAAAAAGTTATTGAATAAAAAGGTCGCTGAGACTGCTGAAGCGTATATCCAACTCTATCAGCATTCAGCTCAACCAAGTAAACAACAACGGCTAAAAATACTTTCAGACGGTATCCATCAAATTGATCCCGATTCACTGGGTACCGATGATAGAGAGCAAGTTGCCGGTACATTTGAACATTTTTTAGATATAACTGGCCTGGAAAGTTCTGAAGGTATTTTAAATACCTGGCTATACAATGAAGAAATTAATGAGCTTATTGAAAAGAACCGTTCCAAAGGTCAAAGTAAAAACCAAGATTAACTGAACACGATTTTTCACCCTAAATCATGCATATTTCATATAGATTCAAAAATCCCTTACTTTTTTTATGGATTTATGTTTTGATATCAGTAATTCCTAGATCTTATCAAGAGGATCATCATGCAGCATCCAACTTCAGCTGATATTCAACGTGTTCGCGAGTTTTTACTCGATCTACAGGCACGCATTTGTGCAGGACTAGAGCAACAGGAACGTGCAGGCGGTGGAACCGCTGAGTTTATCATTGATGATTGGCAACGAACCGAAGGCGGTGGCGGACGCTCTCGTGTTTTGCAAAATGGTGAAGTCATTGAAAAAGGTGGGGTGATGTTCTCCCACATCAATATCAGTAAACTCCCCGCTTCAGCAACTGAACGTCATCCACAAATTGCAGGTGCGAAGGCACAGGCATTGGGTGTATCCTTGGTGATTCACCCGAAAAATCCGAATATCCCCACTTCTCATGCCAATGTTCGCCTATTTGTCGCTGAGCCTGAAGGTCAGGATCCAGTGTGGTGGTTTGGTGGCGGTTTTGACTTAACCCCATTCTATCCAGATGATGAGGATGTGCTTAATTGGCATCAAAAAGCTTATGACCTGTGCCAGCCTTTTGGTGAACAGGTCTATGCAGAACATAAACAATGGTGTGATGATTATTTCTATTTAAAACATCGTGATGAACAGCGTGGTGTCGGTGGTTTATTCTTTGATGATTTGAACCAGTGGGATTTTGAAACCTGTTTTAAATATATGCAGGCCGTTGGTAATGGTTATTTAGACGCGATCTTGCCGATTTTTGAAAAGCATCGTGAACAGCCTTACACCGAGGCGCAACGTGAGTTCCAGTTATACCGTCGTGGCCGTTATGTCGAATATAATCTGGTCTATGACCGTGGTACCTTGTTTGGTCTACAGACAGGTGGGCGCATTGAATCAATCCTGGTGAGCTTGCCTAATCTGGCAGGTTGGTCATATCGTCCTGAATGGGATGCAGATTCGGCAGAGAAGCGTCTCACCGATTATTATCTAAAACCAAGAGACTGGTTGGGACTGCAAAAGTAATCCCTAACAATCCCTAATCCTGCATTAGGGATTTTTTTTTAAATCTTAAAAAAATAGACACTCTGCTTCTAAAAAATGTACAATAAAAATGTACAATAAAAAGAGGGTTTAAAATGTCACATATCTCATTTACCCATGCCCGAGCCAATCTGGCTAAATTAATTCAGCAGAGCCAACAAGGTCAGAAAACCTTTATTGCTCAACATGGTCATACCTCAGCGGTACTTATTTCTTATTCAGAATATCAAAAATTACAAGGCGAGCCGAAAAATTTTATGCAGGCTTGGGAAAACTGGCACCAACAAGCCCTGCAAACGTTAAATACTGAACCTACTGATTTTCATCCTGAACGAGATTCAAGCCAAGGACGTGAATTTTCATGGTAAGCCAGATCAGCTATTTAATTGATACCAATATCATTTCTGAATTAGCCAAATCTCAACCAGACTCAGCTGTGTTAAAACAATTTTATCTTGCTCAACATGAAATCGCGATTTCCAGTATTGTCTGGCATGAATTACGTTTTGGCTGGCTTAAAATGCCTGATGGACAGCGCAAACAACTCATCACAAAATTTTTACATGATGTGGTGAGTTTAATTCCTATTCTGGACTATGATGCACAAGCTGCTAAAATTCATGCAGAAATTAGGATACAAACGCAAAAAAATGGAAATAATATTCCTTTTGTTGATGGACAGATTGCAGCCATTGCAATGGCTCATGGCTTGACGCTGGTCACCCGAAATACCAAAGACTTTCAAGCCATAGAAGGATTAAGACAAATCAATTGGTTTGCCGATGCCTTATGACCAAGAAACATTAGCACTTGACCCTCTTCCTGATATTGGTGAATCACTCATGACCAAACAATTTGCTGTAATTGGAAACCCGATTGAACAATCACGCTCACCAGAGTTACATCATGCATTCGCAGCAAAAACCGGGGTCGATTTAAACTATAGAAAAATTCTTGCGCCACTGGATGGTTTTGAAGGTACTGCCAAAGACTTCTTTGCCCAGAATGGTGCGGGAATAAATGTCACAGTACCGTTTAAAGAGCAAGCCTTTGCGCTGTGTGATCAATTGACTGAACGTGCCAAGATTGCCAAAGCCGTAAATACGCTTTGGATGCAGGATGGCAAACTGTATGGCGATAATACCGATGGTCAGGGTCTGGTTGCTGCGATTCAAGCACTAGGCTGGGAACTTAAAGATAGCCGCATTCTGATTTTAGGGGCTGGCGGTGCAACCCGTGGTGTGATTTATCCTCTAGTACAGGCAGGTGCAAAACAGATTGTGATTGCGAATCGTACTCTCGCCCGCGCAGAACAACTGGTTGAAGATTTAAAAGATGCTGTCCCGCAAACTGAGCTAAAAGCGATCGGTCTCGATCAACTGTCAGGTGAATTTGATTTGGTGATTAATGCAACTTCAGCAAGTTTAACGGGAGATACCTTGCAGTTGCCTGAAAGCTTGATTTTCCATCATGCTTATGAAATGGCTTATGGCAAACCCTCCACTTTTCTCGATCAAGCCCAACAACGCCAAGTGCCTGCGACGGATGGTTTCGGCATGCTGGTGGGTCAAGCGATTGAAGCCTTCTCCATCTGGAACGGGGTTAAACCTGAGCTGAAAGATTTTTTATAATCATTTGAAAATTAGATAAAAAAACAGCCTGTATGTTACAGGCTGTTTTTGTGCTGGCTTACTTCAGATTTAACATCTTCTGATAGACCTGTTTAAAGATTTCATAATCAATAAATTCATTATGTTCAATCTTTAAAGCTTTAATCGATTGTTCAGACAGTCGGTTTTTACGTGCATCGACATAGACTTGTCCCAAAATATTTGCCGTTTGCGCAAGTAAGACTTTTTCCTCAGTTGAAGCGCCATTTTCTTGTTCGAACTGGATTCGGTATTGCTTGGCAAATAACTGTTGCGGCTGCTTATACTGAGCCTGTAGCTTTTTCCATGCCTGACGATCTTGTTCACCCTGCATCGCCTCACTGACAATATGGTAAACCGAACGCCCTAAACCATCATCAAACTGGTCTTCACCTTGCAGATGATGTTTGTTTTGCAAAGTTTCAATCTTTTGCAGTGCTTTGCCTTCCGGATTATAAACATCCTCATCGGCGTACCAATACGCATATACAGCAGCTATTTCCTGCAACTCTTGGCTTGAGTAACGCTGGACAATGTGTGGCGCATTTTCTGTCAATTTGGCAATGAATACCGCCTTATACGTTGGCTCATAAGCACGTGTTGCATCGTAACGCTGCTCGGCAATAAGGTTGAGCTGATCATCTAAAGATAAGCGATACGGCTCGGCTGAACGCTCCTGAATACCCGCCTGTCCCAACTTTTCCGAGAAGCTGTTCACTGCCTGCTCAAGCATTGAACCTTTGCTGGCTTCAGCCCATGTTTTCGCCTGCTTCAACTGCGCCTGGTCAATCGGTGTGCCTTTACCATAATTGGAAATCAGCATATCGGCCTTGATATTAAATCGTGATTTCAACTCAGGCAGACCATAATTCAAATCATAGTCAATCTTTACAGCACGTCCTTTAGCATCCAGTCCAACATCCATCACAAATGGATTGCGTTTGTCGACAGGCGGTAAAGCTTTCTCAATATCCGCCTGATGTTTCAGCCAAAGTGCTTTAAATGCCTGATCATCAATAAATTGGTTTTGATCATAAACTGCGAATTCTTTTTCAACCGCTTGTAATTTCTGGATATAAGTCAAGAAACCTGGCTCTACTGGCTGATCCGAGAACACATCAATGCCATATACACTTTGACAATACTGCACATCGCCATAGGTGGTTTTAGGCGCTGTTTGCAGGGCTGTACATTGTTGCTCAGATAAACCTGCCTGCTCATCTTCAGCTGCTTCCAGATCATCAGATTCTTCCGGATATTCAGATGCTTTGGGATCGTCAGCCGCTGCTACAGCTGCACGTGCCGCTGCTGCTTCCGCCGTATCTGCACTTTCATCAGCATCGGCTTCCTCAATATCCTCAACACCAAAATGCTGATTCACAAGACGGTATAGCTGTTGGCTTACCAAGCTGGCATCATCTGCCGAATCTTTTGTTTCCAGTAATGATGCTTTAGATTTTGCCTGCTCGGCATTCGCCACTTCATCTGCAACCAGTTTTTCTAAATTCTGCGCGTTCAGGTTTAAAACGCTTTGCATCAAATATTTTTCATTGACCTTGCTATATAAATTCGCTTGCAGAATCAGTTCTTCAACCGAGGTTTTTAAATGGATTTTTTCCACCACGCCTGCAGCCTGATCAGCAGAGGAAACGGATAAGGCCTGAATATTCTTTTGATCGGCAAGACGATAATAAACCGCACTGGATGCTTTCACATATTCAGCAAATTTCTTGTAATCCACTTGCTTGAAAGCGTCCTGATATTTTGAAAAATCCAGATAGGCCAGCTTGTTCTGGTTGTCTTTATTGACCAGATAAGGCATCAAGGCGAAGTAGTTGATATAGAATTTATAATGATTCAGATCAAGCACCATCGGCACTTTGGCCTGTACCAGCAAGGTGGGCTTTTCATAACGCGCCGTCAGGTTCAAGGAACCCATTTTCTGACGATAATGCACCGAACCCTCGTACTCAAACTGCATCTCGTTCAGAATATTGGTCATGACCTGGGTAAACTTGTCAGCCTTGGAACGACCAGCGCTTTTTTGTTCCTGCGCCAGTGCGGTATACAAAGCCTGCTTCTGTTTATTGTTTAAGTTGACCTTTTGCTCTCTTAAGTATTGTTCCACTTTTTGCTTGAGTGCCGGTTCTAAAGATGCAGGTTCAGCTTTTGCAGTATTTTTACTTGGCTCCTGATCAACATGAATATTGAATTTGCCACGGTAGTCATAGCTTGGATATTCGTAGATGGCATTCAGGCTATTCACTGCCTTCTGCTCGAGGTTGACCGTCGCTGGATTGGTTTTAATGACATGTTGAGAACAGGCCGAAAGACTGAGACCCATTAAACATAAAGTTAAATATTTTAGACGCATAGCTTTACCAAACACCTTTATATCATTATATTTTCAAGTATAGAATTAAGTATTTTTCACGTTTAATATAAGTTTAAACACCCACAGAAAAGTGATTTTTCCATCTCCATCAAATCTAGGAGATTCGCTTTTCTGACATTCTTTTCCCCAGTGATTATCAATGTATTTTTATCACCATTGTGAATAATCAAAGTATCGAAACAGATAATCCAAAATGATTCAAATACAGGATTAAGATTATGCCAGCTTATAAAGCCCCGCTCCGTGATATTCGTTTCTTAATGAACGAAATGTTAGATTATCCAGCACATTACCAAACTTTGACAAGTGGTCAAAATGCGGATGCTGATACAGTTGATATGATTCTTGAAGGTGCGGCAGATTATTGCGAAAACGTACTTTCTCCGCTTAACCAGTCAGGTGATGAAGAAGGCTGTACGTTTAATAACGGTGAGGTAACCACACCGAAAGGCTTTAAAGAAGCGTATGACCAGTTTGTGATGGGTGGCTGGCAAGGTCTTTCTTATCCGGAAGAATTTGGCGGTCAAGGCTTGCCAATGTCTTTAAACCTGATCAAATCAGAAATGATGGGAACCGCGAACTGGTCTTTCACCATGTACCCAGGTTTAAGTACAGGTTGTATGAACACCATCATGCAGTTTGGTACAGACGAGCAAAAAAATACTTATATGCCTAAACTGGTTGAAGGTACCTGGTCAGGCACCATGTGCTTAACCGAGCCTCAATGTGGTACAGACTTAGGTCAGGTCAAAACCAAAGCAGAACCAAATGCAGACGGTACCTATAAAATTTCTGGGACCAAAATCTTCATCTCTGCGGGTGAACACGATTTAACTGAAAACATTATTCATATCGTATTAGCTCGCCTTCCAGATGCGCCTGCGGGTACACGTGGTATTTCTCTATTCATCGTGCCTAAATTCATCCCGACTGCGGATGGTGGCGTAGGTGAGCGCAATGCGGTGTCTTGTGGTTCTATCGAGCACAAAATGGGGATCAAGGCCTCTGCAACTGCCGTGTTGAACTTTGACAATGCCACAGGTTACCTGATCGGTGAGATCAACAAAGGTTTACATGCAATGTTTACCTTTATGAATACAGCACGTATCGGTACCGCAGTGCAAGGTATTGCACACGCTGAACTGTCTTTCCAGGGTGCTTTACCTTATGCCAAAGATCGTATGTCAATGCGTGCCCTTTCTGGCAAGAAAGAACCTGAACGTGTAGCTGATGCGATTATTCACCATGCTGATGTTCGTCGTATGTTATTGACGCAAAAAGCAATTGCTGAAGGTGGTCGTTCAATGATCTACCATGCTGCAAAACTTGCGGACAAAATGACAGATGCATTGGTCAGTGGCGATCAGGCAGCTTATGAAGCTTATGATGACAAGCTTGGTTTCTATACGCCGATCTTGAAAGGTTTCTTGACCGAAATGGGTCTAGAAGCAGCTAACCACGGTATGCAGGTTTACGGCGGTCATGGCTATATCCGTGAATGGGGTATGGAACAAATCGCACGTGATGCACGTATCTCAACCTTGTATGAAGGCACAACAGGCATTCAGGCACTCGATCTGATTGGTCGTAAAGTCCTGTTAAGCTCGAAAGGTAAAGTGGTTCGTGATTATACGGCTGAAATCCTGAAATTCTGTGCTGCACATGCACGTAACAAATACCTCCGCCGTTTTGCATGGGACTTAACCAAGCTTTGTGCACAATGGAACACGTTAACTGTTCGTATCATGCTGGCTGCACGTAAGGACCGTGATATCGTGTCTTCAGCTTCTGCAGATTTCTTGATGTTCTCTGGCTACGTCATGATGGCTTATTTCTGGGCGCAACAAGCAGTGATTGCCTCTGAGAAATTAGAAGCAGGTAACGGTATTGAAACCCCTGAATTCTATAAAGCAAAAATCAAGGTTGCTGATTTCTACTTCGACCGTTTATTACCACGCGCTCAAGGCCATGCCGAGTCAATGGTAACAACATCTCGTACCTTGACTTCACTGGCACCAGAACACTTTAGCTTCGATTACTAATCCAGGCTGTAAAAAAAGAGCGCTTATTGCGCTCTTTTTTTATGATCAAAACAATTTTTATTCTACTCTTTTAAAGACATAGGCTTGCTGCGGAAAAGGATATTCTTTAAAGAACTTACGGTTATTGCCATTGCCTTCATTCCACATCTTGTCCAGATTTAATACCAGATCCTGCTGCTGATTGATCTGATAGTAAAGATTTAGATCTGCCGCGTCACAACGCACCATGATCTCATTCAGTTCTTTATGAACATGCCAGTGCACCTGTTTACAGGTTTGTTCGATCTTGGCCACACTACGTGTTGGATCGGAACCGAGACGCCCAAAGCTGGTATTGGTCCAGTACACTGAACCATCACTTAATAAATTCAGGATATATTCAGCTTCTTTTTCATTATTTACACAGCCTGCAAAAGGGTCTGTACATGGAATGCGGGCATGATAGCGACCGACATAGATCAGATCGGCTTCCGAGGGTTGACTATGATTATCTTGACGCACCACAGGGTGTGGCAAGGTGGCTTGTCCAGCAACCTGATTGAGCGACATCGCTTCTGTATCAGAAGTTGCTTGCTCTTGTTCATCTGCGAGTACATAACTCGCTTCATGATCCGATTGCGTCTGCGGTTGTTGTCTTACAGGTTCCGGATGATGACTATCACACGCCATCAAACTTAGACTCAATAAGACTCCTACACTAAGCTGCTGTAAGGATAACCTGAACTGCATATCTACAAATCTCTAACATCAACATCGCTATCGCGTACTTTTCACGCTGTCCCCTAGGTTTTTAACAGGACTTCATTGAGTGCTGCTACATACCTGTGATAGGTAATGTAGACCGTCGCAATAGGATGGAAATAGCAAATTAACAAAGCAGTGTGCTTTAAGTCGGTGCATTTTAGGCGATGCTGTTGTTTTTTCCAGCAAGAATTTACACAACTTAACTAATCTCTCATCTGTTTAAACTTTAAAAAAAATTCATCGCCCATATCTCTTAAATAACAGCAGCTCTTCAACTCATATTTTACTTTTTGCTGCCATTTCATAAATTTAAGGAGATACACTCGATGACCAACTCTGGTTTATATCGCTCAAACCAACAAAGCATGATCGCTGGTGTGATGGGCGGTATTGCGGAACGATTTGGTTGGAATGCAAATTTATTACGCCTGATCTTTGTTGTGATCTCGATTATGAGCGCCGCTTTCCCGGGTATTTTGGTGTACCTCATTTTATGGCTGGTCATTCCAAAACGTCAGCAAGCGCGTGTTGACCATGTTCAAGGCTATAACCAGCCTGTGAAAACTGTCTATGAAGACCAAGGCATAAAACGTTAATTTCTCACTTTCCTTTTTGGTCGCTACGGTTGAAATTACCCCTAATCCAACCGTAGCTTTTTTTAACTTAATTTTTGATTCAGCTGCTGCTGTAAGGCCGCTATCATATCGGCACGACTGATGATGCCGACCAGCCGCTGGTTTTCAACCACTGGAATATAGTTAAAAGATTTTTCTACAAAATAAGGTACCAAATCCTGAATCGGCTGTAACGGATCAACCGTCACCACTCTCCGGCTCATAATCTGTCGCACAAAATGCTGCCATGAATTACGTGGATCAGTCGCGCCCTTAAACCATTCTACCACTTCGTATAAAGCCAGCGTCCCGACCAGTTTTTCCTCTGCATTGACCACAGGCAAGCTCATCAGGTTAACCGCCTTGAATTTATCTACGGCCTGATGGATATCATCATTTTCATGCAGTTTAATCACGTCCCGACTCATAATATCCTGACAGACAAATGAATTGACCAGTCGCTCATTGGCATGCTCTTGCGCTTCTAAAATGATTTTTTCCAGATCATATTGGCTAATGTCTAACAGCTCGGTGTGATGTTCTAAAGCATATTCAATATCTTTTGGCTGGATCGAGACTTTCTGTGTCGGTGTCGGGTCTTTAGAACGTTCATTGACATGCGCAGTCAAAGGATAATGACGCCCAATCAAACGGTTAAACACCACCGCGAAAACCAGTAATAAAATCGAGTTCAGCAGCACCGGATATAATATAAAATGGAAACCCAGCCGATGGACCGCCTCCCCGCCCAACACGGCGGTAATCGCCACTGCCCCACTGGGCGGATGTAGCGAATCTGTGGTCATCATCATAAAAATTGCGAGGCCAACGGCCACACTAAAAGCAGTGGTCAGATCAGGCATTAATTGAGTACAGGCAACCCCAATCAAACCTGCCAGAGTATTACCGACCACCACATTCCACGGTTGCGCCAAGGGACTATTGGGTACCGCAAAGAGGAGTACTGAAGAAGCGCCCATCGGTGCAATGTACCAGGCATTCATGCCCCCCAGCACATACCAGCTGATGAGTGAGGAAATCGCCAGACCACATAAAGCCCCCACGCCTGACAGCATCCTCTCCCTCAAAGGCAGGACTTTATAATTAGGTTTAAGCAGATTTAGCCAGTCTGATTGGGTAGAGCTCACAATGCACCTTGCTGGAATAGTGTTGTTTTATTCGAGGCAGAAGTATACGCCGACTCAAGCTGAAGGTGTATTTAAATTATAGTTTTAGATTATGAGTAAAGCTGTTGAAAATAAATTTTCTCAGTTCAGATATTCTTTTAACTGCTCAATTCGCTCGCCATATTTTTGCATCGGGCAAAACTCATACATCGGCGAGCCAATATAGGCACCCGCATTACGGCATTCCTGATCCACAAAGTTTTTCCACAATTGTTGTGATTTCATAATGTCGTTATAGCGTTCAGGCTGCTGATATTCTTGACTCTGCTTCTTAATTTGATCCAGTAATTGTACGATCTGCTTGCTATATAATGTTTTGGTTCTACTACTACAGATTTCTACCACGGCATTATTAATATTGCCCAGTCCCAATTCCTGAATAGTTTCATCCACACAAAGGCTATAAGCATCGGTAGATTTATCCGGTGTTTCCGCCATGACCTCCATACTTAAACAGGTCATTGCCAGTAATAGGCATTTAAAACTTAATTTGTTCATTTTCTAGCTCTTGGTTTTGTCATTTTTAAAATCGTGTTAAAGCCGTAAGGACAAGCTTATTTTTTACTCAGATTCAATTAAAACTGCAAGTGGCTCTCAAGCACACTTCTTTTCAGGTCCCCGCCCGAGCATTAAAGATATTTTTCATTCAGATAACGCCAGTATCGTTTTGGCAAATATTGCACATGGAGCTTGATATTCTGCCGTTCTTTAATATTGACGCTATTGAAGTAATCTTTCCATAACTGATCATATAACGCTTCCTGCTCATCCAGTTCTAACTGGAAGCTTTGACTAAAGCCCGTTTCGATATTACGGTCGATCTCATTCACCTCCATCGAGACTTCATGAATCTCATGCAAGTCATAATACAGCCCATATTGGCGCTGCTCATCATAAATCAGCCAGCGTTGATCCTGATAACGACGTTTAAAATGCGGCTGAATGAGCGGCAATACATTAAAATCTGGTCGTACCAAACTCAGAAACAACCCATCCGAGGTTTTCTTAAAACGTATAAATGCCTCCATACGGTGTTTTTCACGCCCGACCTTTTTGGTCCATTGCGCAATAGCCAGCACACTCGGATGTGAATAGTCTTTTTCAACAGAAACTTGCTGCTGGAACACATAAATACAGTAATTAAATAAATGCTGATAGGCCTCCAGCGATTCTGATAAAGACGTAAAATAGAATTGTCTCAAGGCCGATTGCGATAATTTCTGTTGCAGGCCTGCCCAGACCCGTTGCGCCTGCCGTTCATGGGTCGGCACCTCAATCAGACTGGCAAACAGGCCATGTTGAACCTGATTGTGCAGACACAGCTGCACCTCAAATTCTTTGAACTGAAAGGCTCGAAAAACACAACTCAGCAGTCCCGCCATGGAACCATCAAAGCAATACGCCACTGGATCAGTGAACACGCTTAAAGACCTAAACTCAGCTGCGGTGAAAGTTGTTGCACGTATTTTGAGGAACCCTGCGTCAGGATTTGCTGACGGATATAATGAGGAGAGAGTTCCTTCTGAAAACGTGGGCTGTCTTCACAGCGAATAAAAAACTTTGCCCGCGAATAAGCCACACCGAGCTGTTTTAATAAATCGATATGGATCTTGCCAAAACGTCTTGCCTGCACAATTTTCTTGGCTGATTTCACGCCGATGCCGGGCACACGCAATACCATCTGATAATCGGCACGGTTTAAATCCACCGGGAACTGTTCAGGATGGCGTAAGGCCCAGCTCAGTTTCGGGTCAATATCCAGATCAAGATGCGGAAAACGCTCATCTACAATTTCATTGACCTGAAAGCCATAAAAACGCATCAACCAGTCACTCTGGTATAGTCGGTTTTCACGTAATAGCGGTGGTGCTGAACCCACAGCCGGTAAATAATGATTCTCGGTATTGATCGGGATATAACCCGAAAAATAAACCCGTTTAAGTTTAAATTCCTTGTAATGCCGATCCGCCATTAACAGCACATCCTGATCAGTTTCCTGATGCGCCCCCACCACCATTTGTGTTGTTTGTCCCGCAGGCACGTATTTTGGCACATGCTTGATCACCTGCCGCTCATCCTTCAACTGAATCAGGCGATCGCGAACCAGACCCAAATCCTTTTGTACTTCCTGATGCGATTTTTCAGGGGCAAAGGTTTTCAGTCCGGCTTCTGTCGGCATTTCCAGGTTGATACTCATCCGGTCGGCATATAGCCCTGCTTCATGAATCAGTTCTGGGGAAGCACCTGGAATGGTCTTGAGATGAATATAACCATTGAAGTTTTCTTCAAGACGCAGCTTCTTCACTACCTGCAGCATGCGCTCCATGGTGTAATCTGCGGACTTGAAAATACCTGAACTAAGAAATAGCCCTTCAATATAATTACGTCGGTAGAAATTAATGGTCAGGTCAACCACTTCCTGCACGGTAAATGCCGCACGTTTTACGTCATTAGAACGGCGTGATACGCAATAAGCGCAATCAAAAATACAGACATTACTGAACAGGATTTTCAGCAAGGAAACGCAGCGTCCATCTTCGGTATAGCTATGGCAAATCCCTGAATGGCTGGCATCTCCAAGTCCCTTGCCTTTGTTTTTACGGTCACTGCCACTGGAAGAACAGGACACGTCATATTTGGCAGCGTCTGCTAAAATTTGCAGCTTTTCACGAATGCGATCAGACATTTCAAACGACCTGAAGAAAACAGAGAAGATCGTTTAAAAATTAACATGTCCACATTGTGAAATTAAGAGCATGAGAGATGCTATACGTCATGGGGTGACGTGAGGATTTTCCTCTTCAGTACAGATTGTTGATTTCAAGGGAATATAATCTATCTATAATAAAATGAAGAAAACTTTATCTCTTCCATCTCATGTACAATTTTTTATCTTTATTGCCGAGCTTATTTTTAACCTTCCTACTAGCCGCCTGTAGCTCTAAAAATGAGCCCGAATTCATCGAAGTAAAGACTTTTCAATCTACTCAAAGCCCATATTTTATAAAAGCATTTACTTTAATTAAATATGACAGAACATGTTTTTTACAGACATCAGCAGTTCTTGAAGATGGAACTGAAATCAATAAAAACTGGGGGTTCATGCAGGGTAAGGCATTTTTAGTCGATGATAATCCACCGAGAAATCCATCCCTAACCTCCTCTCAAAGTTCAGCTGCCGATCAACAGATAGAAGAATACATTCAACAAATGAAAATTAACCAAGAAATTACCTATATGAAAGGTTTACTCTCTGCCAAAAGTAGAAATGAATGCGGAATAAAATAACTTTTTTTTATTTCTGATCAGAACTTGTGAGTGAAGCGCTCGAAGCCTTTGCCACCCACCACCAAAATCCTTATACTTAAGCACAATTTTTGTTTGATTCCAGTGGATGCACCATGAGTCGTGCTATATCGCATATTGATACCTTTCAGGGCTTGATTCTTGCCCTACAAAACTATTGGGCGGAGCAAGGCTGCGTCGTATTACAACCATATGATATGGAAATGGGCGCAGGGACATTCCACACTGCAACCTTCTTACGTGCGTTGGGGCCAGAAACCTGGAACGCGGCTTATGTTCAACCTTCACGTCGTCCGAAAGACGGGCGTTATGGTGAAAATCCAAACCGTTTACAACACTACTATCAGTTCCAGGTGGTGCTTAAGCCAAACCCGGATAATATCCAGCAGCTTTATCTCGATTCATTAAAAGCAATCGGGATTGATACGCTGACACACGATATCCGTTTCGTGGAAGATAACTGGGAATCTCCAACACTTGGCGCTTGGGGCTTAGGTTGGGAAGTCTGGTTAAATGGTATGGAAGTGACTCAGTTCACTTACTTCCAGCAAGTCGGTGGTATCGAATGTTACCCAGTCACAGGTGAGATCACTTACGGCTTAGAACGTCTGGCAATGTATCTGCAAGGCGTAGACTCAGTTTACGATCTGGTTTGGACTAAAGGTCAATTCGGTACAGTAACCTATGGTGATGTATTCCATCAAAACGAAGTTGAGCAATCGACCTATAACTTCGAATACGCACCTGTCGATAAAATGTTTGAACTGTTCGACTTCTATGAAGCTGAAGCCTCTCGTTTAATCGAAGCTGAATTGCCACTTCCTGCCTACGAACAGGTGATCAAAGCATCGCATTGCTTTAACTTGCTCGATGCGCGTGGTGCGATTTCCGTGACTGAACGTCAGCGTTATATTTTACGTGTTCGTACCTTGGCGCGCTCAATTGCACAAAGTTATGTGGCTGCTCGTGCCAAACTTGGTTTCCCGATGGCAGAACCGCATTTGCGTGATGAAGTATTGGCTCAGCTCAAGGCACAAGTTGAGGCAGAAGCAGCCCAAGCTGAAAAAGCGAAGGAGAATAAATAATGACCAAGCATACAGTTTTATTCGAACTTGGCTGTGAAGAACTTCCACCGAAAAGCTTAAAAACCTTACGTGATGCACTCAAAGCAGAAACTGAAAAAGGCTTAAAAGATGCAGGCTTAAATTTCGCCTCAATCGAAGCTTATGCTGCACCACGTCGTTTAGCATTGAAAATTGTTGATATTGATGCGGCTCAGGCAGATACACAAAAACGTTTTGATGGCCCTGCAGTACAAGCGGCATATGATGCTGAAGGCAAACCAACTAAAGCACTTGAAGGCTTTATGCGTGGTCAAGGCATTACCGTTGATCAGCTTTCTACTTTCCAAGCAGGTAAAGTTGAAAAAGTTTGCTATCTAAAAGATGTAAAAGGTCAAAGCCTTGACGCTTTACTTCCACAGATTTTACAAACTGCATTAGACAATTTACCAATTGCTAAGCGTATGCGTTCTGCTGCAAGCCGTACCGAGTTTGTACGTCCAGTGAAATGGGTTCTTTTACTCAAAGACGACCAAATTGTTGACGCAACTATTCAAGATCATAAAACAGGTAACGTGACCTATGGTCATCGTTTCCATGCTCCTGAAGCCGTGACTTTGGCGCATGCAAATGACTACTTGGCAACGTTAGAACAAGCCTATGTGGTTGCTGATTTTGCAAAGCGTCAAACCACGATTCAAGCACAAGTGAAAACCTTGGCAGATGAAGTCAATGCCACTGCAATTGTGCCAGCAGACTTACTTGATGAAGTGACCAGTCTGGTTGAATGGCCTGTGGCTTTACGTGCGACTTTTGAAGAACGCTATTTAGCGGTTCCGCAAGAAGCGTTGATTACGACCATGCAGGATAACCAGAAATATTTCTGCTTAATCAATGCCGAAGGTAAATTACAGCCTTACTTCATTACCGTTTCAAATATTGAGTCTAAAGATCCAACTCAAATTATTGAAGGGAATGAAAAAGTGGTTCGCCCACGTTTGTCCGATGCGGAGTTCTTCTTCTTACAAGACCAGAAGCAACCGCTTGCGTCTCGTAAAGAAAAACTGGCTAACATGGTGTTCCAGGCACAATTGGGTACACTTTGGAATAAATCTGAACGTATTGCCAAACTGGCTGTAGCATTGTCACCAATTACCGGTGCAAATGCAGCCGATGCAGAAAAAGCAGCGTTATTGGCTAAATGTGACTTAACCTCTGAGCTGGTGGGTGAATTCCCGGAACTTCAAGGGATTGCAGGCACATACTATGCGCGTCTTGAAGGTGAAAATAACGAAGTTGCCGAAGCTTTGGGTGAGCAGTATTTACCTAAATTTGCAGGCGATGTATTACCGCAAACCAAGACGGGTACAACCATTGCCTTGGCGGACCGTTTAGATACATTGGTCGGTATTTTCGGTATTGGTCAAGCACCAACAGGTTCGAAAGATCCATTTGCATTACGTCGTTCTGCAATCGGTATCTTGCGTTTAGTCATTGAAAATGAATTAGACATTACGATTGAAGAATTGGTGAACTTTGCATTGCAAGGTTATGGCGACATCATCAAAGATCATGACAAGACACGTACCGATGCAGTTGCTTTCCTTGAAGGCCGTTATCGTGCCAAGTATGAAGACCAAGGTGTTGCGGTTGATGTGATTCAGGCGGTTCAAGCACTTGCACCAAAATCTCCTCTTGATTTTGACAAGCGTGTGACTGCGGTCAATCATTTCCGCACCTTGCCAGAAGCAGCTGCATTGGCTGCGGCAAATAAACGTGTTGCCAATATTCTTGCTAAAGAAGCAGCGCCTGAAGGTGCTGTGGTTGAAGCGAATCTGGTTGAAGCGGCTGAAAAAGCACTTTATGCAGAACTCCAAGCATTAACACCTGTAGTTCAGCCATTGCTTGCTGCACGTAACTACACAGAAGCATTGTCTAAGCTTGCTGCGCTTCGTGCTCCAATCGATGCCTTCTTTGAAGGTGTAATGGTGATGGCAGATGATGCTGAATTGAAAGCCAACCGTTTACGTTTACTGGCTCAGTTGCGTGATTTATTCACGGCGATTGCAGATGTAAGTGTATTGCAGGGTTAATTTACTTTTTATAAAAAACCCGCTTTTAGAAGCGGGTTTTTATTTATTTTCTTTTAAAAAGATCTATAAGCATATGAATAAATACGTTCTATCATTTCTTATCCTACTTTCTGTGGGTCATACAGGTTGTAGTTTAAACCCTAGTTCTAAGACTCAGCCTCAAATAGAACATAATCAAAATATACAAAATCCTATTACTATTGGAATGGCTCGCAGTGAATTTATTAGCAAGGTAATTACACCAAGCTCAAGCAAATTAGTCGGCGATCAACGGATCGATACTTTTATATTTTATAAGCAAGGCAATACATCCAAACGATTGGGACAAGCGTTATACAATGGTTTAGTCGCAAGTACATTACCGTTTGATTCATTAATAGAAACGGTATCAATACCTGAATCAGCGACTAGAGGCGCTAAGGTAATTATTCAAGTGATCTATGACTCATCGGATCGTGTAGAAAAGGTTGTAAGGATCCAATAAATCAATTTGCGCAACCTGATGTATTCACAATTATCACATTCATTAAAGATACCATTGTGATGACGAATTTCAGTGTATGCAAGGTTAAGCTGATATTTGTAGTGCTTCAAAAAACCTGTTAGTAATAGCAGGTTTTTTTATGTGCATTAAATTTATATAAATGTCTCAATCTAAAAATTATTATCGTATCGATATCATTATTGCAGCTATACATGCCGCTTTACTCTTGATCGGTTGGGCAAGCTATACACGCTTTCCATTCATTCGAACTAAACCCGATATGAGTGGCCTGTTTTTTATGATTATTTCGATTTTAGGAGGAATGATTGCACTGATTATTTTGGCCGTTGTATTACCGCGTTTAGATCAATCTGTCAGCCAATTAGCACTCAAGAAATTTTTATGTGCCCTGCTCTACTGGATTTCGAGTAGCATTATTTTTATTCTATTCAGTAATACCCAATGGCTATTTAATCTCCCCTTAGCTTGTATCCTTGTTTTTGCACTGGTTTTTTTCAGCTCAATCTATCTGTCTGTTATACGTTTGGCAAGTTTACGCAAACAAGACTATTTTATTGTGCTCGGTATTTTTAGTTGCTTATTTCTCTTCTTTTTCTGCATAAGTTTTTGATAAAGGTTACGTAGCGTATCAATTTCATATCATCCTCACTCTTTTCTTCAACTCAACGATAAGATATAAAATCTCGATTGCGACACGATCGCTGAAAGGACAGAAAAGATGATGAATAAAGTACAACTCATATGTTTAACCACTGCACTTGCGGCCTCGTCTTCTCTCTGGGCAGCGGATACCACAAATCATACCGCAACAGTATCAAATGCCGAAGCTGAAAAAGCGATGCCATATGGCGACAACCCAAGCATCGGTCGTGTATTGCTGTATAAAACAGGCAAAGGCATGCAGAATTTGGGCAACTCAATTCAAGGTGCATCTGAAAACACCTCTCAAAAAATGAGTGAAAAATGGCAAAGCACCAAACAATATAGCGCTGAACAATCCGAGATCGTGCAAGAGCAAACCCAGAAAGCCAAACAATATACCGCTAAAAAATGGCAGGACACCAAAGATGCGGTGGTCGGAACTAACGAAGGCAATGTGCCGATTGAGCGTGCCGGACTCAGTCAGCCCTCATCGAATTAATCAAAAAACCTCTAGCTTACACTAGAGGTTTTTTTGACTTGATCAGGCAGAAACGGTTTCAGTTTGTGGTGCAACCTGACGATCAATCAGATACTCATTTAAATTAAAATGATTGAGTTGCTGGCGCATCTTAAACGTTGTCCATGGCCATACGGTACTATTGCGTCCATTACGATCAATGAAATAACTCTGACAGCCGCCTTTATTCCAGACCGTGGTTTGTAAGGCTGCTTGTACACGCTGATTAAACTGGGCCATCCGCACAGGATCAACCTCAATGGTTTGAATATTTTGCTGAATCGCCTGTTTAAGTGCATCGATAATATAGGCCAGCTGCGCTTCAATGATAATAAATGCCGAAGAACTCACCGCAATATTGGGCCCAAACATCAAGAAACCATTCGGACAATCCGCCACCATGGTTCCCATATAGCCTTCCGGACTACCCTGCCAAACTTCTGACATGCTTTGACCATGACGGTTAAACACTCGTTGGGCAATCGGCGGTTCAGCCACTTCAAACCCCGTCCCGAGAATAATCACATCCGCTTCGACGCAGCGACCATCGCTGGTAAATAATTGATTGTCTTTAACTTCACTGAGAGCAGCAGCCACCACTTCAACATTCGGTTGTGCCAAAGCAGGATACCACTCGTTGGACTGGAGAATCCGCTTACAGCCAATCACATAATTGGGCGTGACTTTACGGCGTAATTCAGGATCTTTAATTCCCTGTTTAATATGAAATTCAGCAATACGCTGTACTTGTCGCATGGCTACATTACTTTGTAAGCCGCCATTTAAGCTCTCAAAAATACCATATACCGAACCACGCATCAGCGACTGGGTAACAGGGAGATATTTAAAAACTGTCTGGAGCGGAGCAGGTAAAGGCATATCCGACTTCGGTAAAACCCAGTGCGGTGTGCGCTGAAATACCGTCAGTTGCTTTACCACAGATTGAATCTGGGGGATAAACTGGATCGCTGAGGCGCCCGTGCCAACAACGGCTACGCGTTTCCCGGTTAAATCCAGATCATGGCGCCAACGCGAAGAATGGAAGATCTCGCCTTTAAAGTCTTTTAATCCTTTGACATCCGGTATCACAGGCTCATGCATCGGGCCACACGCCATAATCGCAAACTGCGCATGAAACTCACCTTGATTGGTTTTAATGATCCAGCACTGTTTAGCATCTGACCAGGTTGCGGCTAAGGCTTCATGCTTGAAGTGAACATGCGGCATGACCTGATATTTCAGTGCAGTATTTTGCAAATATTGTTTGATTTCAGCCTGTCCAGCGAATACCCGACTCCACGCAGGATTCGGTTCAAAAGAATAGGAATACAAGGCAGAAGGCACATCACAGGCACAACCGGGATAGGTATTTTCACGCCATACGCCACCCAGCTCATCCGCTTTCTCAAGCAAAATAAAATCATGGATGCCAGCTTCTTTCAGTTTGATTGCAGCCCCTAATCCTGCAAAACCGCCACCAATAATGATGACCCGATGAAATGCTACAGCTTTCGACTTCGTATTCATGACCTCTTGTTCCCTGTACTTAAAGCCCAAAACACTATGGCATTAAGCTCTGAGACGGTCATTATCAAGACAGGCCGTTTATAGCGTTATTTTTGACAGAATTTGCCAAATCATGCTGCTGTGGGATTCATTCAAAAAAATAAGCTTAAAATTTACAGTGTTATCTCAAAACATGCATTGAACTTCACGCCCCTAGACCACACACTGAAGTGATTAATTCACAGGACCGGAATTTTGCCCATGCTGCATCGCCCCTTCAAGATCATGTTAGTCTCAGTGCTGAGTGGAATGAGTTTCACCGCCTGTTCAACCTTGCAAAACCAGAGCCCAGCTACTCCCCAAGTATTAGAGCAGATTAAAAATATTGCTGCATCTCCAACAACAGAAGGCAATATTGCGAAACTGATGAAACAGGATAAAAATTGCATTATTGAATTCACCGGCTACTTTGACGGCGGACAAGCCATAGAGCACTGGACATTCAATCACTCTGGATTAATTTCAGCGAGTTCATCGACACAACATACCACCCGCGCCTCTGCAAACACCTCCACAGCATTTGATATTGAAGATCCTGCAGTGCAGGCAAATTTCAAGAAACTGCAAAGTAATTTTAGTGCCAGCACACTGGCGCAATGCCATTGAGGCCATAAAAAAACTCGTTGCTGCTATCTCTAGCTGCAACGAGTTATGGCTTTTAAACTATTTTCTGGATCAGTCTTGAGCTGCTAAACCCAGCTTAATTCGCATTGAGACCACTGGTGGCCGCAAGTAAATCAATACGCGGGAAGATCAAACCGGTACGTTTATCGCGAATCGGCTTACCTGTTGCCTTCAAGCGGTTCACGGTCTGGTCTATCGTCTCGGATGGGCTGACATCATTGGCACGTAATAAGGCAATCGCGCCTGCAACATGCGGGGCCGCCTGTGAAGTGCCGCCTTGAGTTTCACCGCCTGCGGTAATCATGGCACCCGGTGCCAGCAAGGTTACCAGTGAACCGCCATTACTAAAGCAGGTCACCTGATCGGCTGCAGTAGTCGGATCTGAACACTTCACCGGATTTCCCCAGGAAACACCCCCAATATTACTGTCATAAACAGCGCCTACCCGTACAGCTCCTGCAACACAGGCCGGTGAGGAAATACCATCGGCAAAGCCATCATTGCCGGACGCGACTACAGGCACAACACCTGCAGCACGTGCATTAGCAAAGGCGGTGCTATAACTGCTGTTGCTACATTCAGAGGTATATTTCACCCCTGGCACCCCTAAACTCAGGTTCACCGCTTTAATGTTATAGGTCTGGGCATTGTTCACGGTCCAGTTTAAGGCCGCCAGAATATCACTGTCATAGGCAGTACTGCCCCACTGACCATTGACACGAATTTTACGGAAGGTATCGATCCCTATAATTTTGGTTTGAGGTGCAACTTTGGCAATAATACCTGACACATTACTGCCATGCCCATCATCATCCAGACTATTATCATCCGGAGCGCTGTCAAAGGCATATACCACCCGACAACTCGATGCCGGGGTATTTACCGCGGTACAGCCAAAATCAGCATGCTTATAATTCACGCCCGTGTCGATCACCACCACACTGGTTCCCTCTCCGCTAAAGCCATTTGTAACCGCTTGCGGTTGGTTAATTAAGGGAAGGCTTTCCATGGTGGTGGTTACATTTTTACGGTTTGGATACACCCCTTTAACGCTCGGATCATTTAACACTTGTGCCAAGGTTTCGCGGTTTTGAATCCGGTACAAGCCCAAAGGCAGGCCATTAAACTCACGTAAGGTTTGAAAGCCTGCGGCTTTGCTGTATTTACTTTTGAACTGATTTTTACCCACTGCAATCAGGCTGCGTTTTTCTCGCCCAAAAGTGGTGCTGGTTGCACTGTTATCATATTCGATCAATAAATCATTTGAATCATTATCGATCAGGGTTTCAATATTAATTTTACCCTGCTGTACTTTATTTAATGCCGCAGAACTCAGGCGTTGTTTGAGTTGGACTGCATTCAGTGTTGCAGCTGAGGTAGTGGTAGTTAGAAAAGCGGATAAGCTTAATAGTAATAAAATTTTATTGTTCACTGTGGATCTCCATCGTTCTTGGATAAAGAACTTTTGAGTTTTTGGTTTTCTTGGATAAAGAAATCCAGCGTATTTAAAGTTTTTTAATTTCATTCGCTGGGTCGGTTTCCGGATCAATCGGTTGTATCGAAGGATCACTTTTGGTGTCATAAAATTGAACATCTTTTTGTGTTGTATTTAATTGATTCAACATATCGGATGTAGTGTGTGTTGCTGTTTTGGCCTCCTTTGGTTTTAAAACGCTTGAACTGCTGCCTGAGTGCTCAGGACGCATCTGGTAAACTGCGGTATCGTCTGAGGCACTGCTCGGCGTTGCGGGTTCAAAATAGAACACCACCACGCCAAGTGTGATCAGGACAAATAAAAATGCGGCAATCTGTTTCATTTATATTCTCCAGTGCTTGAGTTACTGGTCATTACCTGGTTGTCAGTTGTTTTTCTATAAATAATGCGAATACAATTTAAAAATTCACTTTAAATTTCACATATACATTTCAAGTCAAAACGATTAAAAATTTCATGGGACCTAAAGCCCTTAAATTTTTTAACTCGATTTCATTCTTCAAAATGAAGAATCAGGTGGAATCGAAAATGGGTCCTAAAACTTTAAATGACTCAAAAAAGTACAACTACGATTTCACCTATTTATACCAAGCAATAAAAATGCCATGATTTTGATTATTTTTAAACCGGTTTAATCCTATTTAAATATTCTAAATTTTCATATTTGGTTCGATAAAATATAACTCGAAATGATTAAAAACCGTTTTGCCCCAAAAATATAAAAATGATGATTTACAGGATTTTATATTAATTAAAAAACATCACTTTTCACGTGCTTATTATGATAACTAGTCTTCATAATTTCTCACCAAAGTGTGTTTGAGCTGTAATCTGGATGTAATTTTTGATGAAAATCACACATTTTTTCTTTTTTGCTCGCTATGATGCACTTGCGTTAATGAAGTACCGCTTTACGGTACATCGCTTAAGGAAATCGCAATGAAAAAAATGATCAAAACAGCTATCGTGACAACAACTATCCTTGCTTCTGCCTCTGTTTTTGCACAGAGCGCTGAAGTCAATGCGAATGGCTCAGCTCAAGTCAATGTACAGTCTGGTGGCTTGCTTAAGGGTGTGACTGGCGCAGTAAAAAATACTGCTCAAGGCGTTGGTCACGTGGCACAAGGCGTAGGTCATACAGCACACAATGTCGGTCACGCTGCTGTCAATACAGGCGTAAGCGCAACTCAGAAAACCGTTGGAACAGCAACTCATATCGGTTCAACTGTCGTGAACAAAACCGGTGAAGCCGTTAAAAACACTAAAGATTATGCAGTAGAGAAAACCGTTGATGGGAAAGAGTTTGCAGCGGAGACTACTGGAAATGTCAAAAAACGTATTGAAGACAAAAAGGCATCTAACCAACCTAAATCATTAAATTTAGGTGCTCAAACCAATGCGCAAGCACAGGTAAACGGTAAAACTACCGGTGTAAATGCCCAAACCGGCTTGAATGCAGATAAGAAAGGCCTGCAAACAGGTGCCAATGTCGGTGTTAAAGTACTAGGCGTCAATGCCAATGTGAATACCAACGCAAAAATTGGTACAAACTAATCCTTTAAGTCCGTTCTAAAAAAAGCCCTTTGCAATGCAAAGGGCTTTTTTATGGCAAAGAATTAATTAAATAATTGCAGCTTGGTCTGCTCATCCACATTATTTTCAACAAAATGCGTGAAACCTTGTTCATCACAGCTTAAGCTCAGTTGCTTATAACTGATGCTACAAAACTCGGCATAACGTTTAAACACCAGCGGCGACTGATCCAAGGCCAAAGCCTCACCAACCTTGACCAGCTTGTGAATACCACGATCATTCATGGTCAATAAATAAGTTTCATCATTCAGCTCGAGTTGCACCAATGTGCTGTCCGCAACTTTTAACGGAACAAGATAATTCAGATTGGCTGCAAGCGTCTCAGCGCTATAACTTTCCAGTTTTAAACTCACCAGATTAAAGACCAGACAGCTCTGTTGAGCCGTTATGAGCGTTGGCTTCGAATGACCAGCCTGTTGTACGAAATGCGGCTGAATCCCCAACTTATGCAGGTTCTGCTCGCTGGCATGTTTCAGCTTAAATAACTGTTGTACCAGCTTCTGCTTGATGACCGCATCAAAATAGCGTTCATCCAGCTCAAACTCATTGTTTTCTAAAATCTTCAGTAAGGCCTGATGATGTCTTGCCAATAAGGCATCCAGCACATGACGATAATAGAATTTGCTTTGCTTTTTAACTTCACGTACACGCTTGTAGAAATAAGTAATTTCAAAAGGTTTTTCGACAAAATCATTCAGCAATTGCGAGCTTGCCAGCACCGAAAGTGCTTCATGGCCAGTAAATGGCAAATGAATAACATGCATCTTCGGCAATAAAGGCTGAATTTTTAAAAAATGCTCTTTATCTTCGGCAAAATAAGGGTCGTAAACAATAATATATTCACGCGATGCATCGACTTCATCGGCCTGAATCTGCATCTCTTGATGAATGCTGGCATCAAAAAACTCGGCATAACGGCGATCCTGAACCATATCGGGATCGATCGAATACTGTGGGACAAAAGCCACCACTTTTTGCATATTCAACAAGTTGGAATATTTAATTGCAGCATAGCCCCCCATGGAGCCGCCATAGCCGACAATCTGTTTAAATTGTTGCAAAATAGGCAATATCTGTTGCTGCATTTGCAGCATGCTGCTTTTAGGAAACCATGATTTTTGTTTTGGCATAATGCCAAGGACGTTGTATTGATATTTTATTAATGATTTTTCAGCATTAATGGACATTCCTTTGGCGCGACTAATCAAATCGCCGAACGAAACCACTAAAGTGTCACTTGAACCTTTTAAAAAAATAACGCGAATATGTTCATCTTCAAATACGATTTGCTTATCCATGCTCACACTGAGAAATTGATCCAGGGTCTGTAGCAAAAAGTCACCAAATGATGGCTTTGCCAAACCATAATTGCGGAGTATCTTATTTTATAGAGATAAGACAGATTAAAAAGCGCAAAAGATGACACAATCCTTACACCCTGCCGCTCAAAAAGGCTTTAGTTTAGGTGCCGAACTGTACCAGCAGGTTCGCCCCAGTTACCCGCAAGATATTGCGGTTTGGCTGCAAGATCGCCTCCAGATAGGTGAAAATTCCACTGTTATTGACCTTGGTGCCGGGACTGGCAAATTCTTACCCTACCTGTTGCAAAGCAAGGCAAAAGTGATTGCGGTCGAGCCTGTCGCTGAAATGTTACAACAGCTTCAGCACAACCATCCACAGGTGAAATGTATACAGGCATCCAGTGATTATTTGCCACTGGCAGATACCTCGATTGATGCGATTCTATGTGCCCAATCCTTCCACTGGTTTGCCAATCTTGAAACCTTGACGGAAATGCATCGGGTATTAACGCCGTCGGGACATTTAGGGCTGATCTGGAATCAACGCGACACCACGGTGGACTGGGTCAACGCACTGGCGGAGGAAATTGCTCCGCTAGAAGGAGATACTCCACGTTATCACAGTGAGCAATGGAAACAGGTATTTGAACAGCAGCAACTGTTTAACTTTGTTGAATTACAAACCTTCCAGCAGAAACATCACGGTACGGTTGAGCAAGTGGTGAGTAAGCGTTTATTGTCGACCAGTTTTATTGCCGCCATGCCGGTCGCAGAACAGCAACAGTTAAAAGCAAAGTTCGAACAAATCGTATTTGATTTTACCGGTCTAACTGCGCAAGATCAGATTGATTTCCCCTATACCACCTTTGCATATCATTTTCAGAAAATTGCAAACTAAATATTTGTCGAGTTGATCCATGCCGAGTATGAAAACCACCTTTGCCCTAAGCTGTATGCTCAGTTCAGCCCTGCTCTTGAGCGCTTGTAATAAAGATAAAGAACCGACAGCCAAACAGGAGCAGCAAAGCAGTTCGGCCCACGATGAGATTGGTCAATTAAAGCAGTTGCCGATCAAACAGTTCCCTGCAACCGCAGATGATGGCCATGATATTGCCATACTGGATGACTATGACCGCCGCTTTACCGATATGAGCGATAGCATGGAAATGGAATTGGCCAAGATGAAAGAAGCCAATACCTTAACCCCGGAATTTGAACAGCAACGCCAAAAGGACAATGTTCAATCTGCGCTGTCGATGCTGAAAGATCTGGAACTAAAAACCGAGCAAGGCCGTTATATTCAAGGCTTGCTCTATGATTATTGGGAACAGCAGGCAAAAATTTTGGACCAGACGGGTACTGCTAAAACAGAGACTCGCCAGCCGGTCGATCAGCTCAATGAATATCTACATGCTCAAAGCCAGTTACATCACTGGAGAAGTACTCAGTCCGCTGAAACAAAAGCACAGGAAGAATAATTTACATGCATAAAAAAGAGGGATTTCGCGCCCTCTTTTTTATTTAAATACAGCATCAAGTTAAATATTCTGTTTCTCAATCCACTGAATCGAGTTAACACGGAACAGTTCACAGGCCCCATCACCGACACCACCTGGGGTAAGCGATGATTTCCACACCAGATCCTTATCACGAATCTCAACCAGTTCACCTTTTAACTGCACCAGATCACCACGTTTCACCTGTTTAATCTGTTTGGCAATCTCTGGATTGGCAGGAATAATGTGCATATTCGATACCATTTTGATGGCCTGATCGGGTGGGACCGGTAAGGTTTTCATTTTCCAGTTCAGGTAACGGTCATATTGTTGAACATCAATGGTTCGTGCAATCTCGGGATTCGCAAACAGTCCCAAACTGACCGCATAATCTATCGGAGAAAATTTGGCTTGCTCATCATCATGATAGAGTTTTGAGCCGAGAATCCGGAAGTTGCCGTCAAACGGCTTGAGTACCGAAATCGACTGATATTTCACAACGGGCGCTAAACCATTGGCAATATTGTATTCTTCCCCACTGGTCGATGCATGTGTCTGCCCAATTGCAACAACCATGCATAAACTCATCAACAGACGTTTTTTCATGGCTCAATCATCCTCAACATAACGAAAAACTTAGAAAAGCACGTCTCTTCATAGTATGCTTAGATGGTGAAAAAAAGTGCTTTTTTTAGTAACAATCAAACTCACTTTGGTCATATTTTTGTGGTGCAGTGATCCTCCGCTTATTTTGAATCAATGAATGGATTTGTATGATTTACCAATTTTACCAACGCCGTATATTCCCTCATTTACTGAATCAGGTCATGCAAACCGCCAGCCTGATGGATCGACGTCGTGAATTATTGCTCCCGATCGAAGGAGAGGTCCTCGAGATTGGTTTTGGTACGGGTCTGAATATTCCCTTCTATGGCAATGTCGATACGCTCTATGCGCTGGAGCCAAATCCGGACATTTATCTGCTTGCGGTTGAACGGGTTCAACAGGCGCCATTCTTTATCAAGCATATCCAATCCAGTGCAGAAAAACTGCCTTTTGCCACCGCATCTCTGGATCATGTGGTCTCAACCTGGACCTTGTGCAGTATTGCCCAGCTTGATCAGGCACTGGCAGAAATCTATCGCGTGCTCAAGCCGACAGGGACCTTTCATCTGGTTGAACATGTCAAACATCCAGACTCTGCGAAAATACAGTCCTTGCAAACTTTACTCACCCCGATCCAAAAGCGTATTGCAGATGGTTGCCATCTCAATCGCGATATGGAGCGGCACCTGTTACAAGCCAAATTTAAACTGATCGAAAAACAATATTTTGATGCGGAAGGCATTCCGGCCATTGCCCAAAAGATGCTGTTCGCCCGGGCACAGAAATTAGAGATCCCGCATTAATCTTCAAAATCAATTCTTAAGGTCTCAAAACGGATCCGGCCTTCGCGAACCGCTTGGGCAATGGCCTGCTGTCCTTTGCTTAAGCGTGCCCCACCACTTTTGATGTCCAGCAAGATCACTTCGATATCTTCGGCAGTTCCATCACCATCACGGAAATCGGTATAACCATCAAACACCACATAATCGACCGGATCACCGAGGAATTTGGCATCACTGGGCAGATACTGGAATTCAGGCAAAATCGGTGCAAACTGTTCCGCCATTTTTCCCTTCAGCACCGCCCGGCTGGTATTGACACTGCGCTTCTGCGCATCCAGCAAGGCCTGTTTATGTTCCAGTTCCAGCTCGGCAATATACTTTTCATATTCGGCCTGTACCCGACCATTGCGGGTGCTGGACAAAATAATGGTGGTGATGACGACGCCAATACAGCCACCGATCAACATTGCGAGCCAAACCGACATAAAACCTTCCTTTTTCTGAATATCGCTATTTAACTGCAACATTAAACTTTTGTCATGTGTAACACACTCGCGCTAAAAAGATGCTAAGGTATGGTTGAATACGAGAGCCAAGTTAAATAAATCTAATTTCATGAAAACCATATTAATCGCAAATCAAAAAGGTGGCTGTGGCAAGACCATGACGGCGATCACGCTCGCTGCCGCACTCTCACAAAAAGGTTATAAAGTCGCGCTGGCCGATGCAGATAACCAGAAATCTTCTTTACAATGGTTAAAGCAGCGCCCGGCGTCGGTGACTGGCATTCAGAGTCTGGATTGGCGACATGAAAAATCGATTGGTGAAGCACCAAAAAATCTGGACTATTTAATTATTGATGCGCCTGGTGCGCTGTCAGGTGAACATGCGGAGCAACTGGTCAGCGAAGCGCATGCCATCGTGACGCCGCTGCAACCTTCGTTCTTTGACATTGATAGTCCCCGCCGTTTCCTCAAGCATTTGCAAGACATTAAACGCATTCGTAAAGGCAAGGTCCAAATCCTGCTGATTGCCAATCGGGTCAAACCGAACAGTTCCAGCTCTAAAGATATTCAGGACTTCTTTAACAAGATTGAACAGGAACCTGTGGCCTGGATTTCCGAGCGGAGTGCCTACGGCACATTGGCCATGCAGGGTCTCAGTATTTTTGATAAAACCCAGAAAAACTTTGTCAGTATCCAAAGCCAGTGGCAACCGGTGTTAAACCAGTTAGTCGACGATCCCAGTGAATGGTTTTAAATACACTGGTTCCATCTCGTATAGATGAAACCAGTGAAAGGCTTGGTTCTCGATATCGCTCGATTTAGCAAGCTTTGATGTTTATTCAGGCGTGATAAACGGTGCAGGATTTTCACTCGGCCCGTCTTTTTCAGCACTTTCATCTTTCAGATTATGCTTCATTTCGTCACGATCCAGATTTTCTGCCACTTTACGAATATTTTCATTACCATGACTTCCCTCAGGATTCTGCGAGGCCGCGCTCTGGTCTAAGCTCTGTTGCAATTGCTCGGTATCTGTCAGCCCTTCAATCTCTTGATAGCTGGCTTTATCGTTATTGAATAGGTTCGCAACGTTGTTATTGGGCTGGGAAGCCTCATTGGGATTCGTTTTTGCTTGATTCTGCGATTCTGCTTTTTCAGGTGATTGATTGTGATTATTTGAATAAGCCATCGAACTACTCCTTAAAATTCATTTATGGATGCGTGATGGATTTAATCTAACAATACGCTTTGTAACTCGTTGCCGACTCCTGTATTAAACTCGATAGTAAATGTTGCCAGCGTGAGTTCATGTATTTTGTGCTGAACATTATTTCCTGTTTTTTACATATCTCACCATCGAACGTGCTGACATTTTAAATTTTATGCTGTTGCTGGAGCAAAACATTTAAAGGTGAAATTACCGAATGAAATTTTACTGTGCAGATTTTTCAGTTAATATGATTTTATTCGTATTTTACTTTTAGAGACGGACGCTTGTGCAACAATACGCTCCCATATTACAACGCGTTTTGCTATTTGGACTGTTCTTTGTCCTGCTCTTTTTGGGATTCAGTATTCTCAAATACTTTATTGTCCCTGTGCTTTGGGCGGCCATTATTGCGTATATGACCTGGCCTGTTTATTTATGGGTACAGCGTCGTTTCTTTGGTGAAAACCGTCCTACTCTAAATGCCACACTGATGATCACGCTGGTAATTTTAGTGATCGGAATTCCTTTCATTTTTGCAATCTTCATGTTGCAACTAGAAGGACGCAATTTATATTTTAATTTACAACGTCAACTATTCTCGGGTCATATCCAGATTCCGGACTTTATCAGGAATCTGCCCATCATTGGTAAGGATATCAGCCGTACCGTAAATGAACTCAGCAATGATCCGAACAGCATTACCAAGAATATTGCGGAATGGATTCAAAGCCACTTGAGTTATGGACGTTTTGTCCTGAGTGAAATTAGCCGTAATCTGGTCAAACTGACCTTTGCCATCATGACCCTGTTCTTCTTTTATCGTGACGGGCAAATGATTCTGGCTCAGGTGAGTCGTGCCCTGGAAATGATAATTGGCCCACGTGTGCATCATTATCTGGACACCATTTCAGAAACTACCCGTGCCGTAGTCTATGGCGTTGGTTTAACTGCAGTGGCACAAGCCCTGCTGGCAGGTCTGAGCTACTTTGTGGCGGGTGTACCGAATCCGATGCTACTCACCATGGTGACTTTTATCCTCGCGCTGATTCCTTTTGGCACACCGGTTTCCTATCTGGGTGTTGGCCTATGGCTCTTTGCGCAAGGCCAAACCATGGAAGCGATTGGGGTGGTGCTGTGGGGCGTGCTGATTGTCAGCAGTTCGGATAATGTGATTCGACCGTTGGTGATTTCAGGTGCAACCCGGATTCCGTTTATCCTGATCATGTTTGGGGTACTGGGTGGTATTGCCAGCTTTGGCTTGGTTGGTCTATTCATTGGTCCTGTGATCTTGGCGATTCTATTGGCGATCTGGCGTGAATGGCTGCATGAAAATGTGGATGAACCGGTTGCAACACTGGATGCTCCATCTGAAACCAAATAGGTTTATTTTGTTTAATTTTTTGTCACCAATTGATTAACTTGCTTGCGGGATATCCTAGACTTTGTTTGAATCGTCAAATAAAGATAATTTATAAGGATATCTTCGCAATGACTTTAACGATTCAAAAACTCTCTTTACTGGGCTGTCTGGGCCTGAGTATTGCTGCCTGTTCTTCTGCTGATTTAGATCACAATGCATCAAAAATCCAGACCCAATCAACCACGCAACAACAAAAACAACTGGTACAGGTCTATCAGGTCGATGCCAAAGGTGTGGGATCTTCTATTGGTACAGTGGCTTTTCAGGAAACACCAAAAGGCTTGCTCATCACCCCTGCGCTCGGCAAGCTTTCGCCGGGTGAACATGGTTTCCATATTCATGAAAATGGCTCATGTGAAGCCGCAATGAAAGATGGCAAAATGGGTGCAGCGCTTGCAGCTGGTAGTCATTTGAATCCGAATCAGGCCCCTCATCACGGTACCCCGGAAAATGGTCATTTGGGTGATTTACCGGTTCTGGTTGTAGATGCAAAAGGCTTTGCCACCCAACCTGTGATTGCACCACGTTTAAAACTGGCTGATATTCAGGGCCGTGCCATTATGGTGCATGTCGGTGGCGATAATTATTCTGACTCACCAAAACCTTTAGGTGGTGGCGGAGACCGTATTGCCTGTGGTGTGATTAAATAATTTAGATACTGTGGGTATCTAAAAAGATATCCACAGTTTTGCTGCTATTTTGAGCAGCATAAAAAAAGCTGAGACATTGATCTCAGCTTTTTGATTAGTTGATGCCTTCTGCTTTACGCTCCAGCATCACCTGTTTTAACACCTTGCGCGGTTGTGCAAACCAGAATCCAATCAGCACCACACTCGCCAGTGCAAAGGCCCAGATATGCACATGGGTATATAGCACCCGTACCAGTTCAATGATGACAAAATAACTCACCATCATCAGCATTGAAACCGCCGCAGCGACGGTACCTTTTGACACTTCAGAAGACATCAAGGCAAAACGGTACATCACTGAGAAACTGATCCCCTCGCCTAAACTGACCAAGGTCATACCAATCAATAAGCATGGCACCAGATAAATGGGCCAGATCACCCCCAGCACCAAGAACAGCGTTCCCAGTAACATGATTGGCAAGCCCATTAAAATGGTTTTCCCTAAAGGGAAACGGTCAATAATCTTGATCAGAATCACATTACCGATAATCAGGCCAAAGAACACCGGGAACTGGGCCAGGCCATATTGCACACTGCTGAGCTTTAACTCATCTACCAGAATGATCGGTGACAAGGCGATCCACAGCATTAACGGCATACCGACCAGAGGTAAAGCAATGCTTAAACCAAGAAAACGGCGATTGCTAAACACTTTTTTAAAGTCATCAAAGATATAGCTAAATGGCTGTTTCGGCTGTTTGCGACTTTCCTGTGTGACAGGCATAAATTTCTTTAAACCAAACCAGCTCATGAAAGACACCGCCGCAATGGCGACAAAGCCCCAATGCCATGACACATAATCAATCAGGAAAGCACCCAGTACCGGCCCGAGCAAAGGAGCAAGCAAAGAGATATTGGCCATGAGTGCCATGACCTTGATGGCATCACGCTCTGCAAAGCTTTCCTGAATCGCCGCATAACCCACTGCTGAAATCACCGATAAACCCATGCCTTGCAGGAAACGTAGCGTTAAAAACTGCTCGATGTTATGGGTCAGCAAAATCAGTAAACAGCAGATCGTAAAAAAAGCTACCCCTGCCAGTAATACTTTTTTTCGTCCCAGCCGGTCTGAAAGCGGGCCAAGTAACCATGCCACACTGGCCCCACCCAATAGGTAGAACGACATGGATGAGGGTGCCCAGGTTGCACTTACGGCAAACTGTTCGGTAATGGCCAGCATGGCTGGCTGAATCAGGTCATTACCGATATAAACCGAAAATTCAAATAGCACTAAAGCTAAAGGAAACATGAGCGTTATACGGTTTAACGTCATGTTCTGATTATTCGTCATCATGTTTTATTCACAAAAATAACCAACTAGTGCCCGTCCCATTTTCAAAAAAAGAAAACAGGATCACGACCACGAGATTTTATGGTTTAGAATTAAATTTTGATTTCATGCTCTAAAAAAGCATGTGATAAATGTGAAAACACCGTATTCACTAGGTGTATATAAGAAAAACAATCTATTTACGTGAGACTGGTAAATGTTTTACCTTTTGGCACAATCGCCAGGCGCAACTTTAGCACTTTTTTAAAATGACAGCAATTTGAATCCATCTTCCACAGCGATTGTGACAATGTGAATAACCTGAAAGTTATCCACATTTTTGAATAGATTTTAGACTGGACAATAGAGTCCCGATCATTATGGGCATAACGCAAACTGGAAGGTTTCGGTATTTTCACCTCTGGCGCATTGGTAACTCTGCTTTTTATTCACGATTTTCCAGACATCCTGATCGCGCTTTAATTGATATTCGGTACGCACCGCCACCACAGAATCATCTAGTTGCGCCTGTTCCACCGTAATTTGTGCATCGGTAGGATTCTCTGCCGTATTAAACTGTTGATCTATCTTTAGATTATTATCATCGTGAAATAAATTCGGCTGATCCAGTAGTACCGCATGCATGGCCGTACTTTTTTGAACTGCCGCCTGCTGTTGCGATTCGGTGATCGGTTGATTACATGCGCTGAGGAATAAAGCACATCCCAATATTATTGCAGTTTTATACATTTTGCCCTCTGCACTTCATGTTGCTCATTTATGCTACTATACAAAACTGCATGGTTAGGCAACAAAATGTTATGCCGTGCTAGAGATTTGTTGGATTCAACAATCTGCTTATAAATAAACAAATAAATCGAAGATACTGATTTTACAACCTTCATATCACAACAATTTAGGCATGCAGAGATGTCAGATTTTACTAAAAAATTAACGATTATTTTAATCCTAGGGAGTACGGCCTTCGGTTGCTCGAAAAAAGAAGAAGGCCCTGCCAGTGATGCAGCTGTCGCGACGGAAAGTGTTGCACTCGATAGCCAAGCGGTACAACAAAATGCCGCGAAAAATCCGGAACAACTGGTGAGTCAGCAACAAAATGCCTTGGAGCAGAACCGTCAACTGGTTAAAAGTGCCCAACTCCAGTTTGAAGTCAAAGACGTATTAAAAACGACATCGACACTGGAACAGCAGTTATCGCAATACCAAGGCTATATCGAAGAGAAACAGATTAATTATCAAGTCAGTGACCGATCTGAACGGGAGCGTATCGATGGCAGTGTCGATATTTATGAAAAAATCACCCCCACGGTACAACTCACGGTCCGTATCCCCAATCAACAGGTTACGCCTTTCCTGAATCAGTTATTGCCCTTGATGTTGAACTTTAATAGCCAAAGCTATGAAGCCAAACGTTATGAATTAAAACTGCTTGAAGAAAAACTGAATACCGCCAACCAAAGTAACAGTGCATCAAATGCGGTCAACAACCAGTTGCAGCAACTGACCAATCTGGAAGTCAAAGACCGTTTGGCCTATAGCACCATCCGGCTGGAGTTTTTCCAGCAAGCGCAAGTCCGCAAGACCCGTGATCTCAATATCAATCGCATTGCAACCTTAGACAGCGATCCTTTACTCAGCCGAATCTGGGAAGCGATTAAAATCGGGCTCTATGGCTTAAGAGAGACGATCATCTGGCTCGTGATGTTATGGCCGTTGTATCTCGCGATTGCAATTTTATGGGGCATTCGCCGTTGCTATAAGGCGAAAAAATCAAAAGCTGGATAGTTTAATTGTTGATTTTTGGTCAATAGTATTTTGCTCATTTATGCATTTTTACTCATGAATAGATTTTCTAAAATACGCTCAGTTTTTAGTATATATTTTTGAGTAATCCCATGAGCAATATTTTAATTATTAACGGCGCGAAAAAGTTTGAACATTCCAATGGTGAATTGAATGACACCCTGACCGAGATGTCTCAAGCACATCTAGCCAGCTTAGGTCATCAGGTACAGGTGACGCGTACCGACAGTGACTATGACATTCAAGCAGAAATTGCCAAATATTTATGGGCAGATGTGGTGATTTACCAAATGCCAGGCTGGTGGATGGGTGCACCGTGGACCATGAAAAAATATATTGATGATATTTTTACTATTGGTCATGGCTCACTCTATGCCAGTGACGGTCGCAGCCGTTCAGATGCCTCTAAAAAATATGGTTCAGGTGGCTTAATCCAAGGTAAAAAATACATGTTGTCTTTAACCTGGAATGCACCGATGGAAGCCTTCACCGATCCTGACCAGTTCTTCCACGGTGTAGGTGTGGATGGTGTTTATCTCCCGTTCCACAAAGCCAATCAATTCCTGGGTATGGAATCGCTTCCAACATTTATTGTCAATGATGTGATCAAGGCACCGAATGTACCAAGCTATCTTGAAGCCTACAAAGCGCATTTAGATCAATTATTTGCCGCACATTAAGCGAGAACAGATCATGCTAATTATTATTGCTGAAATCCGTACCCATGCAGGCGCCGAGCATCGTCAAGCAGTCTTAGATGCATTTAAAAAAGTGACACCAACTGTACTGGCAGAGGATGGTTGTCATGGTTATGAAGCCTTGATTGATCACTTGCCTGCAATTGAGATGCAGGCCACTGATGAGAATACTATTGTCATGTTAGAGAAATGGCAAAGTACTGCTCATCTGGAAGCTCACATGCAGACTGCCCATATGCAGCAACATTTTGAAGCAACCAAAGACCATGTGGCTAATGTGAATATTCGTATTCTGGAAAGCGGGATTTAACAGATAACATCATAAATCTGAGTCCGACAAAATATGGAATCATTGAATATTTAAGTCGAACTCAGCTGACGAATAAACGCTTTGTTTTACTGATAGTAATGCTGTTTTAAATGACGGCTATAATCCGTTAAATAAGCTTCCAAACTGGCACGACGATCAGCCTTGGGCATCGGCTTTGCTGCCAATTGCTCGATCTTGCTTTCCAACAACTGAAGAATTGCAGCTTGCTCCGCTTGGGGTAGCTGTGCTTTTTCTTGTTGCTGCTTTTTAATTTCCAGATAATCTTCTGCCCAATGACGTAATGGATCATTTACATCCACTTGCGCAAACAGATCGGTTATCAGTAATTCAGGCATCTGCTCTTGGGTTGCCAACTCTGCTGACATCAAACCACGAATCGAATAAAACACTTTTTTATAGGTAAAGTTATCCGCGGTTTGCATCACTTTCATTCCACCTTTTGCCAATGATAAATAGTGGTGATACAACGCGCTATAATCAATTCGCTCTAGCAAGCCATCTCGAAAAATTTGCCATTCTGGAAAAGCATTAAAATACACTATATGCGCTCTCACCCACTCTAAAACGGTTGGATTGCTTTTTGTCAGTAGCCCAAACATTTTATCGAGGTCATAAGAAACAAAATCAAAGTCCCCATCCATGATCTCAATCAGGTCACGATATTTTCTATAATCAAAATATTGGTCTTTGCTGGGTAGATGAAAACCACGCACATCGTAGTCACTATCAGGACTGGCCATGCCCCATAAACGGCTGCCACTTTCGATATAAAACATTGGGATATCTTGACGTTGTTGAAACAGTTTTTCGATTTCGTGATGGATATTCATTGCGATGACTACATTATTTAAAAATTTATACTTGTGAGAGACAATACTATTTTATCGTACTCATTAATTTGATTTTAAAAAAATTATCGTTTGATAAAATCAATCTCTATTCAATATAACAAATAGGATCATGCATGCAACTGACTTATGCGGGACAGGTTTTCTTGGTGGTGGTTGCGATCTTGTGTGTCTGGTCTTTCGTGCTGACAAAGTTTTGGCTAAAACGTTTAGCTAAGAATCGCAACAGCAGTAAGTTTGAATTTGCTTATTTATTTGTTGTGGTGTTTAGCATCAGCTCCCTATTTTTCCCTTTTACTTATTGGGTGTCGCAAGCTGTATATGGTTTAGCAACCAAAGCGAGCTACGATGCAACTATCGTGAGCTATACCTCTGAATGTGTCGATACCGAACGTACAGATTCCAACGGGCGTAAGTATAAAACCAAAATCTTAATGCATACGGCTCAGGTGCAATTCAAAGATACTCAAAACAGAACATTAGTCTTGGACAATTCAGTCCGTTCAGGTGATGTGCCTGTCGTCGGAGACCATATTCAAGTGGTTTATGAGGCAGGTGATCAGTCTGCTCAAGAAAAGAGTTGGCGCACAGGTTTACTGTTTGCCGCTACCCTATTTATGCTGTTTATTATGGGCTATATCTTGGTCATGATTATTGCCTATGCTTTGAATCGGAATATGGAGCCTTACAAAGCCTTTGCTAACGCCTTAATTTTTAGAATTACCCTTCCACTCGGCACAATGGTGATGTTTGGGATGCTGTCTTATTCGGTTTTTGCTTATTTCTTTTTGGGCAACCCACAGAATATACCTGTCTGGGCTGTTGCGATTTGTGGCTTCTTTGCACTCTGTCTTTTACCGCTGATTTATCATATTTTGACAGGTTGGAAAGCGTATAGAAGAAAATAGGTATTCCCTCTTTATTCTCCGATTTCTGTTAGATAAGCGATTCCTACACTTTTACCTTGAAAATCCAATATTGAATAATTTTTCATCAAAGAAATTTGATCTAAAAATTGTCCAAATACAATTTCACAGACCAAGAACTCATCCAAAATTTTCTTTTCGTCATCTTTCAGATATAAGCGTATCATATGAGTTGAATCTTCTATTTTCATAAACAAGATCATACTGATATATAAATCATTATTCTTGTTATGAAAATCAACGTAGTCAGCAGCCATGTCTTTGCGATGTAAGCAAATATATCCCCGACAAATCATTTGTTTTTCTATCATTTATTCTTTCCTAATAATAAAAAAAGCGCATCTTTCGATACGCTTTTAGCAGAATTTCTTTTATTCAATCAAGCATTAAAGATCAAATAATTTACCCGGGTTCATAATCCCGTTCGGGTCAAACGCCAACTTCAATGCCTTCATATATTCAATTTCTTCAGGCGAACGTGAATATTCCAAATACGGCTTTTTGGTCATACCGACACCATGCTCGGCAGAGATCGAACCATCATATTTTTTCACGGTGTCAAACACGTATTTATTCACCACCTGACACTTGGCAAAGAACTCATCTTTGGTCAAGTTTTCAGGTTTTAGAATATTTAAGTGCAAGTTGCCGTCACCAATATGACCAAACCAGCAGATTTCAAAGTCAGGATAGTTATCTTGAACAATCGCATCAATCTCACGAATAAATGCAGGTACGTGGGTAATTAATACTGAAATATCATTTTTGTATGGAATAAACGGCGCGATTGATTCCGAAATATCTTCGCGTAAACGCCATAAGCTTTCGACCTGATCAAGGCTCTGGCTCATCACGCCATCCAGCACCCAACCTTGTTCCATACAATGCTCAAAGATTTCCATGGCCTTGTCGACAATTGGCTCATACGGCGCTTCAAACTCAAGCAATACGTAGAATGGGCATTGTGTTTCAAATGGACGTTGTACATGTCCACGATCGAGCACCTTTTGCATCGCAAGTTCACCAAAGAACTCAAATGCGGTTAAGTCAATATCTTTCTGGAATGCATGGAGTACCGGCATCACTGCATCAAAATCAGGTACACCGAGCACCAGTACTTGTAAGTTCTGTGGCTGACGCTCAAGCTTGATTTCAGCTTCAGTGACTAGGCCTAATGTGCCTTCGCCACCAATAAATAAATGCTGAAGCGAATAACCCGTTGCATTCTTAATCATGCCTTTGTTTAAACGCAGGATATCGCCTTTACCTGTTACCACGGTCAAGCCAAGGACCCAGTTACGGGTCATGCCGTATTTAATGACTTTAATACCGCCTGCATTGGTGCCGATATTACCGCCAATCTGGCTTGAACCCGCTGAGGCAAAGTCTACTGGATAGTACATGCCCTGTTCTTCGGCATAATTCTGTAATTGCTCAGTCACCACACCTGCTTGTACGCGTACCATACGATCCGCTGGGTAGAACTCAAGAATCTGGTTCATCTTGTCAAAGCTAATCACGATCTCGCCATTGCTTGCCACTGCGCCCGCAGAAAGGCCGGTACGGCCGCCCGATGGGGTAATTGCGACATTAAACTGGTTGGCAAGTTTGACAATGGCCTGCACTTGTTCGGTGCTTGAAGGGAAAACGATGACTGATGGGTTCGGATCAAAATGTTTGGTATGATCACGTCCCCAATTTTCCAAACTGTCGGCATCGGTTTTAATACGGTTTTCACCCACAATTGCCGTTAATTGGGTCAATAACTCAGGTGTTAAAGCGACTGAAGCATTCATCGTTTACAGGCCTAGCAAGAAGTAAAGATAGAGCGTCTGGATAACAATACAATATTTTTCAATATTTTAAATTGTAATATCCAACATATGGAAACTCGGCAGAACAGCGCAAACCTGAAGGTTTCAGGTTTGACTATCAGATACCTGCATTTTACATAGAAGCAGGCATGGGATAAAGCGCAGGATAAAGATACTGTAATAACAAAATGTGTTTAACCCATAAAATTCAGCTGCAACTGAAAAATTATCAGCAATTCTGCTGTGCTAATTTTAAACCAAATATTTATATCTCAAAGCTGTATGCTATAGTACTGCAACTAAATTTTGGCCTTTGTAGCGGAGCCGTAATGAGCCAACATCTATCACTACCTAAAGACAAAATCCGTTTCCTTCTGTTAGAAGGTGTGCATCAAAATGCCATCGATACCTTAAACGCAGCGGGTTATACCAACATCGACTACCACAAAACTGCGCTTGAAGGCGAAGCTTTGAAAGAAGCGGTTAAAGACGCTCACTTCATTGGTATCCGTTCCCGTACTCAATTGACTGAAGAAATCTTTGCAGCTGCGAACAAACTGATCGCGGTTGGCTGTTTCTGTATTGGTACCAACCAAGTCGATTTAAAAGCGGCAATGTCTCGTGGTATCCCTGTTTTCAACGCACCGTATTCAAATACACGTTCGGTTGCAGAACTGGTTCTTGCTGAAACCATTTTGTTACTTCGTCGTGTACCTGAAAAATCGAAAGATACACATGCGGGTGGCTGGAATAAATCTGCGGTGGGTTCATTTGAAACTCGTGGTAAGACTTTAGGTATCGTCGGTTACGGCTCGATCGGTTCACAACTTTCTGTCTTGGCAGAAAGCTTGGGTATGAAAGTGATCTACTTTGATGCTGTGACTAAATTGCCATTAGGTAATGCACGTCAAGTTGGCTCTTTAGATGAACTTTTAGAAACTGCGGATGTGGTGACTTTACACGTTCCAGATGTTCCATCTACGCGTAACTTCTTCAAGAAAGAACAGTTCGCGAAAATGAAAAAAGGCTCAATCTTCTTGAACGCAGCACGTGGTACCTGTGTGGTGATTGAAGACTTGGCGGATGCGATCAAAGCGGGCCACATTGCAGGCGCAGCGGTTGACGTATTCCCGAAAGAACCAAAAGCCAATGGCGAAGAATTCCAGTCTCCACTTCGTGGCTTAGACAACGTGATCTTAACCCCGCACGTGGGTGGTTCGACCATGGAAGCGCAAGCCAACATCGGTCTGGAAGTTGCTGAAAAATTCGTTGCGTATTCAGACAAAGGTATGACGCTTTCTGCGGTGAACTTCCCAGAAATCGCATTGCCACTTTCTGATGGTCAGCACCGTTTACTGCACATCCACAAAAACGTACCGGGTGTGTTATCGAAGATCAACACATTATTTGCTGAACAAGGCATCAACATCTCTGGTCAGTCTTTAATGACCAAAGGTGATATCGGTTACCTGGTGATGGATGTTGACGCATCTGCATCTCAAGAAGCGCTAGATACCTTGAACCATGTTGAAGGTACCATCCGCGTTCGCGTATTGTTCTAATTTATAGTTAGAACTATGCTGAAAAAGCCACAGCTGATGCTGTGGCTTTTTTATGGGCATTTGAATTATTATGTGAATATTATACCGAATGTAAAAAAATAAGATGTCTAACCCTGTACTGAAAACACCTCTGCATGCTTTATTGCTGTTGATGATTGCCATGTTATGTGTACAAGGCAGTGGTTCTTTAGCCAAAATCCTGTTTCAAAGCTTTCCTGTATTGACTGTCTCTGCCATGCGCCTGTTTTTTGGTGCGATGATTCTGGCTGTGATTTTTAAAATCTGGACTATTAATTTTAAAGTGGTGCGCTGGAAAGCCATTCTGACCTATGGGGTCGCACTGGCAGGGATGAATGCGCTGTTCTATTTATCACTTGAACGTTTACCTCTGGGTTTGGCGGTCGCCTTTGAGTTTATCGGTCCCTTAAGTGTTGCTTTATATCATGCCCGGCAGAAATACGATTTCATCTGGGTCGGCTGCGCCATTCTCGGTCTGGTTTTGCTGTTCCCTTTACAACAGGCCCAGCAAGGTCTCGACCTGATCGGGGTATTGTTTGCTGTCAGTGCAGGTGCCTGTTGGGCACTGTATATTATTGCCGGACAAAAGCCTTCCGGCATCTCAGGCAATCATACTGTTTGCCTAGGTATGTCGATTGGCATGCTGTGTCTACTGCCTTTCGCGCTCTTCTCAGGCGCAGTCGATCGGGTGTTTGAACTGCCGAATTTATATTATTTTATTGGCCTGGCAATTTTAGCCAGCGCCCTGCCTTTTACCTTGGAAATGATTGCCTTACGGAGTTTAACCCCGCTGAGCTTTGGCACCTTAATGAGTCTGGAACCTGCGGTGGCCGCGCTTTCAGGCTTTATCTTCCTCGGTGAAGTGTTACTCTGGAATCAATGGCTAGCGTTGGGTACGATTATCATTGCCTCGATTGGCTGTACCTTTACCACGCAACATGCTCGACAACAAAAAGAGGCTGGATAATTAGGCTATTCAGTAATTGTATATGGAAGAACATTTAGAACTCACGTTGATGACCTTAAAGATGTTGTCTGAGCAAGCCGGTAAACCTATTGATCAGTCAGCTTATTTGGCCTCTTTAATACGGGCTTCAGCCCAAGGCTATCTATTTGAATATCGAAACAATCAGCAATTATTAGGTTACTTTACTGTTGAGTACATGGAACAGCAGAGATGGTTTATTCCGATTTTCGTTGTTCATCCAAAGTACCGAACACGAAAGGTATTTGCCTCCTTACTTTCGCAATTCATTCAATTTATTGAAGCGAAACAGGCTACAACTTTAATAAGCCACACATTAAAAAATAATGTTTTATCTATAAAATTTCATAAACGATTAGGTTTTAAAGTCATCCGAGAGAATCAAATCGCTTTTGAATTTCAACTCGATATTAATGAGACCACCAAAAAGACATGGTGTTCTTTTTATTCATAAGGAAACCATTTTCATGGCTAAACATCCGATCGTTACCCTCTACACGAAGTGGCTATCCTAATGAAAAACCTCCAATTAGTCGCTGTGCTGTATATGGTTCTTTCCATGGTGGCTTATCAGATCAGTGCCTCATTCGCCAAGCAATTGATTGCCACACTTGACCCGCTCACCGTGACGATTTTAAGACTCTGTTTTGCCACCATTCTGGTTGCAGTGATGTTTCGTTCCTGGAAGATCATTGCCAAATTAAAAGAACTCAAATGGCGAGATTTACTCTGTTATAGCGCTGCCTTGTGCTGTATGAATATTCTGTTTTACACCTCTTTGGGCAAACTGCCTCAAGGGATTGCGGTGGGTTTAGAGTTTATTGGCCCACTCGGTTTAGCCCTACTCTCGATTAAACAGCGCAGTGACTATATTTGGGTGGCATTTGCGATTTTAGGTATTGCTTTAATGGTGCCGTGGCACGATGCCAATGCCCAAAATTTTTCCTATATCGGTGCAGTGTGTGCTCTGAGTGCCGGTTTGTTCTGGGCGCTGTATATTTATTTTGGGCATCGTGTCGTCCAGCAAAACATCGGCATGCATGCCCTGACCATTGCCATCGGTTTATCTGCGCTGACCCTGCTGCCTTTTGGGCTCTGGAATAATGCACCTGCGCTGATGGATACCCAATATTGGGGCAAAGCACTGGTGATTGCACTGCTGGCCACGGCGATTCCTTATGCACTGGATTTAATGGCACTGAAACGACTGACCAAGCTCAGTTATGGGACACTTTCCAGTCTTGCACCTGCATTAGCAGCCTTAGCAGGTCTAGTCCTTCTGCATGAACGAATCAGCCTGATTCAGTGGGTAGCTTTGGCCTGTATTATGGTGGCTTCAATTGGGGTTACCTTACGTGGCAGTCAGACAAGCTAGAACCTCATTATAGAATTTTAGCTTTCGTCTCCCCTGTTTTAAGATCGGCTTAAAACGGGCAACTTATTCCACTGTAAATAAGCTGCCTGCACTGACTCTGGATACATTATCCAAAAATGGCATTAACCGTCAGGAAAAATACAGAGGGGCCCAGTAAACAACCCAAGCCGGTATAAAAAGTTGCGACCAGTGCGCCGTAAGGCACCAGACGAACATCGGTACCGGCCAATCCTGCCGCTGTACCGCTGGTGGTACCTGCCAGCCCCCCAAAAACCATGGCTGAACGGGGACTTTTCAGATACATAAACTTTGCCAGTAAGGGTGTACCCACCATAAAGAACACTGATTTGATCAGCCCAATTGCAATTGATAATGCAATCACATCTGAACTTGCACCAATTGCGGTGCCCGTAATCGGCCCTACAATATAGGTCATCGCGCCCGCGCCAATCGTGGTCATCGATACCGGGTCGCGATAGCCCATGGCCCAGGCCACCATGACACCAATCACAAAAGGCACAATACAGCCCAGTGTCAGTGCAATGAGACCAATTCTACCGGCCTTCTTGACCTCTTTTACATCGACTTCAAATGCAGTCGAGGCAATGGCCAGATCACGGATCATGGCACCGCCCAATAATGCAAAACCAGAGAAGATGGCAATATCGGAAATACCTTTGGTGCCTTGCGTATAAACGCCGGCAAAATATGCCACCATCAGTCCTAAAGTAATGGCAATTGCAGAGCTTTGCAGCTTCCCTTTGGTCAAATATTTGGAAAGCAGATGCGATACAAACATCATCAAACCTGTGACTGCAAGCGCTGTCACTAACGCATTTTTTGTTAATACAGCAATGATAGCATCCATGATGAACATCCTTTTTTTATTGCTTTGTCAGTTAATTATGATTTTTCAGGCAATTTTTTCCTTTGCCTCAATCGTCCATTCATAGGTCTCATAATCGCCACTAAGTTTATTCAGATAACGGATTACCAGCACTGTGCCGATCAGTGATGCGACCGAGACAATCAATCCCAGCATCCCGCCTGAAAGTGCAGCCACGACGTTTTGCCCAGCTGACATTGCCACCACAATCGGAATATACATACCTGACCAGTACAAGATCCCAAACTGTGTCACTTGGGGTAAATAACCTTTTTTTGCCAATAACTCTTTAGAGAGAATCAACAAAATCATTGAGATTGCAACGCCACCGACATTGGCTTTGACACCGATCAACATGCCGAGGGTATTACCCAGATAATCACCGAGTAGGTGACAAATCGCCAAAATTGCTGTTCCATATATAATCATTGTAAATCCCTCATATCCTTGGATTACTTGGTTTTTTTAAATCACATTCCCATAGAAATATGATTTTCCTGTTATTTTTGCATGGCCATCCGAATGCTATCTATGCGCGTTCCCTGAAATGACAATACGGTTCCATCTTTAAATATCCGACGTGCAAGTGTGGTAAGTACCGTGCCGGGTAAAGCTTCGACCTGTAACCTGACACCTCGTTCCCATGCAGCCTGAAGCGTACTTTCCCAATCCACAGTACGGCTCATATTAAAAGCCAGATCATCCGCAATCTGTTCTGGCTTGCGCAAGATACGTGCTGTGGTACCACTTAAATAACCAATTTTAGGTTGCTTTAGAGTGACTCCCTCCATCGATGTCGCAAGTTGCAGTGCTTGCTGACTTAATAACTCACAGTGCGATGGTACCGCTACATCCAGTTTCTTTGCCACGACACCCTGCTGTTTCGCCAATCCAGCAACTTGATTCATGGCTTCAAAACATCCTGAAATCACGATCTGGTTCTGCGCATTGATGTTGGCGACATATACCTGTGGCGTTGTTGCCTCAACCTGTTTTATCCATGCTTCAACTGTTGAACGATCTGTACCAAGCAACGCTGTCATGCCATAGCCTGCCGGATAAGCGTTTTGCATGAGTTCACCGCGATAAGCGACCAGACGGACGGCATCTTCGTACGCTAAAACGCCTGCAACCACTGCAGCCGACCAAGCACCAATCGATAGCCCCGCAACATAGTCCGGTTTTAAGTTTTCAGCACTGAGTAGCGCTGAACTGATTACGCCAGAAATGAGGAGGCACAACTGTACTGCTCGTGTCGATTGCAATGCCGCTGCACTGTCCAGCAGCAACACATTTTGTTTGAGTGCATCCGAGGCACGCTCAAGGTGTTCTTTCACCAGCGTGCTTTGCGGCAGATCATGCAACATATTGCTTCTTTGCACACCTTGCCCTGGATAGACCCAAATTGAAGCCATGATACCTATTCCCTAATGCCATGGATTTTCGATTAAAACAGCACCATCGGGCCGTTTTAATAGTACTTTCCCGCTATTCCGTGCCCATTCTTTTAAGGCCAATCCGCCTTGGGGGAGCTGTAGCTGGATATCCACATTCAACCCTGCCTGCTGAAAAGTTTCGAGTAGCTCAATCGCCTGCTGTTTGGCAAAAGGCTGTTCAGTGCGAATCAGCAAATCGATGTCACTTTGCGCAGTGACGGTTGCAATCCCCGTTGCCAGTTCAAAGCCAAAACTTCCTGTATATCCCCAACATCCTGAAAAGTTTTTCATAATGCTGGAAATGCTCTGCAAACGTTCTGCCAGATGCTTAAACTGATGTATTGCTACCTGAGTTAGCGCTTCTGGCTTGAGTTGTCTGGTGATCGTCGATCGTGGCATCACAGCGGCGTATCGTTGATGACGGAACTGACCTCTGATCCCCACCGCAACCTGATCTGCAGCAGTTATGGCCCGGCGAACCACCACCGGATCGCCACGCTGTAATACCGCCTTCACCCACAGTGGCGCATCTCCAGCCAAAGCATCGGCTGACATACCCCACAATAAATCATGGGCTTCAAGCTTAAGTTTCATGACCATTGCTCACGCAATAATTCACGCACCCGTTTAGACATTTGACGATTTTGGCCGTGAAGTCGATGTTCCAGACCTCTCGATTGCTCGGCCTTAATGGCTTGAAATGCTCGCGCAATTACCTGCTTCGCTAACAAAAGATCATCGTTTGTCGGTTGTTCAGGGTTCTCAACAGATAAAAGTTCAGATAACAAACCCAGTGTTGCATAACTTTCAATGTCATAAGCCATTGGCGGAATGCTTGATGCCAATTGTTCAAGCTCATCCACTGATCTTAAAGTGACGCGAGCGGCGGATTCTTTCCCCATGGCATGCACCATAACACCTGAGTCTTTTAAAGCAATCATACGATTGGCTTGATAACCGTGCGCCAAAAAAGCCCCTGACATCGACTTGCCCACCAGTAAACTCACAATAGGATGCCCTGCCAGTCTGGCTCTGGCATAACTGTCTACTGCCCCTGCCAAAGCCTGATGAATTCCCAATAATTCTTCACGGCGCCCATAGGCCTGACTGGGTACATCCACCACACATAAAATGCCACGTTTGCTTTCAGCGTGTGCATCCGCCTGAATCACTTCATCAACTGCCTTTGCCAAGCTCCAGCCTTCCAGCAGCCCAACTTCACCCTGCCGTGCTCGCGGGAACGGATTATTGCTGTCCTGAACCACTGCAATAACACGTACCGCCTGTTGATCAAGCTGTCCATCCGCCACCCAGACTGAAGCCGGGAAACCTTGAGCCACCTGAAAGCCCTGTGTGACTGCCTTAAACCAGTGTGCGCCTCGGGTAGAGGCTGTTAATGTCTCAACTGCGCTATTCATGCCGACTCTCCCTGATACAAAGCCTGAACCTGTGCTGGCGTGATTTGCTCCGCAGTATCCACCTGTTGAAGCTGTGCTAAATAAAATGGGTAATTTGAACTTCGATGTTGAAGAGGCAAACCTTGCTGCAAATAATCAATCACTTGTTGCCGGATTTTATTGCGGTCATCATCCACATATGCATCGGCCAGAGCACTGGCAAAGCGCTGGCTGCCACCGGTGATACTCCAGATAAACGGACGATCTTTGGCGTTATATTCCTGTATGCCCGCTTCTTGCTCAATCACTTGCGGGCCATTGAGTCCCAAACGTCCCTCTTGGGTCATCACGATATAACTGCATAATCCGGCAGCAATCGACATCCCGCCAAAGCAGCCAACGCTCCCCGCGACCACCGCAATGACGGGCTGATACTGACGTAAATTCACGATAGCAGCCTGAATCTCAGCTATTGCAGCCAAACCCAGATTGGCTTCTTGCAAGCGAACACCACCCGTTTCTAACAGTAATACTGCAGCAGTGGGAATGCCGTTGAGGTTGTCTTCTACCGCCAGTTCCAAGGCACCCGCAATTTTGGCGCCACCGACTTCACCCAGGCTCCCGCCCTGGAATAAACCTTCAACCGAAATTAAGACTACAGGACGTTGTTGAAGAGTCCCCTTGGCAATCACCACCCCATCATCCGCTTGCGGCACAATATTCTGCTGAATAAGCCAAGGTGACATCACCCGTGCAAATGGATCAAGCAGTTCTCGGAAAGAGCCATCATCCAGCAAAGCTTTGGCGCGTGCTCTTGCACTCAGCTCAATAAAATCCTGTTTATTGAGCAAATCCTGAATGTCAGTCATGTTCAATCTCCTCGAATGCCTGTTCCAGACGTAAGCGAACCACCCCTGGGGTAGCACCAAAATCATGGATCTCAATGTTGACGGCAGGGTGGATCTGCGCCGTAAAAATTCGTTCAAATAAATTCTTCCAGCGGGTCGCACTGCCATCCACCGAAGTGACCACCTGAATAGCGGTTTTTCCGGTTTCTCCGGGTTGCATCAAAATTTCCAGGTCACCCGACCCTACACAACCGACCAAGGCTTGTTTTACAGGGGGCTCTGCGGCCATAAACTCAAAATGAAGTGTTTCCATACTCAAACTCCCGCTTTATTCCTGAACGATGATTGCTCAACACGATCGATAAATAATGTCGCGGCCAATAAATCTGCAGCACCGCCAGCGGAGGCTCTCATGCGCAGCAAGTCAATCTCTAAAAAATGTAATGCACGTCGACCTTCCAGACTTGAACTGCCGCCCAGATCCAGTACCTGCTGTGCCCCTTGCTGCATCCGTTTTAAACCCTTGGTGCCTGAACGATAAAGCACGCAGGTATCGCTCAGATCCGTCATCATGGCCAGCAAGGCATCCAAACGCGCAAAGTCTTCTTTCATCGGTTTCTGGCGACTTTGCTTCAGTTGCGTTAGACCCAAGTTCACAATGCTCGGAAAGCCTTGTTGTGCCTGTAGCTTTGCACCTGAAATACCTAGTTTTTGCTGTACCTGCTGCCCATGGCTTAAACCCTGCTCGGGAATAAAGCGGTCCTCAAGCCGGGCAATCTGCCCTGCCAGCTGACATAATTCAACCGCAGATAAATATTGCTGCTTCGCACGTGCCAAGGCTGCCGCAGTGACCATTAAGCCCAAGGCCCAGATAGCACCGCGATGTGTATTGACACCCTCTGTCGCCAACATCATAGCCTTTTCACCATGCCGACCAATTTCACCAATCTCTTCACGTAAGGCCAGACATAGGTCAGCATGATGCACGGCTGCTTGAGCCATTGCCTCGAACATGGGCTGTAAACTTTTTGCCGAACGCTCCATTAATTCCAAGGTCAGGTCAGCATGCGCCCCACTACCACGGCGATCAACCAGTGCCGGTTTTGGTGTCAGATTGACTTCATCAATCAGAGCTTCTACCGCCATCTCTGCCAGAAGCTGACTATCGCTGAGGGTTTGATATTGAACTTGTGCCATCATTACCAACTCCTGAATTTTGCAGGGGGTTGATATAAGCCATCTGACCACGTCACCAGGTCGGCAATATTTTTTGCCGCTAACAGTTCACGTGTAGCATCGGTACGGCGAATGCCTAAATCCTCAGGGAATACCACTAACCCTTCACGTCTTAATCGCGCCGTGGTTTTCGGATCTTGGCTTAAACCAATACTGGTTACACCTGCCACCGCAGCAATCATGGCTTGACGCTCTTCCTGGCTACTGGCTTTATACAGATAAGCAATGCCCTCTTCGGTCAGTAGATGAGTGACATCATCGCCATAAATCATGATCGGTGCTAAAGCTAGGCCCGCTGTTTTAGCCACATCAATTGCATCCAGACGCTCAACAAAAGTCGGCTTGCCCCCTTCCTGAAAGGTTTCCACCATTTGAACAACTAACTTTTTACCACGTGCCAAATAGGTTTCTGTTTCATTGCCACCTTGCAAACGCATATCCAGCCACGCTGGCGTATCGTGACGCCGACCGCGTGGATCATGCCCCATGTTTGGTGCACCACCGAAGCCCGCTAAACGCCCCTTGGTCACAGTCGAAGAGTGGCCCATGCCATCAACCTGCAATGTCGCCCCAATAAACAGATCAACCGCGTACTGACCTGCAAGCTGACACATCATGCGGTTGGAACGTAACGCACCATCACGGCCGGTAAAGAAAACGTCAGGGCGAGCAGCAACATAATTTTCCATCCCCAGCTCGGTACCGAAGCAATGTACGCTTTCAACCCAGCCTGTTTCGATGGCTGGAATCAGGGTTGGGTGTGGATTCAGTGTCCAGTTTCGACAGATTTTTCCTTTTAATCCTAAAGACTCACCGTAGGTGGGTAAAATCAGTTCAATCGCCGCGGTATTAAAACCAATGCCATGATTTAACGATTGCACATTATGCTTTTCATAAATACCGCGAATCGCCATCATCGCCATGAGCACATGCACAGGCTTAATATGTTTTGGATCACGGGTAAACAGCGGTTCGATATAAAAAGGCTGGTCTGCTACTACCACATAATCCACCCAGGAGGCAGGAATATCGACACGTGGCAGCTCTGAAACATCGCCCACCAGCTCATTGACCTGAACAATGACAATACCGTCGCTAAATGCTGCAGGTTCAATCAGCGCAGGAGAATCTTCAGTACTGGGGCCGGTATAGATATTGCCTTGACGGTCTGCCATAAAGCCTGCAGAGAGCACCACGTTGGGAATAAGATCGACCACAAGACGTGAATACAGTTCAATATAAGTGTGAATTGCACCCACTTCTAACAGGCCATCTTCAATCAGCTGACTGATTCTTAAACTCTGCGGGCCCGCAAAAGAAAAATCCAGCTTACGCGCAATGCCTTTTTCAAACAGATCTAGATGTTCTGAACGGCCTACACTCGGCATGATCATATGCAGATCATGCAATACATCCGGATTGGTTTGCGCTAAAGAACGTGATAAAAAATCGGCCTGTTTCTGGTTATTACCTTCGAGTACCACTTTATCACCGGGTGTGATCAGTGTTTCCAGGACTTTGATAATGTCTGAGGTGGGAATGACGACACCATCGGTGTACGGCTTGACCATATCCAGCTTGAGTTGTTTAGCCTGACGTCGCTTGTTCCATAACCCTTGTTTATTCTGAACTGAACCTTCCATGTATGCTTACCTATAGATCACAGTTTTATTCTGAATCTATAAAAGCGCTTTATGAAATTTTGATCAATCAACCTACTGTGCTAGTTATTAACCTCAGGTTAATGATTACTGAGCAAGGAGGATAATCCTAGGGCGGATAGTCTCGATGATGAATCAGCTTCCACTCAAAATCTGATAGCCCAAGCGGCAAATCAAGATACTGACCAAAATCAGGAATAAAATACGGATAAAGCCACTGCCATATTTTAAAGCCAAGCGGACCCCCAATAATGAGCCTGCAATATTGGCAACCGCCATCATCAAGCCTAATTCAAACAGCACATGACCGGTTGGAATGAAGAAGCTTAATGCCGCCAGATTGGTCATTAGATTGCCAATCTTTGCCAATGCCGAGGCATGTAAAAAATCGACCTGTAGAAAACGAATAAAAAAGAAAATAAAGAAACTGCCTGTACCTGGACCGAAGATGCCATCATAGAAACCAATGGCTAAACTACCGATTGCAGCAAGCAGCAGTAACTTTGGCGTGATCTGCTGATCAACATGGACTTGCCCAAACTGCTTTTTGGCGAAGGTATAAATCGCGATCACAATCAGCATGACCAAGACAATCGGTCTTAAGATATGAGTGGGGATCAGAGAGACACAGGCTGCACCAATAAAGGAACTGATAAAGGCAAACAGCGCAATCACGCCTAACAGCGACCACTGCAATTTCCCCCGTCGTACAAATGAAAATGCAGCCGAGCCTGTCCCAAAAATGGATGCCAGTTTATTGGTGCCAAATAAGGTGGCAGGTGCGGTTTGAGGTAAGGCCCCCATCAATGCGGGGATCTGAATCAGCCCACCTCCGCCGACAGCGGCATCAATGGTTCCGGCACAAAAAGCAAAGAACACCAGTGTCAGAATCAGTTCCCAATCCATGGACAATATCCTTATAGATTTAACAAACGTTTAGGGACCAAACGTTTTTTATCCGTGATTTCAGCCAGACCCAGACAACGTTCGCCATTAAACACCAGTACTTCGGGCGCAGCTTCATGATCAATATTGCTTTCCTGACCATTGCCGAAATATTTTTCACGGCCTTCTGGCAATTGCACGCGCGGGAAATGCTCAACAGGTGCATACACAGGTAACAATAAAGCATCGCGCTGTTCTTGGGTCAGACTTTCAAGATACTTAATGGTATAACCTGGATTAATCTCAAAATGTCCGGTTTGGGTACGATGTAACTTGGTAAGGTGTCCACCGCAACCCAAAGCCTCACCAATATCTTCACCCAATACGCGAATATAGGTACCTTTCGAACAGGTCACATCCAGCGTCAGGCTATCTTCGGTAAAATCCACTAGAGTTAAATCATAAATGGTTACTGGACGTGCTTCACGTTCAATCTCAATCCCTTTGCGCGCCAGTTCATACAATGGACGGCCTTCACGCTTCAATGCTGAATACATCGGCGGAACTTGCTGAATATCGCCTCTGAACTGTGCCAGCACCTGTTCAATACCTTCTGCCGTTAAAGCCGGTACTTCTCTCTGCTGGAGAATTTCACCTTCAACATCACCGGTCGCCGTGGTTTGTCCTAACTTGACCGTGGTTTGATAACGTTTGGTTGAATCGAGTAAATAATGTGAAAATTTGGTCGCTTCCCCCAGACAGATCGGCAATAACCCGGTCGCCAATGGATCAAGCGCCCCTGTATGGCCCGCCTTTTGCGCATTAAACAGACGACGCACCTTTTGTAGTGCCGAGTTAGAACTTAAACCTAAAGGCTTGTTTAATAGGAATACACCGCTTAAATGACGGTAAGCACTTTTTTTCATAAAAAGAAAAGTCAAAGCATAAAGACCTATTTTAGCAAAACTAGGTCGAGGATTTAGAAAAGGATTGGCTTTTAAGCACAAACAGGCATAAAAAAATGCGCCAAAGGCGCATTTTTTTGCTTTACAACAAAGTTAAAATTAACCTTGTTTACGAGCTGGTAACTTTTCACGAATACGTGCAGCTTTACCAGACAACTCGCGTAGGTAGTAAAGTTTAGCACGACGAACGTCACCACGACGTTTCACTTCGATCTTAGCAACGATTGGAGAGTGAGTTTGGAAAACACGCTCAACACCAACACCGCTAGAGATTTTACGAACTGTGAAAGCAGAGTTTAAACCACGGTTTTTCTTCGCGATTACAACACCTTCAAATGCTTGAAGACGCTCACGGTCACCCTCTTTTACTTTAACTTGAACGATAACTGTATCGCCCGGTGCAAAAGCAGGGATGTCTGATTTTAACTGTGCATTTTCAACAGCTTGAACTAAAGGATGTTTACCACTCATGTGGAATCTCCAATATGTGCGGGAGAGAAGAGGTCTCTGACGCCGCTGGGAATAGAGGCTAAAGCGCATATTTCCCGTTTAACTTTCCCCTTAGGACGGAAGTCCTAAAGAGCCTATTTTTAACTTAAACCAAGTTTAAGTAGAACTCGAAGCAAAGCTTCTCGTTGGGTGCTAAGATTAACTGATAGCAGTTTAACCTTTCGAATTTTTTAACCATTTCATTTGCTGTTTGCTCAACGCTACTTTTTCAACCAGTTCTGGTCGACGATCTAAAGTTCGTTGATAACGCTGCAAAAAACGCCATTTCTCAATATTGGCATGATGTCCTGATTTAAGTACCTCAGGCACATCTAACCCTTCGAAATGGTCAGGCTTGGTATATTGTGGACAATCCAGCAGACCATCCACAAAAGAATCTTGGATCGCAGATTGCTCGTCAGTCATGACATTCGGCAAACGGCGAATAATACTATCCAGCAACACCATGGCAGGAAGTTCACCACCCGATAAAACGTAATCCCCAATTGACCACTCTTGATCAACATAATGCTGGATTAAACGCTCATCGACGCCCTCATAACGGCCACACAATACAATCAAACCATCATAATCAACGAATTGTTGTACTGCCTGTTCATTTAAGGTTTTGCCTTGCGGTGACATATACACCACCGGGGCATGAACACAGCCTGCTTGTGAAGCAAGTTGTTTGGCATGATTAATTGCTTTTGCCAAAGGCTCAGCCATCATCACCATACCAGGGCCACCACCGAAAGGACGTTCGTCCACCCGTTTGTAATTACCCTCAGCAAAATCTCGTGGGTTAATGCAAGTCACTTGCACGATGTCACGCTTTGCTGCACGTCCGCTAATCCCGTACGCTGTAATCGCTTCAAACATTTCAGGAAACAATGTGATGACTGCAAAAAACACCGCAGACTCCTCTATTTTCCTGCTGCGCTACTTTCCCCAAAAGGATTAGTAGTCTACGCCCCAATTGACGTAAATACGACCAGCTTCAAGATCAACACGTTGTACCACATCTTTATGCCACGGAATCATTCGCTCTTCAGCATCAACACTGTCAGCAGTCGCTTTAACGACCATGACATCATTGGCACCGGTTTCAAACAGTTCGTAGATTTGACCGAGATTGACTTCCTGTTCTTCATCATCAAGACCTAATACCGTTAAGCCTTTAAGATCAGACCAGTAGTACTCGTCTACATCTGCTTTTGGAAGCTGAGATTTGGCAATCCAGATATTTGCGCCAACCAGATGTTCTGCACCCGTGCGATCATTTACGCCTTTTAATGCAACAACCAGGCCTTTGCCATGTGGTTTCCAACGTTTCACATCTATTGTTTGCCAACCTGCCTTGGTCTCAATGTACCAAGGAAGGTAGTCAAACATATTACTCATAGGTTCAGTATTTGAATAAACCCAGAGCCACCCATTCAATCCATAAGCTGAACGTAACTGTCCAATCTGAATACGATCTTCTGGCACATTCTGTGTCGATGTCATGGGCTACCTACTACTATTACGCAGCAGTTGCAGCTTTTTTAGCTTGAGCAGCTAAAGAAGCAACGCGCTCTGAAGGTTGAGCACCTTGAGCAACCCAGTGAGCAAAACGGTCAGCGTCTAAACGAACTTTTTCAGCTTTACCTTGAGCAGTTGGGTTAAAGAAACCAATACGTTCGATGAAACGACCGTCACGTGCGTTACGGCTATCAGTTACAACGATTTGATAGAATGGACGTTTTTTTGCACCACCGCGCGCTAAACGAATAACAACCATGAGAATAACCTTATAATTTTTACGGATTATCCCTGCGCCGACCATCGGCAACACTTCAAACCCCTTTCATAGAGGGCGATATTCTACGTTAAATCGACGCTGAAATAAAGATTATTTTTCGGCTTATCCACAGCTTTGAATTTAATTGATAAAATCTGCCGGCTTACCAGTCTTCCTGCCCGAGTCCACAAGCTTGAGCGGTTATATTTGCAGGTGTTTTGGTCTTACATTTAATTCCCGCACTGGTCAACAGCAAGGAATAATTTCGGGGGTTTTCACTCACCGTTGTTAAAGCCCATGTTTGCGCATTCAGCGTTAAGGTCATGGTAAATTTCTGCTTGCCACTGCTTGCATCCAAAGGTAATAACAGGCTGTTATTGCTTGCACTCGCTACCGAATAATAGGGTCCCTGATTGGTCGAGGTGCCTTTCAGCACAAAACCATCATAACTAAAGTTACGTGCCCGGTGTTTTTCCAACAGTTCTGTAACCTTAAGCATTTCCTGTTGTGCTGTAGAAAGTTCCGCACGACGAATATAGACCTCATAACTCGGAATCGCGATCGCTGCGATAATTGCAACAATCGCCACCGTAACCATCAGTTCAATTAGGGTAAAACCAGCCACGCTAAGCTTTACCAGAGCTAGTCTATGCCATTTTAAAGAGGAAGCGTGTATATCTCTCCCTCTCTTTTGAGCAAAATGATGGCATCTCTTGCTTTTATTCATTACGTTCATACCAAGTCAGTGGAACCAGTTGGCGACGCATCTGATTGACAGGTAGACCACTTAATTTGTTGTTCGTATTGCTTGAAATCAAACCCCGCGATTGTAAATTGTTTTTGCTTGTCGAGCCCGCCCCCACACTGAGTGCCACAATTCCATCACCCGATTTACCCACTAAGCCAACGGATTCCGTAAGCTGTGACTGTTCACACACACCAAATGGTAAACAATAACGATATACCTCTGTTTTCCCACGAACCTGAACTGGACAGGTAGGTGTAATGCCTCGATCATATACACTGGCGTATAAGTTCTTATTCATCACAATCATTTCATCTGTAACTTTCTTCGCATTGTCAAAAGAAACAGCCCAGCCATTTGGCATTAAAGCTTTTACTTCTGCAATATTCTTATCCTTGGCTTCTTCTTTACCTAGAATGCCACGTAATACTTTACCTGGCGTAGTCAAATCAATATCTATTGTCTCTAGTTTATCTGCTGCCAATGTATATAAAGTGCTTTTTATGACGTCTCGATCAAAGAGGTTATAAATAGCGCCCGAACTCGAATCACTGGCTGGTAAACTCCGGTTCCCTGACGCAATACTAATGACAGCTAAGGGTTGTTCATATCCATACACGCTAAAGTTGGGTGCATCAAAGAAACGGGGACTCAGCCCACCTGCTTTATGTAAATTCAGAATTCGCGTCGCACGTTGCGCAAAATCACCTGTTTTGGTATTGGTATTGATATCTACACGCCAGACTTGTCCGCCTAAATCACCAAAATACAGATGATCAACCAGTCCATTGCCATCGCGATCAGCAACACTAATACGGCTGACCACGCTATAATCCATATTTGTTACATTTAAGGCATTCTCTTTTGCGGTATCATTTTTAGTTGTTGCACTCGAACTTGCCCACCACAATAAGTCACCATTATCAGCATCAAACATATAAACCCCCGCACCTTTTTTATTGGTTTGGTTATATGTTGGGCACTCATAGCCCTTGTTACTATAAGCAGATAAACTCACACCTGTTTCCGACTCAGCACAAGCAACCGTCCCTGAGGCATCATAGCCGCCTCCCACAAACATCACCTGTTTACGTTGTCCTTTCCAATTGACATAAGCAATTGTAGGTTTAGACCAGCTTTGTCCCATATTCTCGAGTGCTGAGAAAGATTGTCCTGTTGGATTTGCCGCTGAGTAAACTTTGCCTGTATTAGGATCGATATGGAATTTAATTTCCGGTTTGTCTAGATCCGCAAGGTTCAGTGCATAATAACTACGTCCTCCCATCCGTAAGCCACCATATAAAGTTTGCTTTCCTGTTGCGATGACAGTGTCTTTATTCTTTGCTTGCTTAACAGTGGCATAAACCTTGCCCTCACTATCCATACCATACGCATATTCAGTATAAGCCGTCCAAGCACCATCTATTCCGTATGGCATATCAGGCCAATAACCTTTACGATCTTTTAGGAATGCTTTTCTTTGTTCAGCATTTTCCAGCATTTCATTTGGAACAAATGCAAATTTCTCTTTACCATCATCGGCATCGACCACATGTAATAGACCTTGGGTAGAACCAAAAGCAATGTAGTCATCCCGATCAATTTTATTTGTATCAAACTTGGCATATTGAGTCAGTTTTAAGGGCGTAGAATGCAGAGACATACCTACCTGCCAAAGTGGTTCGCTTTGAGCAAGGCTATTTCCTGTCGCGCTTTCAGGATTATCGAGCTGATAGCCCAACAAGCTCATTAAATAACCACCATAAGTATCTTTGGCAGAGGCGTTGATTGCACAACGTGTCTCACTCGAATCTGCCAAATAATTTGGTGTTACCTTCTTCAAGCTTGCACTTTCAGCAAAGCTACCATCAGTTTTACAATTTCGATTAATCCATAAATTGCGCGCTGATGTATCCGCTTTTGTAGGGCGTAAACTTTTAAGTTGATCTAGTGTCCCACCCATAAATAATTTGGTGTTTTTATCTTGATCTTCTAATTCATTACTATTCCATTGGTCTTTCCAGTCCACCATCCGGATAATATTATTTCCACTGCTCACATCTGTGACGGAGTATTTTTTAAGGTTCCCAAACCAATGCTGTTGATCCGCTGGTTTAAACATACTGTTATAGACATCATTACTTAATTGATATGGGGTTAATGGATCAGCTGGAATAGTTTGCAAACCCATAAATGGCGTTGATTCCACATCAACCATATGCTGATTAAAATTAATGATACTTTGTGCAATCCCGCCAGTGCTGGCTTCTGTATACCAACCACCTTTACCCTCTTTACCCCAATAGGCAAGATTTTCAACATCTGCAGCAGGAAGTGAAGTTGGTAACACAATATTGACCAGATTAATCAACCGATCTAAACCTAAAAGGCCCAAACTCACTACATCTACTAGTTTTAATACAGAAGTTAATAAATTTTTTACTGCACCAAGCAAGGTATCTACAATACTTCCACTTATACCTGCACCAGAGACCGTATCGCCATTCAACTGTACATAATTAAAATCTTTACCAATCCCTGCTACGCCTGTTTTGATTTCATATTTTGGAGTCGTCGTGGTATTTAACAAAGCTCTTGAATAATTAGCGATACATTGCCATGTTGCCGTATTTGAGCCTTTCGCAGCCCATCCTGGTGGAGAGTTATTACAAAAATTAGCAGAGTCATTAGTAGGCGTTTGGCCTAATGATTTCTGCATCACTCGTTGTACACCTAATGAATCTGTAGGATCAATTTTGGGAATACTGCCTGTTAATACAAAAATACCCTGCGCCTGGCATTGTGAAGTTGTTGGATCTGATTGAGCAATAGGTTTGATTGAGGCTGGTTTGACGTAATCATTCCCCGTCACAGGCACTTCAATTTTAATAGGTGCCGCTGTGGTAGTTATGCTATTCCTATAGCTAAAGCCGCTATAAATAGAATCTTGAGTGGAGGGCTGATAATAATTTTGATTATCATTCCATCCTACCGATGGATCGTAAACAGTAGTTGGCGGCGTTCCACTCCGTTGATATTCCCCCCATCCACCCCATAAAGCTACACAACCAGTGAGAATAGTACAGGTAATGGTACCAGTACGCTGCTCCTCCCATTCCCCAATTGCTAAACAACGCTGCTCACTGCTTTGAAATATATCTACTAACCCACTTTTAGGTACATATGTATTCGTGTACACAGATGTACATTTAGCGACATAGTTTGAACCAACTTTTTTGGCAACAATATTACCTGCCGTTCCTCGTGTATTTTTTCCAAGCAAATATGCGCCCGTTTCCGCATAAGTTGTTGCTAATGGCGATTCTGGATTTTGCAATAATGCTGTTACCGTACCGCCCAACCCGGTGATCAGATTTAGTATATTTGCTAATAAGCTTCCTATGCTTCCCACTAAATTTGCGGCATTTAAATTTAACGTCACGGCATTTGAGATAATTTCAAGAATCTCAACAACACTATTTAGTGTATTTCCCAATGGATCAGAACTTGGCACTAACCCATCTATTGCAGCTTTAAGTGCTTTCCGCTGGTTGCTATCATCGGCGACAATGATCCCATTCGCATCTTTATCTCCTTTTTTATAGCCTAGCTCTAGGGCAGGTACAACTATCATTCCTGCTTTTTGGTTTACAGCACTACTGTTTTTGGCAGGAGCAACCGAAAGTCCTATTGCGGTTTTAGGAGATAATGCCGTAATTCCATTTTTTGCATTACCATTTAGAACATCACGTACAGCCATTTTGATTCGGGTTAAACGACTATAACAACGATAACCTTCACCTAAGTTAATATTCACGGAAAGGATTTTATTACTTTGAACAGGCTCACTCGCTTCAAGTTTAGAAAATGGCGTACAGCTGGCACGCATGTAATCTAAGGAGCTTTGCAAACCTAATAAACTATTTTTTTGAGTCCCTGTGATGGTATCAACAGTACCCAATAAGTCTAAAACTGCTTTCGGAAAAACCACATCACAATAGGCTTCTGTTCCTGCTGGAGGAGTCAACTTAACATCCACAACAGGCAGTGCACCGACAACTGCAAAAATCTTACTGCTAATACATAATGGATAGTCTTTTAATAAATCTAATGCAGGAGACCCCATGCTTTGGGAGGTATCTACCATCAACATAATCGTACTATTTCCACCACTACTTCCTTGTCGATAGATTTCAACGTCACTCGCATGAGTTGCAGGTGAAACAACCAACAAACATGACAGTGCAGAACTGACCAATACAAACCATTTTGTACTGTTACTATTCAGATCGGTTTGTTTTTTTTGTTTTATCTTATTATTTTTCATGACTATTTCTCCCTTATGAACCTGATGGCTCAAAGTCCGATAAGAAGCGATATTCTGCGACTTGTATGTTATATATCGGTTTTTCTGTATTCTGTTTGAGGCAGTTAGCAACATCATTAACGCCATTATTATCAATACTCTTGGTCAGGCAGCCTTTATTAGGGTCATTGTCTGCCTTAAATAAAGCATCAGCCGTTAACAACCCTTGCATCACCGACACCACATAGACACGCAAGCGAATATTGTTTTCAGTTTTTGCCCCGGTTGCCTCGGTACCACGAGATAAGTCTGCAAAAGGTGAAGTTGGTGTTAAGGCTCTTTTGATATAAACCTGAGTCACCACCTGTTTACGGCCACTTGAGGTTTTTGCCGAGGCTTCATTACAAGCTCCAGCACCCGAACTATTAATATTAAAAGACTGACTATTCAGCCGGTAACCCGCTTTACTTAGTGCAAAGGAATCCGCTCCTGAAAAGCAAAATACCAGCTCTGCATCTTGGTTATTTTCATTTTTAAAGAATCCCACCACCCCATTTGCGGAAGCCAAATTCTGCTGAGCATTTGGATCTTGAAAATACATCAGGGCTGCATCCGCATTCTGGGCCAGCAAAGTCTGGATCTGATGATTACTCACCAGCTTCAATGAACTGATACTTTGACGTATCGCCAGTGTCCCAATAATCGTAATCATTAATAAAATCATGAGTACAACAATGAGTGTCGCACCACGTTGAGCCTGAATCATATTCCAGTCCCCCCATTTGTACAGGTTGTGGTTTTACTGCTATCACAACCTTCTGAAACCCACCCCATTGCATTGCGTAAAGAGACAGTTTGATTCACGACCTGACGTAAATAATTGTCCTGATAGGCCGGTGTCAGCTTGACGGAAGTCCCCAAGACCTGAAATGGTTCTTTATTGCGTTCTTTAATAATCGACTGGTTGCCCGTTTTGTCATCAGAACGAACCAGTACGCCTAATTGAATGGCATGGACATGCGGTCGGACAAGTTGTGTTACCCCATCAATATTTTTTGAAGTTGCCTTTAAAGCCATATAGTTTTTAATATCGGCATAAGCCAAGGTACTGTTGGCACTATTGAGATCACCGTCCATATAGCCCAAACGCACCTGAAAGAAATCGACATTGGGTAAAATCACCTGACTGTCTGCCCAGGCAAGTTTCAAACGATCTGTTGCGGTTTTTGCATCAAGTGAAGCCTGACGATATTGGGCTGCCTGGCAGCGCAGGGATTGACGTGTATCCTTTGCGGTTGATCCCACATAATAACGCTGCACCACAAATGTCCCGCTACTCACGTCTTTGCCCGAGCAGTCCAGTCCGCCTTGGGGTGCTTGGTAACGGATGAGTAACTGGTCATTGGTTAATAAGTCCGTTGCATTGGTTAACGTCACATTGGCATTGCCAAAACTGCTAAGCTGGTTATTGGCAAAGCAATCTGCACAATTCAGATCAATTTTTTCACCGACATTGTTTGAAGTCAGCAAAATTCCGGCATAACCAATCTGGTCATTGACTGCAGGTACAGGTGAGCTCAGATTGGCTTTACGGATATCATCGACAATAAAATTCAGGCCTAAACTGGCGTTGTCCTGAATATGTGCCATGGCTTTTTGCAATTTATAACTGGTAATTCCGGTAATAAAGAGTTGAATGGCCGCTGCAACAATCAATAGCCCTAAAGTGAGTGAGATCATCAACTCAATCAGGGTAAAGCCAGATTGGCTGTTGCTATAGGTTTTACAGTCTGTGAGGCTTTTATCCATGTTAATACGCCTCCAGAAACAGGCAGTGTGATCCGGAAACATAAGCCCCATCTTTAATACATGAGGCAATTCCATCATTTCCTGCCAGATTGGTTTCATCCCAGGCGACATAAATACATTGTCGGTTATTACCTGTTGGGCATTGATCTACAGCAAGATTCATCCCGCTGTCTTTGGCTTGTAGGGCCGCATTCTGTAAATCCTGTATCGCGATTTTTTCAGGTTTATCCGCTACATTTGATACTGACGTTTTTGGGACTTCTACCGCTGCATCCTTATATTTTCCAGTCCGGGTCGCCTGTGGATTGGCACGCATTTTCTCTGCCAGATCACGTGCAATGGTTAAGGCTATCACCTGTTTATTGGCCTCCAGACTGGAATCCACCGCCCGTAATTGCAAGGCCGCAAAACCCAATACGCTGATCGCCAATAAGACCAGCGCGACCAAGACTTCGACCAGCCCCACACCCTGTTGTTTTATCTTCATGGGCAGGCTCCTTCCGTGATAATGGTATCCCCGATTACCCCCACCCGAACACAATAAGAAAGGCCTTGTCGCTCCAACACAAAGTCTTTTTGTGCAGCAATACTGCCATTCGTTCTAAAACTGAGACTTGTCGCAGAGGCATTGGTTTGAGACACGCCATTTTCTAAACGGGCAATAAAAATGCGTTGTGTGTCAGTTTTGGGAATCGCAATTGCAGTTGCACAATCTTCGAGTGATAAAGATGCCAGACATAGGCCTGTAGTCTGGCGAAGTAAAACGGCTTGGCTTCTTGCTTCTGACACCTTCATGGTCAGTTCACGTACGGAGGACTCTAACTTTTGGCGGTTATACATGGCAGCAAATGAGGGAGCCGCCATTAAAGCAATGATTGCTAAAACAGCGATGGTGATGATCAGTTCAATCATCGTAAATCCCGAGCAAGGTTTAACCTGTGCGCCAGATAAAGTGCGATGCTCCACGTCGTAATGGGCTTGTTGCATATAGTCCTCCATATGCACAAATCTTTTTGTTGTAACAGCGCTCTCAAGTATTTTAAGTAAGTAAAATCAATTCATTATATCAATGAGAGAGGCACTATTTTTTCGTGATTGTTTTCATGTTTAGTTATCAATTTCAACCTAAAATACACGAAATGCTACCATTAGGGGATAAAAGGTATAGAACAGCAGATAAGTGATAATCTGATCACATTTGCTTGTTATTATTGTTAATAATGTTAAATGAATTAAAAAAGTATTTATAAAAAAAGCAAACCCTAGCGGTTTGCTTTTTTATCTGGCTATTAGATATAAGGTTAACGACCATCCCAGTTGCTGGTTGCGGATGGGGTACAGCTCGAACCTTTAGTCCAACATTTTTGCCCTAAATAATTTAAGATAATACTTCCGTCACCCACTTGTGAAGTACCCGTTTTAGGTATAGCTGTTAATGTCCAGGTAGATGCGGTTGTTGTCAGTGTTAAATCATACAATGCTGTTCCAGATTTTGGCGTTACTGTACTTCCGTATACTCCAAAAGTGCCTGTTAAAGCAGCGCCCGCATAAGTCCCTCGCGTAACTTTAAACTGACTGAGCGTATGAGCAATCATCATCATTTCAGACTGTGCATCTGTCCGCTTTGTTCTTTTGACATATTGCTGATAGGAAGGATAAGCAACTGCAGCAAGTATCGCGACAATCGCCACCACAATCATTAATTCAATCAGTGTGAATCCTTTTTTATAATGCACTACCAGTCCTCACTTCCTGTACCACACGCCACCTTGGCAGGGGGTGTGCTTGAACCAGGATTAATATTGATATTCACTGGAGTAATTGTCTTACACTTAATTCCAGTGCTTGTTAATAGATAAGAAAAATTCTTAACATCACTGCTAATAGCTGTAATGACCCAACTTTGTCCCATTGCGGTAGCGTTTGTGAGTAAAGGATTTGCATTTCCCCCATCTCTAATCCTAATTGTATATTTTGGATTACTGCTCTCCAGAGGTAAAGAAAGCGTCTGTGTTGTCTCTACAAAACTATCCACTCTCGGTGATGGAGGTGCTGGGTAAAGGTACCGCGCATTAAAGCCAAGGTATGTAAAATTTTTTAGTTTATGTCGCTCGAGTTGCTCAGCAATTTTATACATTTCTTGTTGCGCCTGAGCAGCAATAGCACGGCGCGTGAAATGCTGATAACTCGGAATTGCAATAGCTGCAAAGATTGCAACAATCACAACGACAACCATCAATTCAATCAAGGTGAAACCTAAACGACTTGAGATATTCATAATCTTAATTCACCTTGGCATAGCGTTCATACCAACGTTTTGGTATAAAATGCACCTGTGTATCTACTATTGGGAATCGCTTACTTACTTGACAATCATTCCCTACACATGGCGAACAACTATCTCCTACACAAATATCATTTGTATCTTGAACAATGATCGACTTACCACCGCTCACAGGCCCTACATTAAGATTGACAATACCAGAACCAAGATTCCATGTATAATCTGCATCTTCTTTACATACACCTGTCGGTAAACATAGTTTTTTAGTAAAACTATGTCCTTTTACTCCTGCACCACACCCTGATGAAGTACCAGCATTTGAAGCATCATACATTGTCACATACAAACTACCATCCATTGCAATTAATGGAGTAAGACCTTTAATCACAGCTGCATTTGCAGATACATTGGTAAAAGTTTTCTTAAATGGGTAGTACCACCCACCCCAACCTGTATCTTTATTAATCTTTGCCCCTGTAACTGTTGCACTACTTTTTACTGTAGTTTCAATCAACTTTAATTTGGTTAAACTAGCTTCTGCTGTAGTAGAGGTCTCTAATGTTCGTGCAGCAAGTTGATCCGCCAATACAGGATATCCACCACTCTTGTCAGGATGAATATCATAATCATAGATTGCATACACAGCGTCATAATCTAAACCTGTTGAACTACGCGAACCTGTTGATGCAACTGAATCTACTGTTGCAAGTAAAGGTGAACTTTTGTTTCCTGATACAAATGCAGCAACAACAATATCCCCTCCCTCTACTTTTCCACCACTATGGTGTGCAGTAAACGTTGGTGGTAAATAAAAACGCGGGCTTGTTCCATCTGATTTATGCACATTCAATACTTTACTAATCTGTGAAGTGAAAGTTTTACTGTCATTTTTAAAATCAACACGGAATGCCTGGCCAGCTAAATCACCAAAATATAAATGATCGACAACACCGTCTCCATTACGGTCCACAGTTTTTATTTCACTCACAACACTGTATTTAAGATCGCTATTACTCAGATGCTCAACTCCAGTAGTCGCTGATGCTGAATTTGAATCTGCATACCAAAGCAAATCGCCATTGTCAGCATCAAACATATAAACTCCAGAGCCTTTTTTGCCTGTACTACAAGTCAGATCATTTACTACAGTACAGTTAGCCTGTGCCTGTTTATAATTATAATATTCATAACCTGCAAAACCCGTACGATGACCTTGAGCATCAAATAAACCATTACCATCGGTACCGCCGGCATCATAGCCCCCACCAATAAACATGACGAGTTTACGCTGACCTTTCCAGTTTACATAATCCAATCTTGGTTTAGACCAACTTTGTCCCATATTTTCAAGTGCAGCATAAACCTTACCATCAGCACTATCAGCTGAATACACACGTCCAGAGTTCGGATCAATATGGAACTTCACTTTTGGTTTATTGATATCTGTCAGGTCTAAAGCATAGTAACTACGCCCCCCCATACGCATACCACCATAAACCCATTGTTTACCGCTTAAATTTTCTTTTTCAGTTGCACTTCCAACCACATTGCGTGTAGTTGCTTTAACTGTTAATGTTCCATCATCTTTAGCTACATATACCGTATGGGCTGTCCATTCACCATCCATACCGTCATACAAAGCATAGCGGCCTCCAGCCAATGAACCACCTCTCTCCCTAAAGGTCTCCGCTTGTTTGTCTAACATTTCTCGAGGAAGAAAACTAAAAACTTCTTTACCAGTACCCGCCTCAACTACAGTCAATAAGCCTTGTGTTGTACCAAACATAATATAGTCTTCACGCTTCCGACTATTTAAAATAGCTTTACCACTACTATCTAATTCAGCAAAGGATTGCCCCTCTTGGGTTAAAAGAACAGGTAAAGAATGTGGGCTACTACCCATTTGACGTAAATCTGCAGTTCTAGTTGTAAAATCAACGCCCTCAACTACTTCACTTTCAGTAAGGTTATAGCCTAATAGAGCCATCAAGTATTTGGCGTTTGGATCACTTTTAGTTTTGTCATCAGTTGTATAAGTATAAGGTACTCTTACTAAATCAAATTCATTGCTTACAGGTGTTGTGGCCGTTGCATCATAGACATAATTCGTAAATAACTTACGTCCTGTTTCTAGATTACTACTTGAGACTGTTGTACCTAGAATCAATTGGCTTAATGCTCCGCCTTTTTTATAAATTGGAGTTTGTTGTGGATAGCTTATTCCTGCTGACCACATATCATCCAGATCTTGAAGCTGACTTTTTCGGACGACAGTTTGTGTTGAACCACCACTTGCCGATGCAGATACCTCATTATTAACCACATAATATTTTTTCATATTTCCTAACCACAATTGTTGCGTATCCGTTGGATTCACTTTTGGTTCAAATTGTGGAAAATAGGCATAAGGCTGAATCATTTCAGGGTTTAAAGCATCTACAGGAATAGTTGAAGCGCCAGTACTCATACTTGGCACATCCTTAATAATATCTTTTAAGAAATTTTTAACACTATCTACTACATCCTGAGCATTCTTACCTAAATAGAATCCACCACCCCCCTCTTGCCCCCAAGTCTTGGCGTCCGCAGGAAAGGTCTCCCCTCCAAAACCAACTACTGCTGTCCTAAACTCAATTCCCACAGGATTCTTCGTAGGATCTTTTAGATAGGCAGAAAATTTTTGAATACAAGCCCAGTCATTCGCTGTACAACTAAAATTACTCGCAAATGAAGAACTAGTTAAAGCCGTTTTCATCAAGTCTGATGTATAGCTCCAGTTATTTGGCACACCATCAGTTAAAACATAAATTCCCTGACCACTACATTCTCTGGCATTACGAGCTTCTGCTGTGGTGCCTATTTGTTGCTTAATACTACTTGGTGCTTCATAAACAGTTTTTGCAGTATTCTTAGTTGCGTCATCTGAGAATAAAAAGCCTGAACCATAAGGATAAGTGGTACTCACCCCATTAATACTTTCCGATGTAGTAGCTGCAGAATGTTTTGTATGTGTCCCTAATAAATAAGCTGCTGTTTCAGCATAAGAGCGTCCTGTAGGTGTCCAAGAAGGAGCTGTCATTGCTGCAACTTTTTGGATAAGTAAATCACGCTGAGTCAAACCTGTTGTATTATCCAATACTGTACTTAATGCTCTAGCAGGAACAAGAATCTGTCCAGTATCTGTACTATCACTATTTTTTCGTCCTAAAGTTGATAAACCAATAACTAAATCATCCGCCAGCTTCGTCGTTGTCGCATTGCCATTGAGCATTGCAATCATGGCATCCTGTACGCGAGTGATTCGCCAAGGGTATTCTGATGTACCCAAGTTTTGATTTAAATAATAATACCGAGGATTTGTCCCAGTAGTAGTATAACTAGAAGACGGCTGACTAGCCCCCGCAAAGGTACAATCACTTGTATTAGTTGAATAATCAGGAGATATACTACCACTACATTTATAATAAACATACGGACTCCCTCTTTTATCAGTTCCTGTCCGTTTAAAATAATAACGTTGCTCTGTTGTAATACCCTGACAATATGTCCGCCTGTATGATGTTGAAAATCCATTATGAGAAATAGTAATATCACTCGTTTTTGTTGTACTGCTTACACCACTAGGTTCATCACAATCTTTCATACTCCCTGAAATATCAAGCATCATCATCAAGGTAGTTGCGCCTACCTTATTCGCAGGAACGACATAAATTTCTGCATCGCTGGCATAACTTGGAATACTATTACAAATGAGTGTCGTGATTGACGCGGCAAATACGCCCACCTTAATTTTCTTTAATTTGTCTGATAACGGTAGTTTTACCTGGTTTATATAATCATTCTTCATTTTTATTTTTTCCATGGTTTCACTCCTATGACGAACTACCGCTAATAGTTTGTAAAATATATTCCATCTGTTGCGTACTATATGGAACGTTTTTCTCTGATAAACAATCTGTTACGGTTTTATTTTTTGTGATTGGGTCTGAAAAGCTTGTGTAATTACTTAAACAGTTATTAATTTCTGTAGTTGATGCCTCACTGAAATTAGGAAGAATCGAAGTTGCAGTAATAGCAACTCGTGGCTTTCCAACACTTTTAGATGAATCTTTATCATCTGCTTCTAACATATCTTCCCAATCTTTTTCAGTTTCAGAAGCTCGAACTGATACTTGTGTCATCACTGCATTTCGTCCACTCAAGAAATCAGTCATTCGGTTTTTTTGACAAAATCCGTTTTTCCCAGCATCTGTATTTTTAATAGTTGTGCCTTGCCAATACACTACACTGGCAATACGACCACCTGAAAAATTATCTGTAACTGAACCACGAATACAAAAAACAAGTTCTTTACCTTTATTTTCAGGACGCATCACATAACCTAGCATCCCATCCCCACCACGCATTTCGGCTAAGGTAAGTGCATCATCAGTTTTATTTTCCAAGGTATAAAATACAGAATCACTGGTTTGCTTAAGTAAAGCCTGAGCCTGAGCGTTCGTCGCAATCTTTAAAGAGGTGATACTGCCTCTAATCGCCCATGTTCCAACTAGCGTTAAAAGCACCAGCATTATGAGGACAACGATTAGAACGGACCCAGCCTGATCTTGTCTTATATTCTTCATAACATCATCCCCATTACTCAATCCCAAATCCATTACGAATGGCGATGGTCTGCGTTACCACATCTCGTAAATACAGCTGGTTTCGGTCATTCGGTGTTAGCTTTGCACCAACATTCAAGACTTGATAAATCTGATTAGCATCAAAAAACTGATTATTTCCAACGGTATCTGTAGAACGAGCTAAAAGACCAATTTGAATAGAAACAATTTGTGGTTTTTTCCCTGTTAGAGCTCGGTAGTCTTCAATATTCATATAACTAAAACAGTCTAGACGGGTATCTGCAGCTATATTGACGATACTGCCACTCGCATCTGTTTGAGTTACAGCATTACAAGCAGCATTCGCACCATCATAAGCAACCCCTAGACGAACACTAAAATGATCAACCCGAGGAATTAATATTTCCCCTTTACCTGTTAGATCTAAAGTGGTATTGGTTTTAGCTGATTCCGCTGTATAACGTGCTGCTTTACAAGCCAATGCAAGGGGTTTATTCGGATCGTTATTATTGATATCTTCTCTTAAAAAATAGCGCTCTACCACATAGTCACTTACCGTTAGGCCAGTACCCTCACAATCAAATTGATTAGGTGTATTGACTTTATATTGAATGACAAGCTGATCACTTTTAACATCTACCAGATTGGATGCGCCGATCCCTCCACGGGTTAAAAGATCATTACTAATCGTAAAATTAGGCAAATTGGCTGATATATTGTTGGGTGTAAAAACCACGCCTCCGTACAACACCATATCGTCAATAAAAGGTTGTGAAGCATTCAAGTTTGCAATGCGTAAGTGATTAATCACCTCACCCAATCCAAATAACGTTGTATTCTGCAAGTTCATCATGCCTTGCTGAGTTGTTGCACTACGCTGACTTGTCAAAAATAACTGAATTGCAATCGCACTAATCAAGAGTCCTAATGCCAGTGAAATCATTAATTCAATTAAAGTAAAACCCCGATGCTTAGCCATATGATTATTCATTTTAAAAGGCCTCCATCACCAAGCATTTTGCGTCGACAATATAGGTGCCTGTGGTTGTATTCACACACTGACTTACGTTCGTTGCTGTAATTGTTGTCGGAGCCCATGCAACATAGACACAATTCATTGAACTGGCCACACAATTCGCCATCACAATCACCTGACCATGATCGCTTGCTTTTCTTAATATTTCGGTTGCATCATGCTCAGCCATTGCTGACGGATTACACTTGGGTAAATCTATTTTCATTGTAGCAGGGGTCGCATTGCGAGGCGTTGCCCCATTACATACAAGTTTGTTCTCATCAATGTTTTGCGCATTAATGGTCGTTTGATATCTTGCAAGAGCAGTCCGGTTCACACGAATTCTTTCAACAAGATCTCTGGCTGTATTCATGGCAACTGTTTGTGCTGTGGCTTCTTGGGCCGCATCTAATGCTCTTAACTGTAAGGCTGAAAACCCCAAAACACCTAAGGCTAAAATCACTAAAGCGACCAATACCTCAACCAGTCCTACGCCCTTCTCAATCTTTCTTTTTAACATCAACACGTCCCCGAGCTAATCCCATCGACAGTACCAATTTTCGAGACAAAAATTGTCCGGCTCTCACCCAGCTCTGCATTACACAGGGTAAATTCCAGAGGAACAATTTCAGGAATTTTACGAGGATTATTCGTCGGATCATTATCACATTCGTTTGGACTAGGTGTCGCACTACAAACCGGATTATCAACAAGCTTGGTACGTTGTTGTGCTATACCCAAACCTGAAAATACGACATCCACCTTATCACTCGTCAATTCAATGTCATCACGAAGTGAAATCCAATGTAATTCATTCGCAGTATTTGCAGGACAAACCATTTTCGTTTCACCAGTTATCGAGTCTGCCTCCGTCGGGCAAGTCAATTTCAAGGTAATCTTTTTACGTAGTGAAATGGCCTGTCCTCTTGTTTCCCCAAAAACTAGAGCAAAATCTTTAGCGGTTGTATCTAATTGCTTTCTTGCAATGAGATTGCCAAATGAAGGCACCGCCATCATCGCAATCACAGCCAGTACCGCAATCGTCACCATCAATTCAATTAAGGTGAATCCCCGAGTTTTCCCCATTTCCCCAGCACCCAATTTTTAAAAATTCACTACTCTATCTTAAATTTTATTTTTACAGAACCAATACAAAGCAGATAAGCAGCAAAAAAAACGGATGGAGTGTCATCCATCCGTTTCCAGTTCACATTTTTCTAATAAAATTAGGCTTGTATCACCTGTATACGCAACTCTTTTGGTAGACTAAAAGTGATATTTTCCTCACGTCCCTGTAACTCTTTGGGTGGTGTTGCACCCCAATCTTGTAAACGCTGGATCACCTGTTTAATTAAAATTTCAGGTGCAGATGCACCTGCCGTCACCCCAATTTTACTATCCGCTTTGAACCAGTCTTTTTGCAACTGATCGGCATTATCGACCAGATAAGCGGATTTACCCATGCGCTCGGCCAGTTCGCGTAAACGGTTTGAATTGGATGAGTTTGGTGAACCCACCACTAATACCACATCACACTGCTCCGCCAGATCACGTACGGCATCCTGACGATTCTGTGTGGCATAGCAAATATCGTCTTTACGCGGACCTTGGATTTGTGGAAATTTCGCCCGTAACGCATCAATCACTTTCGCCGTATCATCAATTGAAAGCGTAGTCTGGGTAACAAAAGCCACTTTATCAGGATGATTGACCGTTAAGGCTTCCACATCTTCTTCATCTTCAACCAGATAAATAGCGCCGCCTTTGGTTTTATCATACTGACCCATGGTACCTTCAACTTCTGGATGACCTTCATGTCCAATTAGAATGGCTTCGGTCCCTTCACGGGCATATTTAGTTACTTCGATATGTACTTTGGTGACTAAGGGGCAGGTCGCATCAAATACTTTTAGACCACGGCGTTCTGCTTCTTGCTGTACTGCTTTGGATACGCCATGCGCACTAAAAATCACAATGGAATCGTCAGGAACCTGATCCAGCTCATCCACAAACACGGCTCCACGCTGACGCAGGTCATCAACGACAAATTTGTTGTGTACCACTTCATGACGGACATAAATTGGCGGATTAAAACATTCCAGTGCCCGATTGACGATTGCTATAGCACGGTCAACACCAGCACAAAAGCCTCGTGGATTGGCCAACACGATTTCCATAACAACCTCTCTGATCAACTGAATTTTTACGCCAAACTATTTCGTTTAATGGCACGCTACACTACAATAGCCAAGATATTTTATCATATTCAGGAAAAATATCATGTCGGGTCTCTTGTTTGTCGTTTCTGCAGCCTCAGGAACGGGCAAAACATCTTTGGTCAAAGCCCTACTCGATCGAGTCAGCAACCTGCACGTTTCTGTCTCACATACTACACGCGGTCAACGTCCTGGTGAGCTCGATGGCGTTCACTATCATTTTACCAGTAAAGAAAGCTTTTTAGCACAAGTCGATGAAGGTGGTTTCATCGAATATGCCGAAGTGTTTGGAAACTATTACGGCACGTCACAAGCCAAAGTGAAAGAGCAGCTTGAACAAGGTCATGATGTTTTACTCGAAATTGACTGGCAAGGTGCTGAACAGGTTCGTCGACTTTTTCCTGAATCAAAACAGATCTTTATTCTCCCACCAACCCAGTATGACTTAAGACAGCGCCTGTCAAATCGTGGTACCGACTCTGTCGACGTGATCGAACACCGCTTGAGTTGTGCCGTAGAGGATATGCGTCATTTTGCCAGTTTTGACTATGTCATTATCAATGATGATTTCAACAAGGCCGTGCATGACCTGGAAGCGATTATTACCGCAAACCGTTTGGTGACCTTGCAGCAAAGCAATCGCCATCAGCAATTAATCCAAAACTTGATTACCCTTAATCGCGAATAACTTGAGTCTTGTATAAAAGCCTTTTATACTACTCAGTCTTTCAAATGTGATGTTCAGACGAGACAACTTATGGCACGTGTAACCGTTGAAGATTGTTTAGACCATGTAGATAACCGCTTCGAGTTGGTACTGGTAGCGAGTAAACGTGCACGTCAATTGGCACGTCAAGGCATGGAACCAACTGTAGAGTGGGATAATGACAAACCAACAGTGGTTGCATTACGCGAGATCGCAGTCGGTCATGTGACTAAAGAAATTTTAAAACAACGCGATCAAGACTATCAAACATCAAACCTTGATATGGTGTTGTCTACAAATTCATTAAACTTAGAAGGTTTCACTTTCTAAATCGAATTTGCTCTGCTGAAAAGCCCATTGTGAAGACACTGGGCTTTTTTGTTTGTTGTAAAATTCAGCGTTATATTGGTAAAAACAATATACTTCATTGAAAAAATTTACGAGTTTTTATAATGAACAAATTGACAAGCTTTGCAATTTGCTTTTCATTAGAAGATAAGCTTATTCATTACTGAATTCATGTTAAAAAGGTGTTATATGCCAGGCGAAGAAGTCAGCCAAGCCAAGCAACAGCTCAAAGTCATCATTGAAGCCTATCTCAAGGATAGTGACGTTCAACGTGTGCTTGCTGCCTGCGATTTTGCTGATTTAGCCCATAGCGGTATTACCCGTAAAAGCGGTGAACCCTATGTATTACACCCGATTGCGGTCAGTTGCATTCTTGCGCATATGCGTCTGGATGCCGATACCCTGATGGCCGCTTTACTGCATGACGTGATTGAAGACACTGACTTTACCAAAGACGAAATCGGACAGAAATATGGTCTGGTGGTAGCAGAACTGGTGGATGGCGTGACCAAACTCAGCCATTCCAGCGATAAAGAATATAATAAAGCTGCATCATTCCGAAAAATTTTACAGGCGACTCTACAAGACCCGCGTGTCATTATTATTAAACTGGCAGACCGTTATCATAATATGACTACCTTGGGCGCACTGCGTCCCGATAAGCGTGCCCGTATTGCGCAGGAAACCTTTGATATTTTTGTACCGATGGCACGTCTGGTCGGTATGAATGAAATGGCAGATAACCTTGAACATCTCTGCTATCAAAATCTTGATCTGGATATGTTCAATGATGTGCAAACCGCCTTATTGGAAACCAAACCAAAACGTTGCGAATATCAGGCCATCTGGGAACAGAAACTGACTGATCTATTAAAAAATCATGACTTAAAAGGTCGTATTAAAAAGAAAAATAACAATATCGAATTACTGCGTCACTTTGTTAAAAATGAAATCGACCTGAATGAACTCAGCCATAGCCATGCCTTTGAAATCATTTTACAAAGCATCGCTGACTGTGACCGTCTGGTAGACGCGCTCAAAGATAATTTTCAGGTTTTACAATATAGCGACCATATTCGCCGCCCTCTTCCAGGGGGTAACCAGTCCTTAATGATCAAGCTCAAAGGTGAGAAAACCACGCTTTCTCTAACCATTCAAACCGAGCTGATGCGTAAAGCTGCGCGTTTTGGAGTGGTGCTGGGTGAAAATGCGCCACAGGCCTGCCGTTCTGCGATCCAAGCATCGATGCAGAATCTGAATACCTTGATCGATAGTGGTTGTGCCAAAACCACATTTAGCGACTTGCTGGACTATTTGCATCAGGAAAAAATCTGGGTCTATACCCCACACGGGCAATTACACGAATTACCGCAAGGCGCAACGGTGGTTGATTTTGCCTATTCAGCCAGCCTATTTTTAGGTAACCATGCGGTGGGTGCCAAAGTCGATGGCGAAATCCGTCCTTTATCGACCCCTTTGCATAGCGGACAGGTGGTCGAGATCATTACCGATGTACTTGCCACACCCAATCCGGACTGGCTCAGCTTTATCAATACCCAGAAAGCCCGTCGCGCCTTACAGAACATGTTGCGTGAACAAGATATTGATGAGCAACGTCTGGTCGGTCAACAAGCCTTGAACCGGGCCTTAAAACTGTTCCAGCGTTCGATCAATGACCTGTCGCAAACCGACTGGATTAACGTACTTGAATGGCGTCACTTAAGTAGCAAAGATACCCTGTTTGAACAGATCGCAGTCGGTGATTTGCTACCACAACTGGTGGCCAATCATTTATTCTCGCAAGACTATTCACAGCATCAGGAAACGTCCGACCGCTTGATCGCGGGGACTGAAGGTGTCGATGTCAAATATGCGCATTGCTGCAATCCGGTTCTAGGCGATCCGATTCAGGGACACTTATCACGGCGCGGTTTAATCGTGCATCGCTCGCGCTGTCGCAACTTATTGCATGAACAGCATCTGCATCCAGAAAATATTATGCCGCTCAACTGGCAATCTGAAGAAATTGATGATGTCCGCTTCAGTGCCTATCTATGCATTCATATGGAAATGAATGATGAACAAATCTCTGACCTGATCTATCAATGCCGTAAGGCCAAAACAGGCGTTGAAATGGTCCATTCCCAAGACCAGAAAACTTACGTCAACATCGTCGTCAGTAACCGTAACCAGATTGCCCAGATCATTCGTGACTTACGCATGCACTTTGGTTTCCCGCGTATTGAACGCCTGAATATGCCAATTGTACAGCCCGAAGTTGCCAAAGCCGAAACAGTGCATTAACACCTAAGCTGTGCCGTAATCGACATTGCACAGATTCGAATCCAGTAAAAACTCAAGAATAGATTCAAACAACAGCGACTAAACAGTATTCAGCGCTTTCGTGTCTGCACTTTTGTGTTAAAGTCGCATTGTTTAAGAGAAAACATAGGACTTAGGAGAGCTTAATGTCACGTCAAGTTATTCATACTGAACACGCCCCTGCTGCTATCGGAACATATTCTCAGGCAATTCTTGTTGGCAACACGCTCTATCTCTCAGGCCAGATTGGTTTAGATCCGTACAGTATGGAACTTGTAGAAGGCATTGAAGCGCAAATCCGCCGTGTATTCGACAATCTGAAAGCAGTATGTACTGCTGCTGGCGGTAGCTTGGCAGATATTGCCAAACTAAATATTTTCCTGACCGATCTTTCACACTTTCAACTGGTCAACCAGATCATGGGCGAATATTTTGCTCAACCTTATCCAGCGCGTGCAGCACTGGGTGTCGCAAGTCTACCTAAAGGTGCGCTGGTCGAAATGGATGGCATTGTGATCATTGCATAAGATATTTTTAACTTATAATTATCAATAAGATAAAAAACACTCAAAATACCGCCGATAAAGCGGTATTTTTTTATTCAAATTCCCAATAAAGTTATGAACTGCATTAGAATGAAATTCATTGACAAACGATAACAATTATCAATAATATCAATTATCGCATTTATATTTGTGGATCACTCCCATGTATGTCTGTTTATGTCGTGGAATTACAGATCAGGATATCAAAGACGCTGTTGCAAACGGCGCTGAAAGCTATCGTGAAATCCGTGACCTACTCGACCTAGGCACCTGTTGTGGTCGTTGTGCACCTGAAGCACGCGCAATTATTAGTGATGAGCTTGCTGAAATTGCAGCACGTATCTCGATTGCAGCCTGATTTAATTTAAAAACGACGCATTCATGTAAGTATCTTTTACGACTCCACCGCTTCTTGCAGAATCTCAAAGGTTCCTCATCCAGCGGTTTTTTTATGAAAATCACATCCCTATAATCATCTTTGGTTGTTTCAAATACTCCTCTTATGATTGTGATTTTCATTTGCCGTTCTATAAATTACTCGCCAGAACATTATTTGTTGATTAATATAAGATAAATTGCCTTAGCTACTAGGGCATCAACACTTGGTGTTTTTGGAGTAAACGCAATGAAAGGCAATCGCGAAGTTATCAACCAACTGAATCAGGTGCTTTACCACCATTTAACTGCCATCAACCAGTATTTCTTGCACTCACGTATGTTTAATGACTGGGGAATTGAACAGTTAGGTTCAGCTGAATATAAAGAATCGATCCGTCAGATGAAACACGCCGATAAAGTCATTGAGCGTATTTTATTTCTGGAAGGCTTACCGAATTTACAACATTTGGGCAAACTCTATATCGGCCAACATACCGAAGAAGTGCTGAACTGTGATATTCGTAAAGTGAAAGAAAATATTGAAGCGATCAAGCAAGCGGTTGAGCTTGCCGAAGCTCAACAAGATTATGTGACCCGTGATCTGGTCCAAGAAATTCTAGAGAAAGAAGAAGAATATTGGGACTGGCTCGATACCCAACTTGATCTGGTTGAAAATGTGGGTATTGAAAACTATATTCAAAGCCAGATTTAAACCTGCAACAAATAAAAAAACCAAAGCTTTGCTTTGGTTTTTTTATTGTAAACAGTCTAGTTTAAGACTGTTTTACCTGTATCTTATTATTTAATTCAATAATCTCTGCCAGACTCAGCTTTTGCTTATACAGCTGCCTCAAAACCACCAACTGTTGCTCTGCTTCCTCCAACTTGTGATTGTAGGCCAGTAACTGCGCATACTTCTTCAGGTTATAAGGGGTGGCTTTATTCTTGACCATTTCTCCCAACAGGCTTAGCTCAGACTCAGACATTTTTGTCTGGGGTTTTAAAGCAATCCAGTCAAGACGTTGCTGAAACTGGGTCAGTACTATAATTTTAGAACTACCCAGAATTTCTGCTGTAGGCGCTTGGTTTTTAAAGACCTGACGGCTATTTTCCTGATAAAGCTTATAATCACGCCAGATCAGCAATACCACGATCAGTGCAAGCACTCCAATACAGCGAATGACATTTTTATTAATCGTCACACCTTTTAATTTTGGTGTTTGGGCCTGAATCAATCCCAGCAAGAAGCCCATAGGTAGCAAGAAATATGCATAGCGTTGTGGAAATTCCAGCATAGCATGAATTAGGATGGCACAGACCATCAAGATCTCAATAATCGAGCTGGTCTCCTTGGCATTCTTATTCAGCCAGAACAACCATAAGGAGATATAACCAATAATCAACAGCCCGAGTGGCACACCATTCCAGACCAGCAGATCCAGCAGTACATTATGTGCGCTGTTAAACCAGACCTGTACGGTATTGAACTGAATACTCTCGAACACCGCAATACTGGTTTGACTCCAGCCATAACCAAACCATGGCTTCTCGGCAATGGCATGTAAGATCTGCATCCACATACCTAGGCGCTCATGCCCCGACCCTGCACGTTGCGCAATCGAAGCGGTCTGGGTCACACCGGTATCAATGCCTGAGCTTAAGAGCTGGCTCAGCACAGGGAGTAAGTAACCTGCAATGATCAAGTACAGCCCGACCCAGAGCAGTAGTCTTGGGAAATTAAATCGCGGTGAATTTTTGTATTGTTTATAAATCCAGTAAAAGAACAGGAATATACACACCACCCAGGAAGTTCTGGATTGAGTCAGCGTGATGGCAAAGAGCGTGACCAAGCTTGCTGGGATTAATAACCACAAGGTCAGCCTTCTTTTTTCATATAAAAATAAGCCGCCCATCAGGCCCATAATCAAAAAGGTGGCCAGATTATTCGGTTGTCCGAAATTGGCATAAGGTCGGTTACTCTTGAGCTTTATAATTCCATCAATATAGGCTTCGAGATTTAACCACTGCACGATGGCCATGATCGCACTGATGAACGAAATACTCAGCAATAGATAGCTTACGCCCAGCATGATCCGTTCCCGTTGCTCTGCTTGTAGGCTTAAGTTGTAGCCCGCAACAAGCATTAACCAGAACACAAACAGGTAACCGAAGCTCAGGAATGCGGTACTAAAATCCGTAATTAAACCAAAAGCCCACTGGCATAGTGGAATAAACGCAATGCCCAACATCAAAATTTGAGGACGCGGGATTTTTACATTTTTATTGAACAGCAGGGCCAGTAACGCCACGCCACCACCAAAGCTTGCCAGTTCACTGGAAAAGGTCACCCAGGGATAGGTATGGACTGGAGATAGCCAGGCAAAACTAAACAAGATGCTGGCAAGTAAAAAGCATAAAAATTGCATAAGGCATCTGATAAAAAATTCTTGGCGCTATCATACAACAAAGTACTTAAAGTGATTGAAGATGTCAGATCAACTATTGTTAATTGTTTATAAATATTTTCTAAAATAGCTGGTTGGTGGAGGATCTAGCAATAGAACTCAATCATGAAACAGAAAAATCCAATTAAAGACAGTAGATACTTTAGGAAAAATTCTAACTTAAAAGAATGTAAATCATTCAAAAATTTCAATGTGTTCACTGTAGTAGATTATATTACTTATTCATCACCAATAATCTAAAAAGCATAGCTTCTGATCAAATTCATACTTTATCTAATGAGTACTCTACCATTTTTACTAAGAATAAAATCCCTCATCTCATTTATACTTCCTAAGTGCATGATTTATATACCTCTACACACGGAAGGTAAATACATTTGACTAATTTCTGATGATGCACATTCCCAACGTGCAGAACCATTACCCGCATAGTTCATCATCGCAAAAATAAGTTTTTTCCCAGCTACACCAGCATTCATACCTGTCGTATTAAATGTAAATTCAAAGGCACATATTGCTCCAGTATAGGTTGTATTTATTCCAACTTTATCCACATATTTCGCATTTACTGTTCCAGATGAGTCTAAGCCAAAATCAATTGGCGAGCTTGGACATGTACCACTTTCCCCATATTTTGCGATTAATTCAGCCTTAATTGCACCAGCCATATTCAACGCCTCTGCAACTTGTGCCCGCGTGGTATAGTTCTGATACGCTGGAATAGCGATACTCGCTAAAATACTAATAATAGCCACAACAATCATAAGTTCAATGAGTGTAAATCCTTTAGCACTGATCATTGCTTTGCTCCCCAAAATACAATTATGGAAACTTAGAATCAAAAATCATGCCAAAAAAAATAAACCAAACAATTTCAATAACATAAGACAAAATCAAGCAATAAATACATGACATATTTTGTCACAAGATGCTTTTATCAAGTCATAATTTAGCTTAAAATAATAAAATTCAATCAAAAAAAATTTTTTAGAAAAACTTATTATAAAAAATCTAAATTTAACTAGCATAAGTAAGTATAATCAATCATAAAATAGGGAAATATTTAAAATTTTCTGGATACATTAATACCAGATCCTGATATATTTCTAGCCCTTGTACGAAAGAAGTTATTAAAGAGAATAAAAAGTGGGAAAACATCATATTTTTATAGTTGGAACCAGAGCACAACTCATAAAAGTTGCACCAACTCTTAAATTTTTTGAAGATAACCAACTACCTACAAAATTCATTCTGACTGGACAACACAGAGATACTATGGGGGATCTTATCCAAGAATTTGGTATCAATACTCCTCAGACACAACTAGTTAAAAATAAAGAACATTCTTCAATTATAAACTTACTGTTATGGATGCCTATAATTTTCTTTATTTTAATAAATACATTAAAAAAAGAGAGAAAATCTTATATTTTTGTGCATGGCGATACACTTACAACTCTATTTAGTACTATAACAGCAAAGCTCACGGGACATACGGTTGTACATCTAGAAAGTGGTTTAACTTCAAATAAGCTTTTCAATCCATTTCCAGAAGAAATTATTAGACGTATTGTCTTTAGATATACAGATATTGCATGTTGTCCAAGCTTACAAGATACTCAAAATATGAAAAAATATAAAAAAGTTCATATACTCAACACCAATGGAAATACAATTTTAGATAGTATTCAATGTTTAAGGATTGGGGAGCATATTACAAAGAAGCCTAGCACTATTTTAGTATCCTTACATAGATTTCAAAATATTTATAATAAAGAGAAACTTGCAGAAATTACAAAAATGTTAATTCGTTTAAGTACTCAGAATAGAATATTTTTCGTATTACATCCAGCCACTGAAAAAAAGCTAAAATCTCACAATTTACTTACTCAGTTACAAGTACAAGAAAATATAGAATTATTACCTAGAATGACTTATCAAAACTTCTTGAATCTCGCACTTTCAAGTGCTCTTGTTATTACCGATGGTGGTTCCAATCAAGAAGAGCTTTCATTTTTTGGACATCCAACAATTATTTTAAGAGATGCTACAGAGCGACAGGATGGTATTGGAGAAAGTGCAATTCTAATAAATGATACTCACGAAATAGTGAACTATATTCAATCAAAAGGTTATCTATCCCTACAAAGGGATAAAGGTAAGTTAGGAAAGTCCCCAAGTGCTCTGATTGGCAATTACTTTAAGGAACTTAATAAGATCAATTAAGCTAAATTTGTCTCATCAAGGAATTAAAAATTTTTAAATTTTTTTTCCAATTAGGGATATCTACATTTACTTTTGTTAAATAAGTGAGTTGTTCATTTATTTTAAATGCTAATGATTCAAAATCATTAGCATCATATAGTAAATTTTGTTCTAGCATATTTTTCATGTCTCCAATATTTGTCGATATAATTGTCAAATTTGTTGCTAACATTTCATATGCTTTTTGGGGAAAACAATATCGACCAAAGTCATCATCAGGGATACATAATATCCCAATGTCTAAAGCTTGAAATAGGTAATTAACATCTGAATGAGGAAGCAGACCAAGATAAATCACTCTATTATCATCTGGTAACCGAGTGCTTTCCTCTACAGGGCCAGCAAGTACAAGATATACATCTGAGCTTTGTTGACGAATGACTTCCCAAGCATTAAATAAGTCATTAATTCCTTTAGCTTTTGTTAGACTTCCAGCAGTACCAATTAATTTCGCCTGAATAGGTAATTGCAGTTTTTGCCGTGCCTCAACCTTATTTCCTTGAAAGAATATTTTTTTATCTATCACACTGGGCATTGTCAAAACAAATGGTACATCAGGATGATCTTGTTTTAGTTTTCCTGCCAAGCTATGACTAGTCGTACTAATTAATTGTGCAGAATCTAATGCATGATGATATAAAATTTTAATAAACGGAATTTTGGCTTGATCATAGGATTCAAAATTATCATATAAGTCTGCTACAAATGGTTTATTCAACTTTTTTGCACACCATGCGCCTAAAACAATATGAGGGATATCGGATGCCGAAATAACGATATCCGGTTGAAATTTTTCTAGTTTTTTTAAAATATAAATAGGATAACTTAATATTTTTATTTTCTGATAGGCCAAATAACCTTTAGATGACCAAACCAGATGCTTATTTTCATCAGATTCATTCCAAACACCATCGGTATGGGATTGATAGCTCAGACAAAAACATTCAACCTGATGTCCCAATAAAGCCAGTTGATTCGGTATCTCATATAAACGAGCATATTTGTCCAGAATGACATCTTTAGACATGTATTGTCGTTTACATAAGAATGCGATTTTCAATTATTTTTTCTCCAGAATTTTATCCACTGCATTTAAGGCAGCACCTACAACTTGATCCATATTGTAATAACGATATTCAGCTAAACGTCCTACAAAAGTGATATTTTCCTCTAAATTTGCAAGTTCCTGATATTTTTTAAATAATGTCTCATTTTCAATACGAGGAATTGGATAATACGGATCGCCATCAGCTATCGGGTATTCTCTAACAATTGAAGTTGCAGAATGATTTTGTCCCGTTAAATGCTTAAATTCAGTAATACGGGTAAAATCAAAATCATTTGGATAATTCACCGTACCTACACTTTGACTCCACTCGACTTTATCTAAATGCTCATGCTCAAAGCGCAATGATCGATATGGTAACTTCCCAAATTTAAAATCATAAAATGCATCAATTGGTCCTGTATATACGATATGATCAAACTCATATTGTATTAATACATCTTTGAACTCAGTTGCAAGCTTCACTTGAATATTAGAATGATCCAACATGTTCTCAAACATCTTCGTGTAACCATATAATGGCATCGCTTGATAGGTATCGGTAAAGTAACGATCATCAGTATTCGTACGTGTTGGAATACGAGCCGCAACCCCAGCTTTTAATTGTGATGGCTCTAACCCCCACTGCTTCTTTGTATAATTTAAAAAGAATTTTTCATACAAATCTCGCCCTACAGAATTGAGAACTACATCTTCACTCGTTTGTATGGGATCTCGAACTTCTCGTACCTTTTCAAAATATTCAGTGGCTTGCGCTTCGGAGAGTTCTAAGTTATAGAGCTGATTTAAAGTATCTCGATTTATAGGAAATGGATACTCCTGTCCATTAACCACGCCGCGAACCCGATGCTCATAATTTCTCCACTCAGTAAATTTTGAGAGATAATTAAAAATTCGTTCGCTATTGGTATGGAATATATGTGGACCATATTGGTGTATTAAAATCCCATATTCGTCTTTCACATCATATGCATTCCCTGCGATATGATCTCGACGGTCAACAACAAGTATTTGATACCCAGCTTCTGCAAGTTCCCGTGCAACCACTGAACCAGCAAAGCCAGCCCCCACAATTAAAACCTTCATTACGTTCCTTTAATATTTTGAATGACGTCCAAGTTTGCCTTTTATACCATCAATTGTAGCAAGACACCAAAGCTTTAAACCTTTGATATTTAATTTTTTTACAATTAAAAAGTAATATGTATATCGAATCAAATCTAAAGGTAAAAGCCAAGCATTTCCATCTTCTATAAAAGCAACAGCCCTGTTCCTAAACATATAGTAGTTCTTAAAATCCGAATGAGCATCTCGCATCGTCCACAAATTGAATAATACTTTAATTCTTTCATTTTTATCAGAAGGATGGAAAAATTTTGCATCGACTAAAGTTCCAAAGCTTAGTTTATTTTTCTTCATTCTTTTTGTGTATTCAACTTCATCGCCTCGTATAAATAAATCTGAAATTGGCAAACCAATTTTTTCTACAACATTTTTTCTAATTAATAAACCATTAAATAAATTGGCTTCTTGATTAATATATTCAACATGACTTAACTGTTGATAATCTCCTATTATTTGCTGCCCATGATACGTCACAGGAAAAGCAAGCTCATTAGGTTCATTAATATTTAATTGTATTGGAGAAATTGCGTCTAATTTTTTTCTGAATAAAAAATTATAAATTTTATTTAAACATTCAGTTTCTGGATATCCATCATCATCCATTAGCCATAACCAATCATAATCTAACTCTGAAGCATACTTCATCCCTTCATGAAATCCGCCTGCCCCACCTAGATTCGTAGTTAGTTTTAAAATTTCGATTTGTTCAAAATTATGATAATATTCCTTTATAAAACCTACAGTCCCATCAGTAGAAGCATTATCTACGACTAGAATTCTATCTATCTTTAAAGATTGAGAAAGTAAGCTATCAATACATTTTTTTAACAACTGCTTTCTATTAAATGTTACGACAACACAAATGATTCTCATCAGTCTCCAACCCCATTCAAAAAAACATCCATCAGAGTATCTTTTTTATATTGACTTTTTTCAAGCAGAATATTGATATGGTGGCGATCCCCAGCAACCAACTTTATGAGAATAGGAGTTTTTTTAGGCTTTCTAAATAAAGTTAAAGTTTTTACAATATTTGTATAATGAAATGTTTTTATACCAAAAAATAAATAACGCCACGACCCTGTCATATGATAATAAAATGCTGTATCATTACATGACCAAAAAACATAACTCCCACTATAATCCCTCAATACTCTTTGTGCACAAATATAACTAAATAAATAAGGGCGCTCTTCTTTACTTATTTTATGAAAAAATTCAGGATTATTTTTTTCAACATCATGCAAATAACCAATCACACCCATTTCTAAAGCTTTTCTATACTCTTCCAACCAATTAGAAATAAATTTATTTCCTCTATTCGCTATAAGAAACCAGTTTTCCAATACAGGAAAACTTATATCTTTAGTTCTCCTTTCATTAAAAAAAGCAAAAAAATCAGACTTATATAAATCCAACTCTTCTAAAAATAAATCAACCCCCTTGAAACACATGATGCTAGCATCTATCCAAACTCCACCATAACTATTTAAAACATATAGCCTTATATAGTCAGACCTATGTTGAACTTCAGGAAAATTATATTTATCAATATCTAAGACATAGCTGCAAACAGTAGAGTCATTTAACAAAATAACTTCAAAATCCTTATTTAGTTTTAAAATTTTATCAACACACTCACTTACAATCACAGGAAAATTATCATCATGCCAAAACAACCATATTTTTTTAGGTATTAAACATAGAGAATCACCATTTTTTATAATTTTATATGGATTTTCATTTGGCTCTTTAGCCGAAAATCTTATATTAAGGAATCTAATAATAATTAAGCTTAGGACTCTAATCTTATTAATAAAAAAGTAAAAGAAATTATTCAAAATCACTTCCTTTTTTTACTCTTTTATAACCCATAAAAGAAAGTAAAATTAGGTATACATCATTTCTCACTCTATTAAAAACTTTCCAAAAAAAACCTTGCTGAAAAACTCTTTTCCAAAAAATATTTTCATAAAAGTACTCTCTCTCACACTCAATATGACTATTTTTTAAATCAACAGGATGCTTAAATAGATTAAAAAATAAAAAATTTATATTATTATTTGTAAAAATATCATACCAATGATCTGCAACTTTTAAATTATCATCATGGCTCATTAAAATTTTTTTTGCAGCTTTTTTATCGACAATATAACAACAAGTTCTTGATAAAAATTTAGTAGAAAATCTAGGAATACTAAAAATATTATTTCCAATCTCCTTCCCTAATATATATTTATCGAAACTTAAACCTTCCTGCCCGCCACACAACATTAAACTATTTTCCGGTAGTATATTTACTAGATTTTCTAATAAAATAATATCTTGATCACAACCAATCACATCATCTTCTAAAATCAAGCAATAATCTTCATCTGTTATTAAAAAATTTTTCAGCGCTTTAATATGACTAAGTGTACATCCAAGTTCGCTAGGTGTAATCAGTTTTTTATTATTTTTTAAGTATTTTTGAGCATAGAAAAAATATTCTTTTGCAGATAGTTCTTTCCCATTTATAGCCTGTATCCATTGCATTTTTTTGAAATTTATAGGAAAACGTTGTGCTAATTTAAGACGACGTTGAGCATCTTGTGCCAGAGAAATAAAATATATTTTCATCTATCAACCCAACTTATATTTTACATATAAATAAATAAGTCTAATAAGCTCTTTAAATGAAATATTTTTTGCTACATAACTAGTTAATTTTCGATTATATTGATAAACACTAATCTTATCTAAATAATAATTATTATGTAAAATATTTTTATAATTTCTATTTTCATTAGGCAGCCAACTACCATAAAAATGATGCGTTGCCACACTATTACATAGATCTAGACAAAAAAACTCTGCTGGATAAATGCATATAGTATCAATATTGTTTTGACCAATTTGAAATTCATTTTTATTAACATCAATCCTATACTCTTCACTCAAGATATCACTAATAACTATCGTGTTAGTATCTTGACTTTCTAAATACTCCCTTTCATCATAATATAACAACACTTTACGAGCAAGTGAATGGTTTGCAATTGAACCCCATAAAGCAGTAAAAGGCATCCCATTCTTTTCAAAACCAGTAAATGCTTCATGAGACAAGAATGGCTCTAATTTTTGTTTAAGCTCCACATCAACATCTAAATAGACTCCTCCAAACTTATTCAATGCATAAGCACGAACAAAATCAGAAACATAAGCGAACTTTCTTTTTTTATAAGCGGTTGCAGTGAAAATATGACTATTTACATCAAAACTTTCTTCATTCCACAATTTAATCTCATAATCTGGGCAGGAAACTTTCCAACCGTCTATATATCTTTGAAGTTCTTCAGGTATAATAGCTTCACCAAACCAGCAATAATGAATAATTTTTGGAATCATTTTTTCTCGCAATTTAATATTTTAACTCTAAAATCTTATTACACTTTTCAATAGCACTTTTCCTATGTGCTATAACAATCATAGTTTTATAACCACTGAGACTCTGAATTGCTTCATTTACTGCTTTCTCTGTCTCAATATCTAATGCACTAGTTGCTTCATCCATAAACAATATTTCTGGATCTTTATATAAGGCTCTTGCAATACCTAAACGCTGTCGTTGCCCTCCAGATAGCATGACACCTCTTTCTCCAATTATAGTATCATAACCATGAGGTAATCGTTCTGTAATAAAACTATGCAGTTGTGCCTGTTTCGCTGCTAACTCTACTTTTATTAGATCAATATTATTCTTAGCCACACCAAAAGCAATATTTTCTGATATCGATTTATCTGCCAAATAAATGTGTTGTGGGACATAACCCACCAGCTGATGCCAAGCAGATAGATTATGTACCGTTAACTCAACATCATCAATAAAAATCTTACCCTGTAATGGCTGCAATAGACCTAGCATAATATCCATCAAGGTGCTTTTACCACTACCACTTTTACCTACAATACCAACACTGCTATTTTTATTAATATTTAAATTAAAATTATCCAAAATTAATTTATTTGTGCAATTAGGATAAGCAAAGTTAATATTTTCCAAACGTATCTGACGTTTAAAATCTAAAGTACCCAGCTCTAGTGATTGTTCATGACTATACTGCTCTAGCCCAAACTCCTGTTTAATATGACTAAATACATTTTCAGAAAATTTTATCTGTGTGACAGAGCGATAGATATTCTGTGCAGCCGGCAACATTCTATAGGCAGAAAAACCATATAAACCTAATACAGGTAAAATATGAGTCACGTCTTTCCCCGATATGACCAACACAATCGCCAATATAATTAAACATCCATACCCTACAGTTTCAATAATATTGAGTGGGATCTGCCCTAAAGTATCACGTGTTGCTATATGCCTCGAAAAAACACGTGATGACTGCTCGAATTGTTCTATATATCCTTGTTTTGCACTATTAATAATTACATCTTTAATACCCGCTAGTGCCTCTTGACATGCTTGATATCGCTCTGTATTTGCCTGTGTAAACTCATAACCAATTTGTGTAAGTTTCTTCTTCACCAATGTATAAATAGCTGTATAAAATAATATGAGTACCAATGCAGTAATAACGGCAATCACTGGATCATATAGCAACAAAATACCAATCATTGCTAATAAAACCATACCATATGACATAAGTGTTAAAGCAGGTAAAATCATAGTCCAAATTAGTTGATCAACTTCAGATAAAATATTTTTTATAAGCGTTGCACTATTTCTCTGAATAAAAAATTCATAATTTTGCTGTAAATAAATCTTAAGCAATCGAGTAGAAAAATAATGACGCTGTAAACTTGCGAAACGGTTTACAGCATATTGAGTAACAATTTTAAAAAAAGCTGAAAAAACAACAATAATTAATGATAAAAAACCAAGATAAATAATAAAATTTTGTTTACTTACTGAACTTGTAAATTCATAAAAAATTTTCAAATAGTAATTTGAATCTACAATATCCGGATTAGATAAAACAGCTAAAAAAGGCATAATTGAAAGAACACCAGCAGATTCAATAAAAGCCATACCCACAACTAAAATTAAAACATAAATTACTTTACGTTTATCAAGAGGAGATAAAATCTGCCAAAGTTGTTTTAAGCTTTTTAACACAATCAATCCTATTTTTCTTTATACATAAGAGCAGTAATCTGCTCTGAAATTAAGCCCATTAAAAAAATCATGACACTCCCTGTATAAAGTAATGCACTCATATTAGTAAAACGATGAAACTCATAGAGAGTATAGCCATACCAACTTGTAGCCATTAAAAATAAAACAACAGCAATTGGTAAGAACATTTTTAAGGGTGAAAATAAAGTTGCAATCTTAAAAATAATGAGAAAAAAGCGCACCCCATCTTTAACCGGATTAATATGACTTTTCCCTATTCTTTGTGCTGTATGAATTGGAACATATGCTACAGAATAGCCTGCTCTAAAGAATGCCATAGTACTAGTCGTCGGATAAGAAAAGCCATTCGGTAACAAATAGAGAAATTCTCTAAACTTTTCTGCTCGTACTGCTCTAAAACCAGAGGTCAAATCCTCAACTCGATGCTCAGTCATATAAGTCGCAAGATGATTATATAATGTATTGGCAATCCCTCTCCCAATACTTGCTTGTGAACCTTTTTGTCTTGCACCAACAACTAAATCATAACCTTGTTCTATCTGCATCAACAGATGTGGAATATCATTTGGATCATGCTGACCATCGGCATCCATAAAAACAATCACATCACCTAAAGCGGTTCTAGCTCCAGTCTTAATTGCGGCCCCATTCCCCTTCGAATATGGATGAGAAACAACTTTTGCACCTGCTTGCTCAGCTATATCTTTAGTATTATCAGTCGATCCATCATTAACAATAATGATCTCATAGGCTAAATTAAGCTGCTGAATTCTTGCAACAGTTTGTCCTATTGCCCCTGATTCATTTTTAGCAGGTAAAACGATACTCGTTTTCATTTTCAATTCCTAGCGTTATTGGTTTCTGGCTGCAATACCTTTTTTAATCGAGGAATTTCTGCATCATACTCTTGCTTGCTGCGTCGTAGCGTTGAAATATCTTGTCGATGATAAATCTTTTCAACTTCATTAAGCAGAATCAATGCATTGGATGCAGAACTATTTGATCCTATTTCTGCGACCATCATTAATCCTGCTTCAACGTCTTTATATCGTCTTACGGCCTCAATATAAGTATTTAAAGCCTTTATATCTTCTTTCATTGCTAAGTAAATTTTGGCTTTTAAATAAGGTGTAAGTCGCCAAAACACAGATACTTTATTATATTTTGCATCTTGTTCTAAATTAGTAATCAATCCTAAAGTAAGTGAACAATACATACTACATAAGTACTGACTATTTATAATACCATCTGTTAAAACACGGAGTCCCTGAATTGCTTGAGCATCAAATGGCTGTATAATTAACCTATCAGTTGTTTGTGTAAAATCGCGCTCCTTTGCCAAACCATAAGAAACTTTTTGTAAAAGCAATTGGATGGTCAATAACGGACTATTAGGTAATCTATCTATAGTTTTCTCCAAAAACTGATTAGACTCCAAAACTTTACCTTGATCTAATAGGTTTCGGGCTAATTCACTTTGTGCACGAGGAGAATCAGGTGAGTTTTTTGCCCAGTACAATAAAAGTTGACTTGTGTCTCCCCATAACTTTGCTCGCTCATAAGTAAAAAAGCTAAGTATAGATAAAATTAAAATAGTAATAATATATACCAATCGGGGCTCCACTTTTTCTTGTAAAGCATACAACCCACTAGCAACAGGTAAAAATAAAAAAATTGCGGCAAGATAATTCCGATGCTCAAAATATAATTCTAAACCCAGTACTGTTGATTCCATTAAGTGTGCTGCAAAGAAAAATAGAGCTGCTAAAGCAAACAATGGATAGTTTCTTTTAACAAAAAAAGCAGAAACAATCAAAGTACACAAAAAAATAATCGAATATAAGGTTGTAATCGGCTGAGTTAATGAACGCGAAATATTGAAACCATCCTGATATAATCCTTTTAGCTCAATTTGTGGAATAAATAGGTTAAAGAGATATTCTGTAACGATCCGCGCCTCACTGTATAATCTTTCAATCATATTAAAATTACGATTTGGCCATGGATGCTCTGAAAAGCTCATATATTTTATAAGCAACAAGGTGATAGCAATAGATGGCAACCATAAACAAACTGCTCGCCACTGCCATATTGGTTTATTTTCTTTCCTTGGATTGCAGAATTCTATGACCAGAATAAGCAAAGGTAATAGAGCACCATTCTCTTTACTATAAGTTGCTAAAATAGTCCCTATAGCAATAGAAAAAGTCATCCAGATATATGCAGAAATGGTTTTTTTTGAAAGTAATATTCTCCCTCTTAAATAGCCAATAATTCCAATTAGGCTAAATAAAGTTGCTAATTGTGCCATACGTTGCACAACATAAAGTGTAGTTGAAACAAAATAAGGATGTAGCAACCATATAGCTGAAGAAACGAAAGCAATCCAGAGAGCATGTTGTTCTTTATAATGATAGGTTCTTAACAATAGCAGTGTTGCCCAATATAATAATACGCCATTAAGCAAATGAATCATCAAATTAGTATATTTAAAAGAATATGCAAATGAAGGCCATGTATTATCATTTAATAAAAAGCTAGCAAGTGAAATTGGTCTTCCCGTAGGCCCTGAAAAACCATTATTAATAAAATTTTGAGCTTTCTCCCAATTATCAATTACTCCATAAGCTCCTAAATCCTGTAAATTAGGAAAATCATCAAAGAGGAAATCACCTTTTAGCCCCACACTATAAATGCTATATGCTAAGAATAAAACAAAGATAAAACTGATAGCTGGAATATATTTTTTATACATGGGTCAACTCTAAAAATAGAAACGCCTATCACATTGATAGGCGTTCTCACTAATTTATATATCAATTAGTTACGGCAAGCTGTTGGATAATACTTAGCATCAACAGAGGCAGCCTTTTTGCACGTCCATTGCACTGCACCAGCTGTCGTAGTAGGACTTAAAGTAAGCGTTGCACTAGCAATACCCGATGCAACACCTGAACTTCTCATTGTTGCAACAATGATACCACCTGTTCCAACTGCTACGTCATTCACATATTTGCCATTAATTGCGGTATTAGCCGCAAGACCAGCAGCAGCGTTTGTAGTAGGAAATGAACCAGTATTCGAATATACCTCAGTCACTGAACCTTTCGCACCACTTGCTAATGTCATTGCTTCAGTCATTTGTGAACGAGCTGTATAATCCTGATAAGCAGGAATCGCAATCGCAGCCAAGATACCAATGATCGCCACAACGATCATTAACTCGATAAGTGTAAAACCTTTTTGAGCATTCATAACATTTCTCCAATGGATATTTTTTATAAGCTTTTTTCAGCTACTTAGTATTTAGCATGTTTTATGCCAGTCCTTAGCTTAGCCAATTTTACTCTAAAAAAACAGGGACTTAAAAAATTTTCATGTTGGATAAAAGCAGAGCAATTTAGACATTTTAAGAAAAAAAATGACAAATAACGTCATCTTTACTGCTTTATTATTCATTTTTTTAGATATCAAATTTGACTATTTTCTAATTGTATTTAAATTGAGCGACCTGAATCACACAAAATTTATTTCAATTATTTTTTATTTTTTCTTGCCGTTTATCGGAAGCTGATAAGAAGGCTTGCGATTCAGAAATTCATATATACAGAATGGTCTGCACAATAATTTATTTTTTCTAAAATAACAAGCCTGATATTTGATGAGAAATTAAAAACCGAACTTAATTTAAAATGATCGGTTCGTTTGGCAGTTCATTTTGATCATTCAGGTCTGATTTTACATAATACTGATCTAGAATCTGTCCAATTTCTGTCACTCCGTTAGTCACTGCTTGCAGATATTGCTTCTGGGCCAGTAACAACACCATACTTTGACAAATGCCATTCCAGATTTCAGTCTGGGTCGCATTCTTTAAACCACGATCAATCACGATTTCAACTTTACGTTCGCATAGGTTCAAATACAACAACACTCCGCTATTCATCTCAGTATCCCAGACACCCAGTTCAGCAAACAATTGCTGCGCCCGTAAGCGAGTATTCTGCTGATAGGCTTGAGAACATGGGATATGCCCTTCGATCACCACCTGTATTTCACCGACATGGCCCTTTTCTGCCTGCTGTACCGCTTTGGCAATCTCGGTCCGATCCTGCTTGCTAAAATAACGATGCGCCGATGAGACATAGAGGAAATGCTTAAACCAGCGTTTTAAACTCGGTTGAACATGCTCGTCCAGTTTCGGCTGGGTAATAATCTGTGTTGTATCTGTCTTGGTTACCATGAGCCTGATGCTCCTCCCCCGCCAAAGCTACCACCGCCACCACTGTAGCCACCGCCGCTGCCGCCAAAACCACCACCACCGCCGCCTCCGCGGCCGCCACCTGACAAGAACATCTGGAAAATCAGTTGCGCCAGTGAAGTAATCAATAAAAAGAACACCCCGACACCGAGTAACAAGCTCATCACCAGACCTGCACCATTGACCAAGCCAGCCACTGTTGCTGCCACGGCGGCAGTTGAGGCACTTAAGCGCTTGCCGATAATAAATGAGCCGACCACACCCGCAATCAGGATAAATAAGGCCATCATGAGGGTATTATCTTTGGCTTGCTGCGCATGTAAGGCCTGCTCATGTCGGTCTTTCAACTCTTGAGCCGCCTGCTGGGCAATTTCAGGGTCTAAATTCACAATACGGGTGATTTCATCAAGACCCGCTGAGATGCCCTGTGCATATTGGCCCTGTTTAAAATAAGGCGTGATCTGGTTGCGAATAATCCGGCTCAGCACCAGATCAGGAAGTACCCCTTCCAGACCATAACCGGTCAGAATCTGGATATTACGGTCATTTACCGCAATTGCCATTAACAAACCGTTATCGCGTTTGGCTGAACCCAGTTGCCATTTTTCTCCGGCACGCAGGGCAAAATCAAAAATCGCTTCCTGCCCGGTGGTCGGCACGATAATCACACCGACTTGGGCCTTCCCTTGCTGGTACAGACTCAGGATTTTCTGATTGAGCTGCTGGATTTCAGCCTCACTCAGGATTTTGGCCTGATCAATGACGGGCTGGTTTAACGTGGGTAAGCCACGAATGGACTCACCCTCCGCCATATCATCGGCGACTTTAGGCAATACTGGTGTTTCAGTATTTGAGCTGCTTGCAGGAGCAGTTTTATTGGTTTGCTGTTCCTGAATAATTTTGCCTGCAACCACCAGATCACTTTGATCCGTTGCAGTGGCAACCTCGGCCCAGACCGTATGTTGAAAACAAAGTGTCGCAAACACCAGCAACAATGCAGCCCCAAGCTGCTGTTTTAATCTTTGCGTTAACATTGCGAACATACGGTCACTCCCCAGCATTCAAAACAATTTCAGAACTTAATTAAATGAAACTGTTGGCGCCTGTTGGGCAGACTGTTCCGCCTTGAAGTTTTCCTTGGTTTTCATGCCAATCACTTTAGCGGTCAAGGCTTGAGGGAATTGACGCACATAGCCGTTATAGTCCTGAACCGTTGTAATATAACGGTTACGCGCAACCGCAATACGGTTTTCAGTGCCTTCAAGCTGCGCTTGAAGGTCACGGAACTGTTCATTGGCTTTCAGATCAGGATAGTTTTCCGAAACTGCGATCAGACGTGACAATGCACCGGTCAATTGACTTTGCGCCTGTTGGTATTTCTCAAATAATGCAGGATCTTCCAGCACTTCTTTATCAACTTTCAAGCCCGCCACATTCGAACGTGCCTGCGTTACTTCAGTGAGCACCTGTTCTTCGTGTTTGGCATAACCTTTCACCACATTGACCAGATTTGGCACCAGGTCAGCACGGCGTTGATATTGGTTCTGTACCTCAGACCAGGATGCGTTCACCGCCTCATCTTTCACTTGTAAAGTGTTATAGCCACACCCTGTGAACAGAAGCGTGCTTGCCAATACGGTTGCCAGTGCGGTTTTTTTCATGACTTTCATAAAAATTTATCCTCAAGTTTTTCTTTATATTTTTGCGTTAGTTCATTGTAATGGGATTTTTTTGCCTGCTGTGTAACATTTATTAAAGTTGATGAATGAGACTGTTTAAATAAAAAAGGCATTACTCAAGCCTGTTGATGTAATGCCGCGCTAAGCAAACTTTATTTTAAGAGGGAATTTAACTATACAACTGGGGTGGGGCGCCCTCCTGAAAGCTGACCATGTCATACTCATCCGCCATACGTGCCTTCCAGTAATTGACCAACTGCGTGTAATCATGTTTTGCGGGATGAAAATCCGCCTGATAATAGGACAAATATTCTGGAATCAGTTGGATTAACATTTTCGCCAGTAAATAGGTTCCGAACAGATTCCCCCCCAGTTTAGGCAGACTTTTCCATTTGTCCTGCCAGATCAGCCGCGACGTGGCGTAAAAAGTCAGGCTGGCAAAGCCCGTAGTCACGCTACGCATCAATAGACGGCGGATACGGTCATCACCATAGACTTGCTGATAGACATCGAAAGCCACCGAACGATGCTCAATTTCCTCAATCGCATGCCATACCCACAATTTCATGGCATCCTCATCCAGCGTACTTAAAATTTCTGGATGTTTCAGGATATAGCCGCCCAGCATGGCAGTAAAATGTTCAAAGGCACAGGTCAAGGCCAGCTGTAATTTAGGATGAATATTACGAAGCAGCTCATCGCGTTTTGCCAGCCACGCCTGAAAACGGTCTAGATTATAGTCATCGCGTCGCCATGCATCATTAAATTCGGTATGGGCCTTGGAGTGCATCGCTTCTTGCCCGATAAAAGCCGCAATTTGTGCCTGTAATTGGGGATCTTTTACTTTGTCGCGAACATTGCGGACACTATTAACAAAATACTGCTCACCAATCGGGAAAGTGGAAGACAGTGCGGTCAGCAGATGCGACATCACCGGTGAATTGGCAAAATAATGACGTTTGATTTTTTCTGGGTTAAATTGCAGACGACGTACAGTAATCCCCAATGCCTTGGGACGATTTAAATAGCTTTTTCCTACATTCGCATTTGCAAGTGCCATCGCGATTACCTTGTTCATTTTATAGTCCGTCTTGGAGTATTGCGCTGTAAAAAACTCTAGGACAGGGCAAAAAAGCTTAGAAGATTTGCCAAAACTACCAAAATGATGACTGGTCTATGACGATGAAACAGGCCCGCCATATTCTTCTGGTTTAATTTTTCTCAAGCTCAGCATGCCTATAATAAACAGTCCCCCCATGATGGCGACCACACTGTGAAAAGCTAATAACTGGGCTTGAGCCATAGAATAATGCAAGCTTGTCACCGCCCATTTGATCATAAACGCAGTCAGCGTACCCAATACTGCAATACCGAAAGTTAGACCTAGTTGTCTAAGCATATTTAAAATTGCCGCAGCAAAACTGGCATCTGCCTGCGATACGGCATGCAAGCTCAAGGTACTGGAACTGGGTACAATCAAGCCAATACCTGCTCCCAGCATGCCGCTTAAACCAATAAACAGCAGATAAGAAGCGTTACTCTGGAAACTGATCATCGCGATCAAGGCGATACCCGAAATGAACAACCCCATTTTGAGTAAGGGCAATACGCCATAACTTTGCTGTAAGCGACCAAAGCCAATAGAAACCACCGCCTGCATCAGAAATTGCGGGGCGATCAACCAACCCGCCTGGGCCGCGCTTAAATGCACCTGCTCCTGATAAAACAGGGCAAAAACAAATAAGGAACTATAGCCTGCAAATCCCAATAGAAAGGAGATCAGATTAAAACGTAAAAAAATACGGTTATGGAATAAATGACGTGGTATGAGCGGATGCGAAGCCGTGTTCTGATGTCGAATAAAAATCAGCGCAAACACCATCGAAAGCAGGAAACTAAAGATGATCAGATAGCCAATATGTGCTTGCTGTACCATGATGATGCTATAAGTTAAGCTGGCAATTGCAACTACACTATAAATCAGTCCTAAATAGTCAAACCTTATGCTTTGCTGATGCTCATCGGCAACAATACCTTTCCAGCCTAAAAACAATGCCAGCAATCCAACCGGAAGATTTAACCAGAAAATACTTTGCCAGCCCAGATAATGCACCATGAGGCCGCCCATCAAGGGCCCAACAATCAAGGCAAAGGCACTAAATGAACTCCAGTTGCCAATTTCTCGTGCCTTACGATCAACTTGGATAAAATGATGCACAATGATCGCCAAAGTCAGGGGAATCAGCATCGCCCCTGCAATGCCCTGAATTACGCGTCCCACAATCAATACGTTAAAAGCAGGTGCTGCCGCACAAATCACCGAGCCGAAAATAAAAATCACGACACCAGCCAACCATAATCGTTTACGTCCTAGCCACTGGCTTAACGCCCCCACCGCGAGCATCAAGCTCGACATGCTCAAAGCATAACTATCAATCACCCATTGTAAATCGGCAAGCTGGCTATTGAACTGTGTCTGGATTGCAGCTAAAGCCAGATTGACACTGCTCAAATCGACCAGACAGAGAAAAGTACTGGTATACAGTGCGGCAATTAACAGCCTGTCATTAAGTTTTGATGTCATTATTTTATCTACTTTAAAATGAGAATTATTATCATTTAAAGAATAACAATTTATTGCGCTTTTATTCAAGTCTTTTCATTATTCTGCTTATTGCATAGATGCTGACTATCCATCGCTTTTATCCAACCCCTTTAATTCATATAAAAAAATGCCCAAGCATGAGGCTTGGGCATTTAAAACTTAAATACTAAAAAAGAGCTTACACGCCAAGATAATCCAGAATACCTTCCGCTGCTTGTCGGCCTTCCCAGATCGCAGTCACAACCAGATCAGAACCACGTACCATATCGCCACCGGCAAAGATTTTTGGATTCGAAGTCTGGAACTTGAATTCTTGCTGTTCTGCCGCAACCACTCGGCCTGAACCATCTAGACTTACATTGGCGCCACCAAACCAGTCTGCAGGACTTGGGCGGAAACCAAAGGCAAGCAACACTGCGTCTGCAGGCAAGATTTCTTCAGAACCAGGAACAGGCTCAGGGCTACGACGGCCACGGCTATCAGGCTCGCCCATTTGCGTGGTCACGACTTTAACGCCAGTCACTTTACCGTTTTCACCGACAATCTCGATCGGTTGACGGTTGAACAGGAATTTGACGCCCTCTTCATAAGCATTCTTCACTTCACGTGCAGAACCCGGCATGTTGCTTTCGTCACGACGATATGCACAGGTCACATCATGTGCACCTTGGCGTAATGAAGTACGGTTACAGTCCATCGCAGTATCACCACCGCCCAATACGATGACTTTCTTGCCATCAACACTGATGTATTCGCTTGGATCTTTTTCCCAGCCTTGGCAACGGTTGACATTGGCAATCAGGAAATCTAATGCATCGTAAACACCATTCAGGTCTTCACCCGGGAAACCACCTTTCATATAGGTATAGGTTCCCATGCCCATGAACACTGCATCGTATTCAGCCAGCAATTGTTCAATAGTGACATCAACGCCAATCTCGGTATTTAAACGGAACTCAATGCCCATCCCCGTGAAGATTTCGCGACGACGCTTCATCACATCTTTTTCCATTTTAAATTCTGGAATACCGAATGTGAGCAAACCGCCAATTTCAGGGCGTTTATCAAACACCACTGGCTTTACGCCACCACGCGCCAGAATATCCGCACAGCCTAAGCCAGCTGGGCCTGCACCAATGATCGCGACTTTTTTATTGGTCCACTTAACGCCAGACATGTCTGGACGCCAGCCCAAAGCAAAAGCGGTATCATTAATATATTTTTCAGCATTACCAATGGTCACTGCACCAAAACCATCGTTTAAGGTACAGGCACCCTCACACAAACGGTCTTGCGGGCATACACGACCACAGACTTCCGGCAAGGTGTTGGTTTGATGGCACAGTTCAGCGGCCTGAAAAATCTGGCCTTCTGCAATCAGTTTTAACCAGTTTGGAATGTAGTTATGTACCGGACATTTCCATTCACAATAAGGGTTACCACACCCTAAACAGCGATGGGTCTGATTCGCAGCCACTTCCGCAGTAAAAGGTTTATAAATTTCCACAAACTCTGCCTTGCGGACAGTAATATCTTTTTTCTCTGGATCTTGGCGTGCTACATCCAGAAATTGAAAGTCATTATTAAGGCGCTCTGCCATGTCTCTCTCCGTGGGTAGGCGCAGCGATGTCCCTCATCTCTGCACCTGCCTATGTCTATGCAGTCGTGGAATTATTGTGGATCAGCTTGGGTGGTTTTCAAAAGCGTTTGTAAATTAGCAGCTTTTGGTTTCACCAGCCAGAACTTACGACTATAGAAGTCGAACTCATTACGGATCTTGTAAGCCCATGCACTTCCCGTTTCCTGAATGTGTTCATCCAGGATACGCAGTAAGTTTTCTTTATGGTCTTCCATCGCCTCTGTAGAGATACGATTCAGATCAATCAGTTCGTGGTTATAGTAGTCGACAAAATCATTATCAAGGTCAAGGACGTACGCAAAACCACCGGTCATACCTGCACCGAAGTTATGGCCCACTTTACCTAAGACGGTTACCACACCACCGGTCATGTATTCACAACAGTGATCGCCTGCACCTTCAATCACGGCAAATGCACCTGAGTTACGTACCGCGAAACGCTCACCGGCAGTTCCCGCAGCAAAGACTTTACCGCCAGTCGCACCATATAAGCAGGTGTTCCCGATAATAGCCGTATTTTGGGTTTGGAACGGCGATCCTTTTGGTGGGAAGATCGAGACACGACCGCCTGCCATACCTTTACCGACATAGTCGTTGGCATCACCTTCAAGCTTGATATGCAAACCACCCGCATTCCATACCCCGAGTGACTGACCCGCAGTACCGATCAGGTTCATGACCACTGGATTGTTTTCCATCCCCAGATTGCCATAACGACGTGCAATCTCACCTGAGATACGCGCACCAATCGAACGGTCACAGTTACCGACAGTGAAGTTGAATGAACCACCTGTACCCGCTTCAATTGCCGGCAACATTTCTGCCATCATTTGCTCAGCCAAGACACCTTTATCAAATGGTGCATTGCCCTGAACCTGGCAATATTGCGCCTTACCTTCAGCAGCAGGATGTGAGGTCAATAAGGCACTGAGATCAAGATGGGCATGTTTGTCTGTTTCACCTGGTAAAACTTCAAGCAAATCAACACGACCAATCAAGTCTTTCAATGAAGCAACACCCAATGCAGCTAACCATTCACGGGTTTCTTCTGCAATAAACTTGAAGAAGTTGATCAGCATTTCAGGTTCACCAATATAGTGTTCCTGACGTAAATGATCTTGCTGTGTTGCAACACCGGTTGCACAGTTGTTCAAGTGACAGATACGCAGGTATTTACAACCCAATGCGATCATTGGCGTAGAACCAAAACCGAAGCTTTCTGCACCTAAAATAGCCGCCTTGATGACATCCAGACCGGTTTTCAAACCACCATCGGTTTGTACACGAACCTTGCCACGCAAGTCATTGACACGAAGGGCTTGATGCGCTTCGCTTAGACCCAATTCCCACGGTGAACCCGCATGATGAATCGATGACAGTGGTGATGCCGCAGTACCACCGTCATAACCTGAAATGGTAATGAAGTCGGCATAGGCTTTTGCCACACCCGCAGCAATGGTTCCCACACCCGGCTCAGAGACCAGTTTGACCGAGACCATGGCTTGAGGATTGACCTGTTTCAAGTCAAAGATCAATTGCGATAAATCTTCAATCGAATAAATATCATGGTGCGGTGGTGGTGAAATCAGGGTCACACCCGGCACCGAGTAACGTAAACGTGCAATTAAGCCATTCACTTTACCGCCCGGTAACTGTCCGCCCTCACCAGGTTTTGCACCTTGTGCCACTTTGATCTGCAACACTTCAGCAGAGGTCAGGTAGGCAGGCGTTACTCCAAAACGTCCAGATGCAATCTGTTTGATTTTCGAGTTACGAATCGTGCCATAACGCGCAGGATCTTCACCGCCCTCACCCGAGTTAGAACGGCCACCAATAGTGTTCATGGCAATCGCAATTGCTTCATGTGCTTCTGGTGATAATGCACCTAAAGACATACCCGCAGAGTCAAAACGTGGCAGAATCTCTTCAATGGTTTCAACCTGATCAAGCGCAATTCCAGCAGTGGTTTTTAACTTGAATAAGTCACGAATGGTCGCCACTGGACGGTTATTCACCAGTTCTGCGTATTCTTTAAAGTCCTGATATTGGCCTGAACGTACCGCTTTATGCAAGGCATTGATCACGTCTGGATTAAACGCATGGTACTCTTTACCAAATACGAATTTAAGCAAACCACCTTGATCAATCGGCTTACGGTTCTGCCAAGCCGTGGTCGCCAATTTCTTCTGGTCATTTTCCAAGTCAGCAAAGGTTGCACCTTGAATACGGCTTGGCACGCCAAGGAAACATTTATCTACCACTTCAGAGGATAAACCCACTGCTTCAAATAACTGACCGCCACGATAAGAGGCAACCGTCGAGATGCCCATTTTAGAAAGAACTTTCAGTAAGCCTTTCTCAATCCCTTTACGGAAGTTGGCTTGCGCTTGAATTGGATCGCCCAGTAGCTCACCTTTCGCAACCAGATCATTGATCACATCATAGGCCAGATATGGATAAACCGCAGTCGCACCAAAGCCAAGTAATACCGCAAACTGATGTGGATCACGCGCAAAACCAGTTTCAACCATAATGTTCGCGTCAGTACGCAAACCGGTCTTGATCAAATGGTGATGTACCGCACCTGTGGCCAAGGCAGCATTTGCAGGCAAATACCCTTCGCGGAAATTTTTATCGGTTAATACAATCAGTGTTTTACCATCACGAACCGCCTGTGCCGATTCTTCACAGATACGCCCAATCGCGGCCTGTAAACCTTCAGCTTCTGCATAGTTCAGGTCAATATCCACTACGCCATAGCCTTCGCGATCTTTTTCTACATCACGAAGCTGCTGCATTTTTGAATTAGACAAGACTGGGCTGGAAATGATGATACGGTCAGCATGTTCCGGGCCTTGTTCGAACACATTCTGTTCACGACCTAAACAGGTTTCCAGTGACATCACGATCGATTCACGGAGTGGATCGATTGGCGGGGTGGTAACCTGAGCAAACTGCTGACGGAAATAGTCAGATACATGGCGCACTTGACGAGACAATACCGCCATTGGGGTATCATCACCCATTGAACCAACCGCTTCCTGACCACTTTCAGCGATCGGACGTAACAGTTGATCGCGCTCTTCAAATGTCACCATGAACATTTTTTGCGCTGCTTTTAACTTGTCGCCGGTTAAGCCTTGATCGACCAGTTGCTCTTCAAGCTGTGGATTGGCCTGCAGGCGAATCGCATGATCACGCAACCATTCACGGTATGGGCGCATGTTCTTGAGGTGATTGCTGACATCCTTGGTATCCAGCACTTTGCCTGTCAAGGTATCGACAACCAGGATTTGCCCCGGACCGACACGGCCTTTAGACACCACATCTTCTGGCTCGTAACCCCATACCCCGATTTCAGAAGCAAGGGTAATGTAATCATTCTTGGTGATGACCCAACGCGCTGGACGCAAGCCGTTACGATCCAGCATACAGATCGCATGACGACCATCCTGAATCACCAGACCTGCCGGACCATCCCAAGCTTCCATATGCTTCGAGTTAAATTCATAGAAAGCACGTAAGTCAGCATCCAGAGTTTCAACGTTTTGCCATGCAGGTGGAACCAGCATACGGAGTGCACGGAACAGATCCATGCCACCACCGACCAGAATTTCAAGCATGTTATCCAGACTTGATGAATCTGAACCGGTCCGGTTAACGATCGGATTCAGCTCAGTCAGGCCAGGCAATAACGGGTTTGCAAATTTCGGGGTACGTGCCAATGCCCAGTTACGGTTTGCAGTAATGGTATTGATCTCACCATTGTGCGCAAGGTAACGGAAAGGTTGCGCCAAAGGCCAACGTGGCAAGGTGTTGGTCGAGAAACGTTGATGGAACACCACAATATGCGATTTTAAACGCTCATCGGCCAAGTCGGTATAGAAGTCTGCAATCGCAGCCGGCATCATCAAGCCTTTATAGCTGATCACGGTCGAGCAAAGCGTGGTTACATAGAATGATGGGTCGTTTTGTAATTGTTGTTCTGCACGGCGGCGTGCCAGGAAAAGCTTACGGTTAAACTCAACCTCACTTACCCCCATTGGACAGTTCACAATGACCTGTTCAAATGCAGGCAGAGATTGCAACGCAATTTCACCGAGGACATCATTATTGGTTGGAACCACACGCCAAGCCAGTACGCGCAAACCATCTGACTCGATTTCTTTGGTTAAAATATTTTTGGAATGTTGCGCTAATGCCGGATCTACATTTAAAAATACGGTACCCACAGCAAAAATTTCACTCAGTGTAATATCACTCAGTTTTTTTGCTTCATCACGGAAAAATTGCTTTGGCATCGCCAATAATAAGCCGCAACCATCTCCCGTCTTGCCATCTGCGGCAATACCACCACGGTGCGTCATGCAACTTAAACTGTGAATCGCGGTTTCTACAAGATGATGACTTGATTCACCCTTCATGTGGGCGATCAGACCAAAACCACAGTTATCCTTAAACTCGTCAGGCTGATATAAACCTTGAGCGGGAGCTACAGTATTAGGCGATGGCATGTGCATAGCGTACCCTTCTTTCAACATGGCTCTTTCGAGCAACAAACATTCAATTCATTTTCTGCGATATTGCCGATCAACTCATTTAAAGTTCAATGCTTCGCGAAAACATTTTTACTGGCGGATTTGCAATATACGCCTTTCTTTTTCAAGACGCAGTGCATTTCGCCATCTAAAGTGTTTTCAGTTATTACACCCTCAAAAAAGTTTGTAAAGCACAAAAACTTTCCATTTCACGAAACTAATGAATCATTTAGTTTCAAAAGGCGCAATGAGCAGACAAATTAGCACCACAAGGATGCAAAAAACATGCCATGTAAAATTAGGTTTACTAAATCATTAAAAAAATTAAAATAACTTTAAGTTATAAGGGGCAAACAACTTGCCCCTATTTGAAAAGTGCACCAAAAATAATCAAGGTGCTATAAAAAGAATCATATGTGCACGATTTTAGTGCATTATCAATTGAATGGATCGCTGACTTCGCGTTTAGAAGAATCTGAATTTTCTTTTATTTTTTCAGCATTTGCTGGTGCTGGAGGTGCAGATTGGCTTTGTTTGACATTTACCACATTGCCCTGTGCATCACGTTGAGTCACCGTGGTTTTTACTGTGGTTGATGATTCAGCCGTCCGGTTGCTCGTTACTGGTGCTCGATTCATTAACAGGGTTTCATCAACTTTTGGCAATGCCGCAGGTCTGAGCTGAACCGCATAAAGCTGATTGGACGCCGATTTCATTTCATCAGAGCCCAAATCATTGACCAATTCAGCATAGGTCGACAGTTGTTGGGCTTTGGGTTTGACCGAATCAGGCAGCGCCAGATTAAGCTGTGCAAATTGACGGGTAGCTTCTTCTGCATTTGAAAAAGCACCATAAGTAAGCACATATTGCTCAACCTGATCTTCGCCGCTGAGACGGAAATACACAAACTTCTTGCGATCTGAACGATTGAGCAAGAAGTTTTTAATAATGGCCTCATCCGAACTGCGGAAAATTTCCACGGTCCACTGACGTTGATGGTCCTTCATATATTTGGTGCCACGAAATTCAGGTGCATGGTCATTAGCCACCACCACGCGCGTGGTCAGATCCAAAGGTTTGACTTCATCCGAGAGTGCGCCCAGATGCGCAGTCGCCGCCACTTTTTCCGGTTGAATCTGAACCTGCGCTTCAGTTTCAGCGGGCTGTTGCTCTTTCACCAATGCCTTGGTATCGGTAACGCCCCAGAATATCAACGCAGCAATTAAACAAGCCAGCGCAAAAACCAGCCAGCTATATTGTTGAATATTTTGCCAAATTGATCGTGACACAGCCATGCTTTACCCAAATAATTAATTATGCAGATTGATTCGCAAGAATAGATTGTTTCATTAGCTCAACGTCAAAGTCTTTGGTAATGACGGCCTGACCCAAGCTTTTCAATAAAACCAGACGTAATTGACCGTTTAAGACTTTTTTGTCATGCGACATATAAGCCAAGAATTCATCTAATGGAATTTTTGGACATGATATCGGTAAATTGGCACGTTGAATGATATTTTTTGTACGTTGCACATCTTCGGCTGAAATCCAGCCTAAACGATGAGACAAATCTGCTGCCATCACCATACCGGTCGCCACCGCTTCGCCATGTAACCAGGTGCCGTAACCCAGATAAGATTCTATGGCATGGCCAAAGGTATGCCCCAGGTTTAATAAGGCACGTTCGCCCTGCTCTTTTTCGTCATTGGCCACAATCCGCGCTTTATGAGCACATGAGCGATAAACCGCTTCTGCCAATAAATTTGCATCACGTCCGATCAATCCATCCATGTTTTGCTCTAGCCAGACCAGAAAATCAACATCACCCAATAAGGCATATTTAATCACTTCTGATAGTCCCGCAGACAGTTCGCGATCTGGCAAGGTCTCCAGCTGCGCCATGTCCGCCAGCACCACTTGTGGCTGCTGGAAAGCTCCCAGCATATTTTTACCCAAGGGATGATTAATCCCGGTCTTGCCACCAACACTTGAGTCAACCTGTGACAATAATGTTGTCGGCACCTGCACAAAATAAACGCCACGCTGGAAACAGGCTGAGGCAAAACCAGCCATATCGCCAATCACTCCACCGCCCAAGGCCAGTACGGTACAGTCACGGTTAAAACCGGCTTCAAGCAACGCATCAAAAATAAGATTCAAATGCTGAAGATCTTTATATTGCTCACCATCAGGCAGAATGCATTGCGCAACCTGTTTATCCAGCTGGATCAAGGCATCCATATAATGTTGTAAATACAAAGGCGCAACTGTTGAGTTAGACACCAGCATCACTTGTCGACCATGTAAATACGGTTCAAGCAATGTTTTCGGGTCTAAATGACTGCCAATAAATATGGGATAACGACGGTCACCCAACTCAACATGTAACGTTTGCATAATAACAACCAACCAGCGATTACTTAACTTGTTTAGATAAAATGACGTGCAAGATACGTTGTGCCAAATCCCGTGCCGCACCTTGATTTGTTTCAATGACGTAATGTGCGACTTCGCGATATAAAGGATCACGCAGGGCCAATAGGTCACGTAGTTTTTGCTCTGGATTTTCGACTTGTAAGAGAGGGCGATTTTTATCGCGATAGGTGCGCTGTAGCTGAAGCTCTACAGGCGTATAAAGATAGACAACGATACCACGCTGTTTAAGAAATTCCCGGTTTTTGACTTGGGTGACTGCGCCACCGCCTGTAGCCAATACCAATAATGGACGAGAGGTTAAGTCATTCAATACATTGGTTTCGCGTAACCGAAATCCGACTTCCCCTTCTTTTTCAAAAATCCATGGAATTGTGGCACCTGTTTTACGTTCGATTTCATGATCGCTATCAATAAAATCACGGCCTAGCAATTCTGCTAAATGCCGGCCAACTGTTGTTTTTCCTGCCCCCATTGGCCCTACCAAATAGATATTTGGTAGGGTTTCAAACGCTTTGCTTGGCAACGCGCCACCTATATGAATTGCGATTATTGAAAATATATTAATGATTTCTAGTCAAAGTGTCATTAACAATTCTCGGCGTAATAAAAATAAGCAGTTCACGTTTATTATCTGTTTTTAGGTCACGGCGGAATAAACGCCCGACATAAGGCAAGTCACCGAGGAACGGCACTTTGACCTGAGAACTGATATTTTCCTGCTCAAAAATACCGCCAAGCACCACGGTTTCACCATTATCCACCAGTACATTGGTATCAATCTGGTTTTTATTGATGGTGAGCTGGCCTGTCGGGGTCGGGGTACTTTGCGAGTCTTTGGTAATGTTCAGTTTCATCATCACCTTACCGTCTGGGGTAATGCTTGGCGTTACATCCAAACTCAAGGTCGCGTCAATAAATTCTGTTTTAGGCACCGCATTCGCACCACCGCCAGAAGAGGAGGTGTACGGAATTTTCTTACCTGATTCAATTTTGGCTGCCTGCTTGTCTGCGGTCATGACTTTCGGTGTCGAAATCACTTCACCATAACCATCGGCCTGTACTGCTGAAAGTTCCAGATCCAGCATAAAGTCAGAAAGACTGATCAAGCCAAAGGCAATACGGCTTGCCCCAGGGGTAACTGCACCCAAGTCGACATTCAGGTTATCCGGGCGTTCAATTTCATATTTCCAGCCCCCTGTATCACTATCTTTCTCAGGCTTTCTTAAGTTCCATAGGGTTGTATCGCTACCACCGACCAATAGGTCATTATTTTTAGTAATCCCCTGCGATAGGATACCCCATTTCACCCCCATCTCTTTGGTGAAATCGGTACTGGCACTGACAATACGTGCTTCAATCATCACCTGTTTCACCGACACATCCAGCAGGTCAACCATCTTACGGATCTGGTCAATCTTCTGTGAAGTATCATTCACGATTAAGGTATTGGTCCGCGGATCAATCGAGATGGTTCCGCGTGGACTTAACAAGCCACCCGCCAAAGTATCATTGCTGATTGAGCCGGAAGAATTACCATTCCCTGTACTCGCATTTTTGCCTTGAGTAATCAGCTTTTCAATATCGGCTGCTTTTGCATAGCTTAAAGTAATATATTCGGTTTGCAGCGGCGCCAGTTTCACGCTTTGCGCCTGCGCTTTGGCTTCTTCTTCCTCTGCCTTAATCAGTTCTGAAACCGGTGCAATCCAGATCACATTGCCATTACGACGCTTGTCCAGATTCTTGGTTTTCAGAACAATATCCAGAGCCTGATCCCATGGCACATCTTTAAGACGTAAGGTGATGTTGCCCTGTACGGTATCTGCCGCCACCATATTGATACCGGTAAAGTCAGCCAGTAGCTGCAAGACACGACGTACTTCAATATCCTGGAAATCTAGAGAAATCTTATTGCCGGTATAGGTTTGGGTCTTGGCCTTGGTTGGCGATTTATCTTCAGGACGCTTTAAACTGATAGTCAGTTTATTCTCTGCCTGATAGGCCATATATTCATAGCTACCTGCAGACTGAATCGTTACCACGCCATTGCCTTTATCGTTATAGGCATCGATACTGGCAACAGGTGTTGCAAAGTCATTGGTATTTAAACGACGCGCCAAATGGGTCGGGATTTTATTGCCCATGGTCCGCACAACAATTTTACTGCCTTGCTGTTGCACATCGACTGGCGTGTTATTGCCAAGCAAATCAATCACCACCAGACCTTCACCCTGGTTGCCACGCTGGAAACCAATATTGGAAATCCCTTGTTGAACCTGACGAACAGCAGCGACTGGGGTTGCCATAGCAGGTTTGGCTGAATTGATTTTCAGTACAAAAGTATTGCCTTCAACACGGGTGGTAAAGGCGCCTGCATCTTTTAAATTTACAATCACGCGGGAACGCTGATCATCTGCCGCAACCTCAACAGAGCTTGCTTCATTGGTAGATACAGGAATAGAGGTCTGTTTTAAACTCTGTTGTGCCTTATCAAAATCCAGAATCAAGCGGGCAGGCTGTTCCAGCTGATAAGCTTGTGGCTGCGGCGGGAACCCGTTAAACATGACACGGATCTCGGTCCCTTGTTCAGCCAAATTCATCGGCACAATGTTGGTCATGCTGACTTGTGCCGAAGCCACCTGCATCACTGCAAGCGTAATCGCAGCCATAGAAAATTGACGGAATGCATGATTCATGGTCTTCGCTTCCCCAAATAAAGAATCTTTAAACTGTTTTTTCATTGTTATTCCTTTAATCTTATGGTGCTGGTCCGATCAGAACGAGTGTTCGCGGTCTTTCCACATAACCTTCTCGTCCATCCGGTACGATTTCCACCAAATCTATCTGCGTCGGGCTAATTTTAATGATGCGCCCCTGATTCATCCCCAAATAACTCCCCACTTGTACGCGCTCGATTTGTCCATCCGGCGTTTGAATTAGAGCAATGGTGGCATTGGTTCTACCCCGCATGCTGCCCTTCATATTTAAGGATTCGAGGGCATAGCTCTCTAGTGGTTGTGGCTGACGATTGAAGTTCGGATATACACGTTTACCGGCCATAATCTTTAACTCGGCCGCCAAAGAGCTTGGCATAAACGGGCTTTTCAGCTGATGCGCCGAATAGTTAAATAAAGGTACAGGTGTAAATACCGGTGCAGGCTCAATCGGTAAAGGCGGCTGATTGCGAATTTCAGCCATCTTCTGGTTGACTGCATCAATACGCGAATCACATCCCACCAGCCCCAATCCAAGCAACAAGCTCAGTAGTAATTTATAATTATTCATGGCTTATTTTCCTCCTGCAGCAGGTGGATTATTTGTCGCTGCCGCAGCGGCATTGGCCTGATCATCCGCCCCTACATAGCGGTAGGTTTTGGCTTTCACGGTATAATTCACCACCGGAATATCCGATTTTTTCTGGGTATCCTCTTTTGCTTCTACGGTAAAGTCATGCAAGGTAACAATACGAGGCAAAGCCGCAATACCGGTAACAAATGCACCAAAGGCATGGTAGTCACCAGTTGCGTCAATACTGATCGGTTGCTCAATAAAGAACTCTTGCTTGACTTCATTTTCCAGACGGATATTTTTAAATTTCAGACCCGAATTCACTCCGGTCAGGTTAATGTCTTCAACCAGACTTGGAATTTCTGTCTCTTTTGGCAGTTGCTCTAATTGTTGATTAAAGTTCGCTTCCATTTCTTGCAGTTGCGCTTGATATTGCTGCAAGTTACGCAGCTTGGAATCTTTTTCTCTAAACTCATTGAGCAAGCTTTGTTCCTGGGCCTGAGCATTTTCAATCGCTTCGAGCTGAGATTTAATCACCACAAAATAACCCAGCGCCAGCACGGCTAGAAACACAAAAATCCAGCAGGTAATTTTGACAGATAAAGGCCAACTGCCGTAATTGTTCATATCCAGCGTATTAAATTGCTGGAAGAACTGCTCGACCGTCATTTTCTTTTTCTTGACCGCAACGCTGTCTTGATTCAATTCATCTTGGTTCATTTCGCGGCCCCCACTGCTACTACCCCTGATGCTGCCTGTTCTGATGCGGGTGCAGCTTCAGCCGTTGTACCAATTTCACCCAAATCGACAGTGACAATAAAACTGCCATAATTTTCCTCAACCCGAGGAACCAGCGAACTTGCTGCTTTATCTTTGTTTTTATCTTCATCCACTGCCAGGAATGAATTCATGAAGGCATTGCGATACCATGGCGAAGCTTCCAGGTTGCGCAACAGCTCAGCCACGGTATTCGGGCTTTCTGCTTTTCCTTCAATGGTGAATTTATCACCGGTGCGTGTGAACTTGGTTAAATACATGGTCGGTGGTGTGACCCGGACCAGTTCATCCACCAGACGCACGGTAACCGGACGCTGTCCCTGTAAACCCTGAATCAGCTTCATACGCTCAATAATCGCATTACGGCGTTCTTGCAAGCCATCCAGTGCTTTCAGTTGAGTATCCAGATTCTGGTTGGTACTCACAATCAGCTGATTGGCCTGTTCCTGATCACTGAGTTTATGATCAAAATACATCCAGCCTGAAAAGACCGAAGCAACCCCTAATGCAGCAACCCCAACACAAAAAGCGACAAACTGTTTCTTTCGTTGTTCTCTTAGCTCATCACGCCAAGGGAGTAAGTTAATCTTTGCCATTAATCAAAACTCCTCATTGCCAAACCGCATGCCACCATTAATGAAGAGGCATCATTTTCAATTTTTTTAATATCAATTTGGGGAGAAAAACCCATTTGTAAAAATGGATTGGCAATGGTCACCCGGTAACCGAGCTTTTGTTGTAATAGCTTGGCCAGACCAGGAATATTGGCATTCCCGCCAGCAAGCAGAATATGATCAATCTCATTAAACTGAGAGGATGAAAAGAAGAACTGCAGTGAACGTGCCGCTTGCTGAACAACGGCATCAAGGAAAGGCTCAAGCACCTCGGTATCATAATCGTCCGGCAGGGTTCTTTCTTTTTTGGCACGACCGGCTTCCTCAAAAGACAAGCCATAGCGACTTTGTACATCCTGAGTCAGTTGACGACCACCAAACACTTGCTCACGGGTATAGATAATTTTGCCTTTCTGCATTACAGACAGCGTGGTCATGGTATGCCCGATATCCAGAATACCCACGGTATTGGCACCCATCGGCAAGGTATCGGCAAAGACACTGAAAGCACGCTCCATGGCGTAACTTTCCACTTCTGCAATTTTCGCGGTGAGGCCAGCCAGCTCAAGCACTTCGACGCGCGTGTCTACATTTTCTGTCCGTGTTGCCACGAGCAGGACGTTTACCCGGTTTGGATTGGCCAAACGATCCGGTAAAACTTCAAAATCCAGACTCACTTCATCTAATGGGAACGGAATGTATTGCTCAGCGTCCATACGGATCTGAACTTCACGTTCCTCATCCGACATGTCAGCATCCATTTCTATGATCTTGTTAATGACCATAGATGTAGGCACTGCGATTGCAACATTGGTGGTGTGAGGATTGGCAAGGTTCACCACTCTCTCTAACGCATCCCCCACCGCCTCTGGGTTCAGAATGCTTTTTTCCACTACACTGTTTTCAGGTAATGGCATCACCGCATAACTTTCAACCCAATATCTACCGTTCTTTACAGAGAGCTCCAATAACTTAACAGTTGTCGAACTAATATCGACACCCACTAACCCCTTATTTGGTTTACGATATAACCTGAGCACAGTACTTTCCTATTTATTTTTTTATCCCCAAAAATACAACATACTAATTTTGTTTTGGTCTTTAATTGATACGGATACAATAACTCATCTAACAATCCGCATGTCTAAAGGATATACTGACCACAATTAGTTTGCCATTCGCTCTTATTAAAACTTACTTATTATGAAAAAGCTATCCAGTTCTGGTATTGTTCGCCCATTTTTTTTGATCATTATTATTATCTTAGTCTCACTTCCAATGGGATTTTATGGCATGTATCTCTATCTCGCGCCATCATTGCCAGATATGAGTTCATTAAAAAAAGCGCCTTTATTAAAACCATTGCAGGTCTATACGGCTGATAATAAGTTGATTGCGGAATACGGCGGAAAACTCTCCATTCCTGTTAAGTATGAACAGATTCCTCCAACTTTCATTCATGGTTTCCTTGCAGCAGAAGACTCCTCATTTTTTGAGCATAACGGCATCAGTTTTAAAGGCTTAGGGCGAGCTTTAACTGAATCTGTTACGGGCTCAGATGTGCAGACTGGCGGCTCAACCATTACCATGCAGGTTGCGAAAAACTATTATTTAAGTCCGGACCGTACGCTTAGACGTAAACTGACGGAAGTGTTTCTGGCACGAAAAATCGAACAGAACTTGACCAAACAGGAAATCTTGACGGCCTATGTCAATAAAATTTTCCTGGGTAAAAATGCCTATGGTATCGCTGCGGCGGCTCGTATCTATTACAACAAAAACCTGAATGAACTGACCACCGCACAAATGGCCATGATTGCAGGCTTACCAAAAGCACCGTCAAAATATAATCCGGTGGTGAATCCAGACCGTGCGCTTGAGCGCCGTAACTGGATTTTGGGCCGTATGCTACAACTGGGTTATCTCAACCAGAACCAGTATCAGCAAGCTGTTGCCGAGCCGATCAATCTCAACATGGTGGATCGCTCTGTCAGTAACGTTTTTCCCTATGTCGGAGAAATGGTCCGTTCCGAATTAGTTGAGCATTTTGGCGAACAAGCGATTGATTCGGGCTATAAGGTTTATACCACCATTGACAGCAACCGCCAGCGCTATGCAGAACAGGCGATTCAGAACGGACTGGAAGCCTATGACCGTCGTCATGGCTGGCGCGGTCCAGAAGCACATGACAAACCGTTAAAACAGTTCATGGCTTATGCCAACACCTACCCTGCGCAAGTTACCAAAGTGAATAATAATTCCTTTGAAGCCTTGATGCAGGATGGCTCAACCGTAACCGTGAACTGGTCAGGCATGTCTTGGGTGCGTCCATATCGTAATGCCAATAGCGTTGGTGGTGCGCCATCCAATGCTTCGCAGATTGTTAAAGTTAAAGATATTGTGCGTTTACGTCCAAATGAAGGCAAAACAGTCTGGGCTTTGACTCAAGTACCTAAAGTACAGGGCCAGCTTATTGCCATTAATCCGAATGACGGTGCAATTGAAGCGGTTGTAGGTGGCTATAACTTCTATCAATCAAAATTTAACCGTGCCTTACAAGGTTGGAGACAACCTGGTTCGACCATTAAGCCTTTCGTGTATGCATTGGCGTTAGAACGTGGTATGACGCCATATAGCATGGTTAACGACAGTCCGATTACCATTGGTAAATGGTCACCAAGAAACGCCGATGGACGCTATCTTGGTATGATTCCGTTACGCCGTGCGCTGTATTTGTCACGAAATTCGGTTTCTGTACGTTTATTACAAAATGTCGGCATCGAGCGTGCCCGCCAACTGTTTATGGATTTTGGTTTACAAGATGACCAGATTCCACGTAACTACACCATTGCCTTAGGTACGCCACAGGTATTACCGATCCAGATGGCAACCGGTTATGCGACCTTTGCTAATGGCGGTTACCGTATCCAGCCACACTTTATCACCCGTATTGAAGATGCGTATGGTAAAGTGATTTATGAAGCCAAGCCTGAATATGCATGTATTCCATGTATTGCCACAGCAAATAACAATGCGAAGCAAGCAACGGCGGATGCAAGCAAAAAAGATGATGTCAAAGAAATTACCAATGAGACACTGGATGATGTCAATGCGGCATCTGATGTTGAACTGACTGCTGCCGATACTGCACAGGCCAGCAAACCAAATGGTGACTACCGTCAGGCACAACGCATCCTGAAATCAAGCTCAGCCTATGATATGGCCAACATTCTTCGTGATGTAATCCAGCACGGTACTGGTCGTGCAGCGATGAAAATCGGCCGTGATGATCTGGGCGGTAAAACAGGTACCACCAATGACGCCAAAGATGCCTGGTTTGCAGGCTTTAACGGCAAATTAGTTGCTGTGGCCTGGGTGGGCTTTGACCAGCCGCGCACTCTGGGTCGTCGTGAGTATGGTGGGGTTGCTGCGCTTCCGATCTGGACCAACTTCATGGGTCAGTCTTTAAAAGACACACCATCAGCCTGGGTACGTCTGGATAAAGATGCCAAAGATCCGATTTCGCGCGATAAGTTACAGATCCAGCAAAGCGAAGACAAAAAAGAATATCGTGCTTCGCCACCGCTGGCTCGTCCAATGTATCGACCAGCGCCACCAGCGCCAACGCGTTCAACCGAAAATGACTTTTCTGATTTGCCTGGCACTACAGCACCAAGCGTCGGTGAGGAACGTCCAATCACCCCTGCGAAGAAGCAGCCGCCCGCAATGGGTTCAAACAATCCGGCACCTCAAAAAGAGCGTGACGGAATTGAAAATCTGATTAATCAGATTCAATAAGAAAAAACAAGCCATCAAATTGATGGCTTGTTTTTTTTCTGGAACAGATAAATCTGGAAGGCTGCCGTTGCTGCGAATTGTGGCGACTGCTCCAGCAGTTTGCGTCGTTCGGGATTGGCCTTATAAGCATACGGTGTCATGGCAATCAGGTTTTTTAAAGCCTGCTGATCCAGCGACATGACACTCTCCACCACCTGTTCCTGTTTGAGCTCAAACTGCGTCTCAAGCTGCTCCACAAACTTCTGTGGTTCATGCAGGTTCACCTGCTCAAACAAGGCGGCACGCAAATCATATAAATGACGTGGCGCAGGCGTGACTACAATCAGATGTCCATCCTGTTGTAACACCCGCATGATTTCATCTTGAGGAATAGGACTAAACAGACTGGTGCACAGATCAATGCAATGGTCCTGAACAGGTAAAGTGGCCCCAGTTCCTACCACCCAGGTCACTTTTGCATTCAGCTTAGCTGCTCGCTGTACCGCTGTCTTGGCAATATCCACTCCGATACATTGCTTGGTCTGAGCCTGCATGGCACTGGTGTAGTAGCCCTCACCACAGCCAATGTCCAGTACCGCTTCAGGTTGAAGCTGTTGCAGCATCTCGACCACCGCCTGCTGTAAAGGCTGGTAAAAACCGGCTTGCAGAAACTCACGACGTGCCAGTACCGATTCAGGTGTATCACCCGGTGACTTGCTATGTTTATGTTGCACCACATGTAAATTGACATAGCCCTGTTTTGCGACATCATAGTGATGTCCTTGTTCACAACGCCATGAGTTCTCTACCAAATTCAATGATTGGCGACAAACAGGACACATCAACAAACTCATCTATTTTCTCCAAACATAAAAAAAAGCTGGTCAATACCAGCTTCTTTCTTGAATCTTGGTTTAACGTAATTTTAAGGTCATTAAGCCTAACACGACCAGGAAAATCGTGATAATCCAGAAACGGATGACCACCTGGGTTTCTTTCCAGCCCTGTTTTTCATAATGGTGATGCAGAGGCGCCATCAAGAACACACGTTTGTTACGCATACGCAATGAACCGATCTGCAAGAATACCGAAATGGCTTCCATCACAAAGACACCGCCCATAATCGCAAATACGATTTCCTGACGCACCATCACCGCGATGGTACCGAGCATCGCACCGAGTGCCAATGCACCGACATCGCCCATGAAGACTTGTGCCGGATGTGCATTGTACCAGAGGAAGGCCAGACCGGCACCGACCATCGCCGAACAGATCACCACCAGCTCAGAGGTATATTTAACATAAGGAATATGCAGATATTCAGCGAAACGGATATCACCCGATAAATAAGCAAATACGCCTAAACCCGCTGCCACCATCACGATCGGCATGATCGCCAAACCGTCTAAGCCATCGGTCAGGTTCACCGCATTCGATGCACCGTTAATCACCAAATAAGTAAACACAATAAATGCCAAACCTAATGGGAATACTGACAACGGAATTGAAAGGTTCTTAAAGAAAGGAATCAGCAAGTCCAGCATATTCGCGGTATGCACTGCGCTATCTTGCTGTTTTGCAATCACATATAAGGCAATACCGGCTCCTAGAGACGCCACCGAAGTCCAGAAAAACTTCTTGCGCGCAGGTAAGCCCGCATTGTCTTTATAACGCACCTTAATCCAGTCATCAGCCCAGCCCACTGCACCAAACACCACCATCACGCCAAGCACGATCCAGACGTAAGGATTGGATAAATCCGCCCACAATAAAGTACTGATCCCGATAGAGAGTAAAATCAGGATCCCGCCCATGGTAGGGGTTCCCATTTTTTTGGCATGGTTTTCTGGCGCAAAAGAGCTGACTGCCTGACCATACTTGAGTGCCTGTAATTTACGAATCATGACCGGGCCTAAGGCCAAACCAATCGTCAAGGCAGTCAGTAAGCTCAACAAAGAGCGCAATGTTAAATAACGAACAACCTGAAACGAACTGTTATAGTCCGCCAATTGTTCAAATAACCATAACAACATTTAAATTTTCTCCATCAAGTCAGCCATCAACGTTTCCATATGGGTATAACGAGACCCTTTGAACAGGAAACTCATTGACTGGGGTTGATGTGTTTGGACTAAATTAATTAAAAACGGTAAAGCTTTTGCCTGTGTTGCAAAGGCATGTAGCTTTGCTGAATGAGATGAACCTTGTTGCGCTGCGGCAGCAAACTCACCCACCACAACCAAGTGATCAAGTGGTAAGGCCGATAAGTCACGTCCTAGATCATGATGTTCCTGCCAGCTACTGTCACCCAGCTCACCAATATCGCCCATCACCATGACTTTTAAGCCCTGCTGCTGCAAGAGCACCTGTGCTGCTGCACGCATCGAGGTCGGGTTGGCATTATAGGTGTCATCAATAAACAGGTAATTGTGCTGCTGGATAAAGTTCAGACGACCTTTGGCACCTTGTGCTTGCTCCAAGCCTTGCACAATATCATCCAGTGCAATACCCAGCGCTAAAGCAAATGCTGTAGCTGCTGCGGCATTCTGTACATTATGCGCCCCTGCAAATGGCAAATTCACCGCACGAACACCTTGTGGCGTATGCAAATTAAAGTGTGCCGATTGAGGATGAAGCTGAATCTCTGTCGCAAAAATATCACCGCCTTCACCAAAGCTCAGCGTCGGATGGGGCTGGGCATTTTCACGAATAGTGGTTGCAAAATCATCTTGCGCAGGAACAATGGCGGTGCCTTGCGGCAAAATATGCGCATAGATTTCCGATTTAGCGCGGCAAATCCCTTCGCGTCCACCGAACTCACCCAAATGTGCCGTACCGATATTCAAAATGCCGGCGACATGTGGCTGTACCAAATTCGAGGTGTAATCAATTTCACCTTGATGACTGGCACCCAGCTCCATCACGGCATATTGATGTTGCTGACGTAGTTCCAGCAACATCATCGGCACACCCAAGTCATTATTCAGGTTGCCACGCGTGATCAATGTCGGTGCTAAACGGGACAAAATACTACCCAGCATTTCTTTAGTGGTGGTTTTACCACTACTACCGGTCAAGGCAATCACTTTCAACTGTTGGTTTTGCTGACGGCGATAGGCTCCAAGGTGTCCTAATGCCAAGCGTGTATCTTTTACGACGAGCTGTGCAATATCAGCCTCGACAGGATGCTCTACGATGGCAATCTGACAACCTTGTGCAGCGACTTGCGCGACAAAGTCATGTGCATCAAAACGCTCGCCCTTTAATGCAAGAAATGCATCATCAGCCTCGGCATGACGTGAATCAGTCAAAATACGCTTAATTTTACCCTGCGGAATATTCTGCTGATACCACTCCCCTTGAGTAGCTTGTTGTAATTGTTCTGCTGTCCACGCTTCTAATGGAACAGTACTGGTTGTTGAGGTATGCATGGTTTTTTATTTACCTTTTTTCACACTATTGCACAGGATAAGCAGAATCTAGCGAATGCGGTTGCGCAGCAATGGCAGACTGCACTTCAACCACATCATCAAACCAATGACGCACGCCATCGATTTCCTGATAGTTTTCATGGCCTTTACCCGCAATCACCACGATATCTCCGGCTTGGGCTTGCGCTACGGCAAATTTAATTGCTTCACGGCGATCATGAATTTCATGTATGACGTGTGCACTAAAATCAATGCCCTGTTTCATATCGGCAAAAATCTGTTGAGGATTTTCAGTTCGTGGATTATCCGAGGTCAGCATGACCGGATTGGCATGATCAAGCGCGGCCTGCGTCATGAGTGGACGTTTGCCACGATCACGATCGCCACCACAACCAAATACCGCCCACAACTGTCCAGTGACATGACGTTTTAATGTGGTCAATACCTGAATCAAGGCATCGGGTGTGTGGGCATAATCCACCACAAATAGACGCTCGGCGTCCTGAATCACCTGCATACGGCCAGGGGCACCTTGCAGTTGCGGTACAAACTGCACTAGATCTGCCAGTGCGAAACCTGCATATTCGGCAGCAATCAGGCTCGCCAATAAGTTTTCAACATTAAAATGCCCCAGCAGTGGGCTTTGTACCACATAGGCGCCGGTTGGGCTGATCAGGGTAAAACTTGCCCCGCTTAAACGATACTGCAAATCAGCAATATGATAATCAGCCGTTGTTTGGGTCAAAGAGTAGGTCAGAATTTTGGGTTGTGACGGGTTGGCTTTCGCTGCATCCAGCATGATTTGGGCATGTGCATCATCCAGATTAATCACAACAGCTTTTAAAGTCGTAAATTTGAACAGCAAGGCTTTTGCTTCAGCATAGGCCTCAAGCGTACCGTGATAATCCAGATGGTCGCGGCTTAAATTACTATAGACCGCAATTTCAAGCTCACAACCGTTGAGACGGCCTTGCTCCAGACCATGTGAACTGGCTTCCAGGGCGACAAAACGCGCACCCTGTTTGGCATAATCATGCAGCGCATGTTGCAATTGCAAGGCATCTAAAGTGGTGTGTGTAGATGGGGTTAAGTTAGGTAAAATCCCGTTACCGGTGGTGCCCATCACTGCACAGCCTTGACCTTGCGAGCTAATCAGCTCGGCAATCAGACGAGAAATGGTGGTTTTACCATTGGTTCCCGTCACCGCAATACCGCGTAATGACGCTACCGGATCGACTGCCTGCAAATATTGCTTTTGCCATTCGCCCATGTGATAGCGAACCTCAGGACACACCCACTCATTGGCAAAGCCTAAAGCCGTTTCACTAATGATCGCCAATGCCCCGGCATCTAAGGCATTCTGGGCAAACTGGCGAGTTTTTTCTGGCTGGCTATAACTGCTCAGGGCAATAAAAATCTGCCCCTTTTCAATCTTACGACTATCCAGAGAAAAGCCCTGAAAAGGTTGGGTAGACCAAGCCGCATCAATGCTGATCGGATGTATCTGTTGAAAACTAATCGACATAATCTACCTACGGATTGGATTTTATAGAAGTATCAAGTGGTTTATCTAAAGGTACGTTGAGGAGACGTAATGATTCCTGCATGATGCGTGCAAACACGGGGGCAGCGACCAGACCACCGTAATAACGGCCTTGCGGGTTTTCAACCACCACAATGATGGCCAGACGCGGATCACTGATCGGCGCAACCCCTGCAAACAAGGCACGGTATTCACTGTTGGAGTAGCCTTTACGGTCTGCACGCAGTTTATGTGCAGTCCCTGTTTTACCGCCGACACGGTAACCCGGAATTACGGCCTGCTTGGCAGTACCGCCCGGCATGGTGACTTGCTCCAGCATGGTGAGGACCTGATCGGCAATTTTAGGTGCCAGCACTTGTGTGCCTTCAGGTGCCTTATCCAGTTTGCGCAAACTCAACGGCATTTGCACGCCATGGTTCGCCAACATGGCATAGCCTTGTGCCACCTGTAAAATGGTCGCATTCAGACCATAACCATAGGCCATGGTGCCAAGCTGGGAAGGATTCAGCTTGTTACCCGAATAGAGCAGGCCCGCACTTTCACCCGGGAACTTGACTGCTGAACGTTGCCCGAAACCTGCCCGTCTAAAGAAAGAAGGAACCGTATCTTTAGGCAGCGACAAGGCAATCTTGGCCGAACCGACGTTTGATGACTTAATAATCACGCCAGACACCGTTAAGGCACCGTAGTTATGCGTATCACGGATGGTATGCCAGCCTAAACGCATCGAACCTGGTGAGGTATTGACAATAGTCGACGGTGTATATTTACCACTCTCCAAGGCTGCGGCCACGGTAAACGGCTTCATGGTCGAGCCTGGCTCAAACATGTCAATCGCACCACGGTTACGCATGGCATCTTTGTTGCTGAGACCGTTTTTGTCATTCGGGTTATAAGACGGCCAACTGGTCATCGCCAGAATTTCACCAGTTTTGACATCAACCGCAATTGCGGTGGCAGAGCGGGCATTATTGGCCACACCTGCTGCAGTCAGCTCGCGATACATGATGTATTGCAAACGCGAGTCGATACTCAGGGTAATATTTTCGCCTGATTCGACTTCTTTAATCACTTCAGAAACTTTAAGACGGTTACCTTTTTTATCCCGAATGATTTTTTGCTCACCATCGACACCCGACAACTGTTTGTTCAGCTGCATTTCCAGACCTTCGATGCCCACCCCTTCACTATTGGTCAGGCCGATAATCTGTGCATTAGGCTGAGGTTGCGGATAGTAACGCTTATAGCTCTTCTCGGCATAAACGCCCTGAAAATTACGCTTGGTAATCAGGTCAGCCTGCTGGGGTGGAATTTCTTTTTGTAGTACCAGATAACGTGAACGAGGGCGTGCCTGCATCTGTTTCTTTAAATCTGCACGATCAACACCAACCGCATCGGCCAGTTCATCCAGGTTCAGGTTTTTATCGGGCAATTGGCGTTTTAATTTACGGTTATTCGGGTCTTTCTTTAACTCGGCTGTAATTTCATCAAACTGTTGTTTGGTTTCCCAGTAATCTCTCGGGTCGATCACGATTTTCATGATCGGGGTACTAATTGCCAACGGCACACCATGACGATCACTGATCACGCCACGCATCGCCTCAAGACGTTCGGTACGCAAGATATTGGCATTGGCCTTATTTTGTAAAAAGTCCTTATTAACCACTTGCACATAGAAGGCGCGTGCCACCAAGACCACAAAGCAAAGCAGCACTGTGCCCCACAGCAAATAAAATCGCCACATGTCCAAAGCAAGTGTTGGTCTTTCCGAAATCGACTGCTGTTTTTTTCGTATTGGTTTGCTTCTTTTATCTGCCATACAGCATGCCTTATTTATCTTGCTTTGAAGTCATAGGTAAAGAAATCACTACAGTTTGCGTAGCGGGTGGCGAGAACATACGCAGCTGGGTCACAGCCCGAGAACCGATCTGTGCTGTGGCACCAAAAGTTTGCTGCTCGATCAGTAAACGGCCCCACTCTGCATTCAGATCATCACGTTCACGCATGTAGGCGCTTAAGTCACGATAATCATGACGATATTCAAAGACCTGAAACACCACCATCATTGCACTGGTAAAGACCAATGCAACGAGTACAGCATATACAACGACTTTTTTCAGTCCCTTTTTGCTGCTTGGTAAAACGTCGTCGTCATTCTTGTTGTTCATTGTTAGCCTTTTTGCTCTAAACGCTCCGCCACACGTAGCCATGCACTACGCGAGCGAGGATTTGCTTTTACTTCTGCTTCACTCGCACGAATACGAGAAACTTTCTTTAAACGTCGAGTATCAACCTGCGCTTGAGGCATGCCCCAACCTGAATCTTCGGCCAGACTCGATTCTTTTTGAATAAATTGCTTGATCAGACGATCTTCCAAAGAGTGGAAGCTAATCACCGCCAGCTGCGCCGTTGGTTTTAACAAGGCAACCGCTTGCGGCAAGAATGTCTCGATATCATCGAGTTCTTTATTGATGGCAATCCGGATGGCCTGAAAAGTCCGTGTGGCCGGATGCTTATGCTTTTCCCATTTTGGATGTGCTGTTTTAACCACTTCTGCCAGTTGAGCTGTTGTTGTCATTTCGCCTGCCAGTTTAATGGCTTTGGCAATACGGCGGCTATAACGTTCTTCACCATATTGGTAAATAATGTTTGCAAGTTTTTCTTCTTCAATATCAAGCAGCCATTCTGCCGCAGTTGGGCCTTGCGAATTATCCATACGCATATCCAGTGGCCCGTTTTGCATAAAACTGAAACCACGTTCTGCCTGGTCGAGCTGCGGTGACGACACGCCCAAGTCAGCCATAATGCCGTCAACTTCGGTAATGCCAATCTTGGCAAGCTCAGCCTGCAGATCGGCAAAGCTGGCATGAATAATTTTAAAACGCGGATCTTCTTGTTCTAATTGTGCTGCAACTTCAAGCGCTTGAGGATCTTTATCAAAGGCATAGACGCGCGCATTCTGATCAAGTTTTGACAATAAAAGCTTGGTATGCCCCCCACGACCAAAGGTGGCATCGACAAAAATACCAGTATCGCGACCTGCCAATACGCCATCAACGGTTTCATGAAGTAAGACAGAAATATGCGACATAAGAATTGAATCAACAGCTGAAAATGTAACTGCACATTATCACCTTGTTTTACGCCAGCACCAAACGACTTTTTGTAGAGAATTCTTAACTTTTCATAGATAAAACCGTTTTCTTGTCATTTTTCATGCAATAAAAAAGCAAACACCTTCGGTATTTGCTTTTCAATCTTTTGTGTTGATCTGAATGAAGACCAAATTTATGGTTTTTCCGCATAAATCTGGTCAAAAACCGCACCATTTACAAAATGGGTTTTTTGCGCTTTTGCCCAGCCGCCAAACACGTCATTTATATTGAATAATTTGATCTTGGGAAATTGTTTGGCATATTTGGCTGCCACCTGAGGATTGCGTGGACGGAAATAATGTTTTGCTGCCAGTTCCTGACCGAGCGGCGAATAAAGAAAGTTCAAATAGCCACGTGCCAATTGACGGTTACCATTCTTATCTACCGTTTTATCCACGATTGCCACTGAAGGCTCCGCCAGAATTGAAATTGAAGGATAGACGATGTCAAATTTATCTTTACCTAAACCCTGCGTTGCCAATAAGGCTTCGTTCTCCCAGGACAGCAATACATCACCAATGCCACGCTCAGCAAAGGTGGTCAGGGAACCGCGTGCACCAGAGTCTAGGACTTTGACATTCTGATAAAGCTTTTTCACCAGCTCACGGGCTTTGGCATCATTTCCACCCGGCTGTTTCAAGGCATAGCCCCAAGCCGACAAGTAGATCCAGCGCGGTGCCCCACCGGTTTTTGGATTTGGCGTAATGATCTCCACCCCGTCTTTGGTCAAATCATTCCAGTCGCGAATATTTTTAGGATTACCTTTACGCACCAGAAAAACCACGGTCGACGTATAGGGTGCAGAATTATCCTTAAACTGTTTTTGCCAGTCTTTGCGGATTAAACCAGCATTGGCAATTTCATCAATGTCATTTGCCAGCGCTAAAGTCACCACATCGGCTTGCAAGCCATCAATTACAGAACGTGCCTGTTTACCCGAGCCGCCATGAGACTGTTTAAAATCAACCTCCTGACCGGTTCGTTGTTTCCAGTATTGACCAAAGGCCAGATTATATTCCTGATAAAATTCCCGAGTCGGGTCATAAGACACGTTTAAAAATGTCGTCGCGGCTTGCGCCACCCCATTTAAGCCCAGCGCCAATAATGCTGCTGCAATCACTGTTTTCATTGTTTATTGATCCAGTCCACCCCATTTGTAATCACTATATTTATTTAAAAATAATTTACAATCATGCAGTTATATCAATAAATTTATTGCTTTTCAGTTTTTAAGCTAAGGTAGCAATGGATAAGCTGGATAAAAATCCGCCAAAACAACATCTGGAAGCAAAAATGAGAAAAATTATCATTCTCCACTTTTTCTACACATTTGCTTGCTAAATTGCGCGTGTATACAAAGTAGCCAGAATGCTATAATTCTAGAGAAGGATGTGTTTAATTTTAAGATTTTTGTAAAAAGTGTGACTTAGTTCTACTTTTTTATTAAGATTTATGTTTAAATCGTATTATTAAAGCAATAGTATAGTAGTTTGGTAGTCTTATAGACTCAAATTCAAGAGGGGAATGTTAGCGATGCCAACATTAAAATTGAAGAAAACAGTATATATAAGTTTATTTTTGCTATGTTCTGTTCAAGCTGGACATGCAGCTGCAATTAAAGAAAGCAATAACATAAAAACGCTTGATAAATCTTCTTCAAGCTTGATCGTCAAAGCATTGGATCAGCAAAAACGCAATACCAGCATGCTACCGTCAACAGATGACGAGCTAAAAATGTTAAATACCATTCGTACCACACCAACCCAGACTTTTTTTGCCAGTCAACATGAGCGTTTTTCACGTTTCGTTCAAACCATATTCCAGCCGCATAGCTCATAATTTTTAAATATGTGCCCCTCACATGTTTAAATGAAGCCTAGTCCTGTTGTGACTAGGCTTTTTCGTTATAATAGTTTCAATTTTAATTTAACCTCCGATTATTTATGAAAGTCCGTACCCGTATTGCTCCATCTCCGACAGGATTTCCGCATGTAGGCACCGCCTATATCGCGTTGTTTAATTTGTGTTTTGCCAAGCAACATGGCGGTGAATTCATTTTACGTATTGAAGATACCGATCAGCTTCGCTCTACACCAGAATCTGAAAAAATGATTCTGGATTCTTTGCGCTGGCTGGGTCTGAACTGGTCTGAAGGTCCGGATGTGGGGGGCCCACATGCGCCTTACCGCCAGTCAGAACGGATGGGTATTTATAAGCAATATGCGCTTGAGCTGGTTGAAAAAGGCCATGCATTTTATTGTTTCGCAACAGCAGAAGAATTAGATCAAATGCGTGCAGAACAACAGGCACGTGGCGAAACACCAAAATATGACGGTCGCGGTTTAAAATTATCTCAAGAAGAAGTACAACGTCGTCTTGCAGCAGGCGAACCTCATGTTATCCGTATGAAAGTACCGGAAGAAGGCATTTGTAAAATCAATGACCTACTCCGCGGTGAAGTCGAGATTCCATGGGCACAAGTGGATATGCAAGTCCTGCTAAAAACCGATGGTTTGCCAACCTATCACCTTGCGAACGTGGTAGATGACCATTTAATGGAAATCACCCATGTATTACGTGGTGAAGAATGGTTGCCTTCTGCACCCAAACACCAGCTGCTTTATCAATATTTCGGTTGGGACATGCCAACACTGTGCCATATGCCGTTATTGCGCAATCCGGACAAATCCAAACTGTCTAAACGTAAAAACCCAACCTCAATCAACTACTATCGTGACATCGGCGTCTTGCCAGAAGCCCTGTTGAACTATTTAGGTCGCATGGGCTGGTCAATGCCGGATGAACGTGAAATCTTTACCTTAAAAGACATGATTGAGAATTTTGACGTGCAACGTGTTTCTCTGGGTGGTCCGATCTTTGATGTTGAGAAACTCAACTGGCTCAACGGTCAGTGGATTAAAGGCCTAACACCGGGACAACTGCTAGACCGTTTACTGGCATGGAAGAGCGACCGTCAAACCCTTGAAGATATTGCAGCTGCGATTCAACCGCGTATCAACCTGCTCTCTGAAGCAGTGAACTGGGCCGGTTTCTACTTCAACCATATGCCACAAATCAGCAAAGAACAGTTCGAAAGCAAGAAACTGAGCGAAGAACAGGTTCGTCAAAGTTTACAGTTTGCCATCTGGCGTTTAGAAAGCCAGTTCACATGGAATAATGACACCGTCAGTCAGACCCTGATGGATCTGGCCAACCAGATGGAAGTCAAACTGCGTGACTTCATGCCGGCCTTCTTTATTGCCATTGCCGGATCAACCAGTTCAACCCCAGTGATGCAGGCCATGGTTACCCTTGGACCTGATTTGACCTTTGCCCGCTTACGTCATGCCCTGGAAATTGTGGGTGCGCCGAGCAAGAAAGAACTGAAAGTCTGGGAAAAATTGAATGAATCCCTAAAATTGCCGAAAAATGATGCAAATAGTGAGACTTAATTCAGTTTAATGATTGACGTGTGAGCGCATTCCCCCTAATATTGCGCTCACACATTCTGGGGTCATAGCTCAGTTGGTAGAGCGCTACAATGGCATTGTAGAGGTCAGCAGTTCGATCCTGCTTGGCTCCACCACCGTTTCCGAATAGGAAGCGTGAAGCACAGCTATGCTCAAATCTTTGTGTATTGCCTCATCTGTCCCTATCGTCTAGAGGCCTAGGACATCGCCCTTTCACGGCGGTAACCGGGGTTCGAATCCCCGTAGGGACGCCATATTCTGTCTGATAATAATTATATTTTTCTTACAATCTTGCCTCAAGCAGATTGCACATTTTCGAATTTTCCATAAAATAGCCGCTTCTCTATGCTTGGACAAATTGTCGTATGCAATCTTCCAACTCAAATGCGAATACAGAACCCAAAACGCTAAAGCGTGCCATGAGCACCCGCCATTTAGTCATGCTTTCTTTAGGCGGCGCAATTGGTACCGGCCTGTTTTTAGGTTCTGGTGAAGTTATCGCGCAAACCGGACCGATTGGTGCAATTATTGCCTATATTCTCGGCGGTCTGATTGCCTATATGGTCATGCTCTGTCTAGGTGAACTTGCAGTACATATGCCTGTTGCTGGATCTTTTGGTGCATACGCTCGAAAATATATTGGTCCAGGCACAGGTTACATGATTTCTTGGGTGTACTGGCTCACCTGGACTGCGACCTTAGGAACCGAATTCACCGCTGCTGCCCTGCTGATGCAGGAATGGTTTCCCCATATTTCCATGTGGATCTGGACCATTATCTTTGCCGTTACCATTCTGGGTCTGAATTTAACCTCAACCCGTATGTTTGCCGAATCTGAATTCTGGCTAGCGCTGGTCAAAGTGGTGACCGTGATTGCCTTTATTATTTTAGGCTTGATGGCTATTTTTGGTCTGATCCCGTTCCATGGTTATGAATCAGCACCGCTATTTCACAACCTGACCGCCCATGGCTGGTTCCCGCAAGGCTTAATTCCTATCTTCACCACCATGCTGATCGTGAACTTTGCTTTCTCGGGCACCGAGTTAATCGGTGTTGCCGCAGGTGAAACCAAGGACCCTGCTGAAAATGTACCCAAAGCCATCAATGCCGCAATCTGGCGTTTATTGATTTTCTTTGTCGGTACCATCATCGTGATTAGTGCACTGCTTCCTTTCCAGGTGGCAGGTTTAGGCGGTGAAGGCGTGAGTAGCAGTCCGTTCGTGACCGTGTTTAATTACATCGGTATTCCTTATGCCGACGATATTATCCGCTTCGTGATTATCACCGCACTGCTTTCAGCGGCCAACTCAGGCCTGTATGCGGCATCACGTATGATGTGGTCTTTGTCCGATCAGCGTCAGCTACCCAGCGTTTTCTCTCGCTTGTCAAAGAGTGGTACGCCTATCATTGCACTGGTCGTCACCATGTTTGGTGCAATTCCAGGGTTGTTATCAGAACACTTTGCACCTGAGACTATTTTCAAGAATTTACTTGGGGTGGCTGCATTCACCATGGTGATCGTGTGGATGAGTATCTGCTGGAGTCAATTTAACTTCAGACGTCAATGGTACAAGGCCGGACATACTGCAAAAGATTTAAAATTTGCTGCGCCGCTTTACCCGATCGTCCCAATCTTGGGTTTTATCTTCTGTTTGATTACAGGGCTGAGTATGGCAGCCGATCCGGAAATGCAAGCAGGTTTTATTGGTTGCTTGCTGTTTATTGCCGCATGTTATGTGAGCCATTACATTTTCTATCGTCATCGCCAATAATTCGTTCCTATAAAAAATGCAGCTTAAGCTGCATTTTTTATATCTGGAGTAAAGCCCTTTTTTTCATATTTTGAGCTTAACTGCTTATTTTTGATTATTTATTCCTCGATATGTTTTATTTTTAAACACTTGTTTGGTTTTTTTAATTTTTCTTGAGAAAAGTGTTTGACACCCCACCCGATTCACCCTAATATACGCCCACCTCTGAAACGTCCCTATCGTCTAGAGGCCTAGGACATCGCCCTTTCACGGCGGTAACCGGGGTTCGAATCCCCGTAGGGACGCCACTAAATTCGAGGAAAGGCAAAGATGAATCATCCTTGCTGAGAATTTAGGCTTACACGCGATATGTTTCATATTCTGTAAGTAAATCTCCTCCGATAAGTCCCTATCGTCTAGAGGCCTAGGACATCGCCCTTTCACGGCGGTAACCGGGGTTCGAATCCCCGTAGGGACGCCACTAAATTCGAGGAAAGGCAAAGATGAATCATCCTTGCTGAGAATTTAGGCTTACACGCGATATGTTTCATATTCTGTAAGTAAATCTCCTCCGATAAGTCCCTATCGTCTAGAGGCCTAGGACATCGCCCTTTCACGGCGGTAACCGGGGTTCGAATCCCCGTAGGGACGCCAAATTCTAAAAAGCCACTGCATTGACAGTGGCTTTTTTCTTATCTGCTTTTATTTTCGTAATCCGTGCCAATCCCGACCTGCACTTCCAGACGGCCCGATTGCACGCGTAAACCACGAATCTCAAACTGATCCACCAGTTGCTGTACCAGTTCACGACTTTCCTGCAAGATATTCAAACCCGGCAAAATACTAAAATCAGTCAGGCTTAACAGTTTATCGACCATCCATGAGCGGTTATTGATGAAGTCGATAAAACCCGCTTCTTCCAGATCGATATACCATAAGCGATGCCCTTCTTTCTGGATGCCCGGCACATCACGAATCAGGTGATTAATCAGAAAAGGAATTGGTAAGGAATTGATCAGTTCAAAACTGGCATTGCCCACACGACGCGCTGCCCAGTTGGTCAGGGTTCCACCATGACGAATCTGTAAATCCAGATGTTCATCGACCTGACGTAAGCGTAAATATTTTTCCTGACCGATCCGACATTCCAACACATTAAATTCCAGTGAAAGCCGGTATAAAAAGCGACGGTAATGCCCATCCAGTTCAATATGAAAACGGTCATTGCCGCATTCAATTTTAATATCATCAATTTCAGAGCGATCCATGCGCTTGCGTATCTGGTTATTCAGCAGCATTTCCGGCAAATACAGGGTCAGACTACTTTTGCCCAAAGAAGCCCTTGCCATCGCCAACGCCACCTGACGTGCCGCTTCACTGGTTTCCGAGACCATGTCCCGAACCGTATTGCGCATGCCTTCCACACCACGCTTGGTATGATGCGTTACCTGATCCAGTGCATCCAGCGCCGCATCCGCCACACCGGCAATATTGCGTGAGGTATCACTGGCAAATTCCACTGCATCTTGTGCATGTTGCAAGGTCTTATTAATGAGCCGACGTGATAATGATGGTTTCACAGCAGAGAATTCTGTATCTGCCGGCATAATATCGAACATCGCCTTTTTATCATCTTGTCGATTCAAGATGCTCTCCCTCTTCCCTTTGCTACTGGCTCACTTCTTATGAGCAACGATCTGCGTGCTGAACTTATTCGCCGTTTTTCTGTAGATTATCACGCTCTACCAGACAATTTGCGTATTTTTGTTGCACAGTTTTAATTTATTTCTGCCCCCACTTTAGCGCTTGTCCCATGAATTAATCAGGGTCTTTGCGAGCAGGTACGACCGCGTCGACAGGTGGTAAGTGTTGTATCTGGCTAAAACGGATACGTTTATACTGTTCCAATGCCAGCTCAATCTGCTGTACTTTCTCTTGAGCCAATGGCTGCTCAAAATTCGGTAATTCTCGCAAGGCCACCCACGCCACCTGCATCAGTTCAAAAGTGTTGCCTTTTTCCAGTTTGGGCCGCATCCAGCTTGCAAGATCCTGTACCCGCTGTTGCATTTCAAACTGTAATGCAAACAGTCCGCTACTTAATGCAGTTTCTTTCAATGGCAAACATAAATCATGGACCTGTTGAAACAACTGAATCTGTTGCTCAAGATCAGGCAACAACATGTCGGCATAGAACCATCTGGCAAAAGCAGTCATCTCAGTAACCACCTGATTACGCTGGGTATATAAGGCATCTCGCTGTGGATGCTGTTTATCCAACTGTAGCTCTCCCAAATAAGCCATCAAGCCCTGTTGCAGAATGAGCTGAATATTTTCAGAACGTGTTGCATCTTTGCGCTGTGATGTGCGCTGCTGAAGCCTCTCCATCAATTGATCATATTGAGCGGGCTGCACCAATAATTCCAGAATTGCTGGATCGTGTTGCATCACTTGCCATAAGGATTGAAGTAAAGATGGATAATCGCTCAATACACCCGCATGCTGTGTTGCAAGACAGCGCTGTAAAGCATGTTGCATTGCTTCGGACTGCGCCAGACTTTCCAATGCACTTTGCTCGGTCAAAAGCTGTGGTGCACTGGCGATCACCTCCTGACTAAAAGGCAGATGATGCTCCCGACCACCCCATAAGCTATTCAGTGTTTTACCCAAAGCATTTAAGCTGCGTCCGGCATCAGCCATTACACTGGTTGCTGTCGCACGCGTATCTAGAATGGATTCTGGCAACAGCAAGCTCACCGCTTGCCGCAAGATAATGCGATAGGCTTTTTGATCAATCGGTTTCTGATAGCGTATGAGTAAATCAAGCGCATATTCGATATCACTGACCTGAGGTTGATATTCGGGCTGATGGCGCTTGAGTAAACATTGAATATAGGCATAAAAAGCCACTTCATTAAATTGAGATGATTGTGCTGCGGCCCATTCAAAATACTCAATCGCCTGGGTATATTGGCCGGCACCGGCATATGCTTTGGCCAGCGCATTGGCATGCAGTGCGCACGGATAATGCTGCTGAAAATAATGAAGTAGCTCAATTTTCGGCGGCTGATCCAGACATTGCTCCAGCTGACGTAAATAGCTATTGATTTGCTGTTGGGTCGGTTGCGGAACGATAAAGTTAAGCTGATCCCTCAGGCATTGCTCATCCCAGCCATATTTGCGTGCATGCGTGCTATAGGCAGCAATAAATTCATCTTCAATCAGCTGAATCAATTGGGTGGCATAGAAAATATCTTCATCATTCTCGTGATGAAATTGCCATTGCTTGGGCAAAGTTAATTTAAAAAGCCGCAATAAAAAATTGGCACTTAGGTCAGGGTTTTCCGAAGTTACCAGCATCAATTGATCTTGTGTGGACAGATGCTGTTTTCCCTTCTGGATTCGGGATAAACGTAACTTTAAAATTTTGGTGGGTAACATGCGTATCCTTTCGCATTATTCAGCCAACTCATCCAGCAAATTAACATGACTGTCGAAGCTTTTGCGAATAGCTTTAGACGAGCTGTAGCCTCACATTTTCAAAGCTCATCACTGCGGCTAGCGCAGAGCTATAAACTCATAAATAAGTAAAGTTATGTATTTGAAACGCTCAGCATTTTTGCTTTTGCATAATTTTCGCTAAAATAGCCAAAACACTATAGGAAATCCTTATGCAATACCGCTGCCCTAAATGTCAAAGCGTGAAAATTATGCCTGTCAGCCAGGGTACCAACAGCCCTCGCCCTAACGTGCCAAAAAGTCTGGTGCTTTTAGTGCCTGCAATTTTTATTTTATTGTTTTTGGTGCTGATCAGCATTGGCATGTGGATTTTCGGTAATGGTGCAGGACAAAGCCTGCAAATCGCGACGGTTGTGGTTTTTGCAGTCTGTGTGATTGCAGGAGTTTTATTCTGGCGTGATCTACCCGATTTCAAAATTTCAATGCAGGCGTTTATGCAAGCGCAAAAACATTGGAAATGCCGTGACTGCAATCATGAATGGCAGAATTAATCCGGTAACAGCAGTAAGATTCACATCAGCTTAATGCTGATGTGAATGGTCATGTGCTTCATGGTCAGCATGTTGATGCGTATGCTGGCAGTTCATCTCTGCATCATCTTCAATTTGCAAGGTCACTTCGGCAATACCATGTTCATGTGACAGCATTTCTGTGGCAGTCCGATGTAACTGATTACGATCCGCCTTGGGTGCAAACAGATGCACCGTCAGATGAATATTCTTGGAGGTAATCGCCCAGACTTTCAACTGGTGAATGCTTTCCACACCATCGAGTGCCAGCAAGTCATTGCGTAGTTTCTCGACATCAACCTCTTCAGGCACACCTTCCAACAGGATATTGATACTCTGTTTGAGTAAAATCCACGTTCTTGGCAAGACCCAGAAACCGATTGCAACCGCAATAATGGTATCAACCCAATACCAGTTGGTGAAATAAATAATCACCGCACCAATAATCACGCCGACCGAACCCAAGGCATCGCTCAATACTTCTAAATATGCGCCTTTCATATTCAGGCTTTCAGCAGCACTCGACATTAAAATCTTCATCGAGATCAGGTTAATCACCAGACCGATTGAAGCCACGATCAACATACCCAAACTCTGGATTTCAGGCGGCTGTGTAAAGCGTTGATAAGCTTCGTAAAGAATATACATCGCCACAAAAAACAGCATGGAGGCATTAAACAATGCCGCCAGAATTTCAAAGCGTTGATAACCAAAGGTTCGCTTATTGTCTGCTGGACGTTTGGCAATCTGGATCGCAACCAATGCAATCGCCAGTGCGGCGGCGTCGGTAAACATATGCGCTGCATCAGACAATAAGGCCAGACTTTGGGTAATTAAACCGGCAACAAATTCAACAATCAGAAATGTTGTGGTCAATACCAACGCAATCGTAAGTTTTTTGGCATTGCCTTCGGTAACGACTGCATGACTATGATCATGCCCTTGATGTCCACTCATGTTGGACTCCTTATAATTTTAAAATTCAACTTTCTTTCTACACTATCTCAAATCATCGATGAATATGATGAGTGAAGTGCAACGAATTGTCCTAAAATCTTTCGCTATCTGATCCCTAACCTATATTTACGATCGTGGCGGCGGCATGGATGCCGCCTGTTGGTCTGCGGCATCATGGAAGTGCCGTCAGACCAACAAAGGATTTTTGTTACTTTTGAATCTTCAAAAGTAAGTAAATCCAATCCCCTCACTGGTAAATGCCTGATTATTGTTCAGAGGACTTTTCATTCATCCAGCGATAAACCACCGGCAAAATCAGCAAGGTCAGCAAGGTCGAAGAAATAATCCCGCCAATTACCACCGTCGCCAGTGGACGCTGGACTTCCGCGCCTGTACCTGTGGCAATGGCCATGGGGATAAAGCCCAGCGATGCGACACAGGCCGTCATCAGTACAGGACGCAAGCGCAATACCGCACCATGCCAAGTGGCATAATGAATATCAAATTGTTCTCTCAACTCTTTGATAAAGCTCAGCATCACCAGACCATTCAACACCGCAACACCCGACAGGGCAATAAAGCCCACACCTGCCGACATGGACAAGGGAATATCGCGTAACCACAGCGCGACCAAACCACCCGACAGGGCAAATGGCACACCACTAAACACCAGCAAGCTCTCTTTAAAGTTATTGAACACTGCCATCAGCAAAATAAAGATCATCAGCAATGCCAGTGGCACCACAATCTGCATTCTGGCTTTTGCCGATGCCAGATTTTCAAATTGCCCGCCATAACCAAGCCAATAACCGCTTGGTAATTTTTGCTGGACCAGTTTCTGCTGCATCTCAGCCACGAATGAGCCCAGATCACGTTCACGTACGTTAGTGGTGACCACCACACGGCGCTTGCCATTTTCACGGCTGACCTGTGCCAGACCTAAGATATTCTCTACTTTTGCCACATCTTGCAGCTTGATCAGACCACCATTCGGCAATTGAATCGGCAGCATGGCCAATTGCTGTGGCGTACGCATGACATCGTCCAAACGCACCACAAAATCAAATCGACGGTCACCCTGTAAAATCTGTCCAACACTTTGACCACCAATACTGGCAGCCACCAGATCCTGAATGGATTTGACCGATAAGCCATATTGCGCAGCCAGTGCATGATCAATATCGACATTGAGTAACGGTAAACCATCGGTCTGTTCGACTTTGACTTCGCTGGCCCCCGGAATGGTTCTCAGGGTTTGAGCAACTTTCTCAGCCTCCTGGTTCAGCACCTGCATATCATCACCAAAGATCTTGACCCCAATATCACTCCGTACGCCTGAAATTAACTCATTGAAACGGAGTTCAATCGGCTGCGAAAACTCACTGTTATTCCCTGGGATCTTTTCAACGTAGGCCAACATTTTAGTTCGAAGCTCGTCAATAGTTTCCGATTGATCCGGCCATTGATCACGAGGCTTTAACAGCACCACTGCATCAGAAATATTCGGTGGCATGACATCGGTTGCCACTTCAGCAGTCCCGGTACGGGCAAAGATCGCCTTGATTTCAGGAAATTCTGCCATAAGCTGTTTTTCAACACTTTCCTGAATCTTGAGTGATTCCTCAATCCCCGTACTTGGCGCACGCATCAACTGTAACGCAAAATCGCCTTCACTGAGCTGAGGTGCAAATTCACTCCCTACTCGTGTACCAATCGCAGCCGTTAATATTAAAATCGTCACAGCACCTGCCAGTACGACATATCGGAAGGCATACGCTCGATCAAGGATTGCCTCATAATTGCGCTTCAGCGCCGCCATCCAGCGACTTTCCTTCTCCTTCACCTCACCTGTGACAAATAATGCCACCGCCGCCGGAACAAAAGTCACCGATAAAATGATGGCTCCAATCAATGCAAGCACCACGGTCATTGCCATAGGATGGAACATTTTCGCTTCCACGCCCGCCAGTGCAAAGATCGGCAAGTACACCACCATGATGATGATTTGCCCAAAGATCAGCGGACGTCTCGCCTGTTTTGCTGCCAGGAATACTTCGGTGAAGCGTTCAGAACGGGTCAGCAATCGGCCTTTATGGTGTTGAGCCTCTGCCAGCCGTCGGATACAGTTCTCCACAATCACCACTGCACCATCCACGATAATCCCGAAATCCAGTGCGCCCAGACTCATCAGGTTGGCACTGATTTTCTGCTCTGCCATCCCTGTCAGGGTAAACAGCATCGACAACGGAATAATACAGGCAGTGATCAATGCAGCTCGGAAATTGCCGAGGAACACAAACAGGATCACGATCACCAGAATTGCGCCTTCAATCAGGTTTTTGGCCACCGTCTTAATGGCTTTATCCACCAGATCACTCCGGTTATAAACCGTTTCAACCACCACGCCTTCTGGCAATGAGCGCTTGATTTCCTGCATCTTGCTATCTAAGGCCTGAGCGATAGATTTACTGTTCTCGCCCATCATCATCATGGCAATCCCCAGTACCGTTTCTTCACCGTTATAGGTTGCACCACCGGTTCTGAGATCATGGCCAATCGACACTGTTGCCACATCGGCCACACGGATCGGTAAACCGTTTTTGGTACTGACCGTAATATTTTCGATATCCTGTACGGTCTTGAGCATCCCCGGGATACGAACCGTCAGTTGCTGCCCATTTTCTTCAATAAAACCTGCACCACGGTTTTCATTGTTTTCAGACAATACCGTTTGCAAGTCAGTTAACGGAATTTGCAGTTGTTGCAAACGTTTCAGATCCGGAGCAACCACATAGGTCTTGTTATACCCTCCAATACTGTTGATTTCGGCGACACCGGGCACACGTTGCAATTGAGGACGAACAATCCAGTCCTGAATTTCACGCAGGTCCATGGCTTGATACGGCGTGCCATCTGCCTTTTTAGCATTCGGTTCCGCCTTGATCACCCATTGATAGATCTCACCCAGACCTGTGGAGATCGGTGACATTTGCGGATCAATATCATCAGGCAAAGCACTCTTGGCTTCCTGTAAACGCTGGTTGATCAGCTGACGCGCCCAATAGATATCGGTGCCATCTTTAAAAATCACCGTAACCTGTGACAGGCCATAACGGGAAATTGAGCGGGTTTGCTCCAGATTTGGAATACCCGACATCGCATTTTCAATTGGATAGGTAATCCGTTGCTCAACTTCAGGGGCCGTGAATCCGCCTGCCTGACTGTTAATTTGCACCTGAACATTGGTAATGTCGGGGACGGCATCAATCGAAAGCTTCTGATAGCTATAAATCCCGACCCCAATCCAGGCCACCACAAATAGCATCACCCAAATCGCATTGCGTATGGAAAATTGAATAATACGGTCAAACAGGCCTTCCGCAGGGGGAAGCCCTACATTCTCCTTAGTGTCCATGCTCAGCCTCTCCCTTCTCCATCTCCGATTTCAGAAGGAAACTGCCCTGACTGACATACTGCTGTTTTTCAGTCAGACCAGACCGGATTTCTACCCACTGTCCATCACTGGAGTAATTGCCCAGCTGGACTGGTGTAGGGGTAAAATGCAGCTGATCTTTTTCTTGCTTGGCTACAAAAACCGTGGCTTTGCCTTCAATCTGCTGAATCGCCGCTTTGGCAACGCGTAGCACAGGTTTCTTGTCTGTGCCTTCTAACAGCACATTGACCATCAAGTTAGGTCGTAGTTCTTTAGCCGGTGTCAGGACTTTGGCACGTACTTGCAAACGACCGGTTTGAGTATCGGCCGCTGTGGTTAAGGTCTGAATTTGCGCCTTAAAGGTATTGCTGGTTTGCAGCGACTTAAACTCGATCTGCTGATCCGGCTGGACATTGATGTTATTGACACTTGGTAAGATAAATTCAATCCAGAGCTGATCCAGCTGATCAATCACGAACAATTGTTTATCCGGGGTAATCTGCTCGCCCACCACGATATCTTTCAGACTCACGATTCCGCTTAACGGTGCGGTCAGCACATAGCGCCCCTGACTCCCTGTAGATGCACCTAAAGCAGATAAACGGCTGCGTGCGGCTTGCACCTGAATCTGGGCCTGACGATACGCATTATAAGCCCGCTGATAATCCTGACGTGCAGACACGCCCTGTTCCCAGAGTTGCTTTTCACGCTGATAATCTTGCTGCGCCAGGGTCAAGGCTTCCTGTGCAATACTTAAATTGGCTTGTTGATCGACCAGATCCGGAATAAACAGGGTAGCAAGTACCTGCCCCTTCTTCACCTGCTCGCCCAGTGCTGCATTGACACTTTCCACCCGTCCGGCAAAAGTTGCAGATACATGCGCTTGTTGATCGGTATTCGGTACCAGCTTGGCAGGATAGGCATATTGCTGCGATACTTCTCCGACACCTACCTGAGCCAGTTTCACGCCGTATTCCGCCATCTGTTTTGGCGTCAGGTTTAAACTGCCTTCCTCAGTTTCACTGTCATGACCAGCTTCATCTTCAGCATGTCCTTCTTCACCATGGCTATCAACCGTAGCAGTATCACGACTGGTTTTGTTTTTCCCTGTAAAAAAGAGCAATGCACTCAATATCAGACCAGCCACCACAACAAGGATGACCCAAAACCACTGTTTCTTAGATTGATTCGTCGACATTATTCTGCTCCTACAACAGTGGGAAGGTTATTGGTCTCTTTCCACAGGGTCTGATTGATCTGGTTTAAGGCATCACTTGAACTCACCATACTCGGTTCAATTCCGAGTGCTAAACTCTCTGCCTCAATCTGTTTCCGCCATGCACTTTTAAGTAACTGGACTTTATTTAAGCGTTGCTCTTGCAATTGCATGGTGGCTTGCTGCACATCGGTAATGGCATATTTACCGACCTTAAAACCGAGCAGCATTTTCTCTTGTACGGTTTCAGATAATGGAATTTGTCGTTGATTGACTAAATCGAACTGTTGTTTCAATCCTGCCAACTCTGCAGTTAAGGTCTGGATCACATTCAAGTTTTGTTGCTTATAGAACTGTTGCTGCTTAACCAGCAAATCTTGTTTGGCATTGGCAATGCGTAATGAATATTGCTGACGATTAAAAATATTTAACGGAATCTCGATACCTACCCGTAACTTGTTGTCAGTCGAGTTGGTGTCTGCTGTTTTACTTTGCACCATGCCTAAATTAACGGTCGGATTCGGGCGATTCGACACCTTTAAATAGTCAATATTGGCCTTTTGCCGTGCGATATCGAGCTGGATCGCGCGCTCGAATAAATTATTCTGCATATAGCTTTGCAAATCCTGTTGCTGCGGCCAGACATTGCTTGCCTGCGCAGAGAAGCGGTTGTCCGTACTGCCCCATAAATTGGCCAGTTGGCGTTTTGCTGTCGCCAGCGCCAATTCGGTTTGCTGGAATAAACGCTGATTTTCAATATGTGCCATTAGGGTACGGTCTAGATCGACCTGCGCAATACTGCCTGCCTTGAGTCGTAAGCGTGTTGCGTCCAGGGTCGCCTGACTGGTTTTTAATTGTGCCTGAACCACATCGTGCTCTAGCTCAAGAACCACCACTTGCGACCACAGATATTTCACCGCGAGTTCAAGTTGGGCATCGTATAAAGCTTGATTAAGACCGACCTGAGTCGCTTGTACATCAGCGAGTTTCACTGCCGCACGGCGTTCACCAAACACATCGAGTTTTTGTGAAAGACCAAATTCCAGTTCTTTATCTTTACCTGAGCGGAACTCGGTTTGCTGAATCGAAACACTTGGATTTGTCCATAAACCGGCCTGTTTTACATTGGCCTCGGCAATGCTTTGCTGGGTTTGCCAGACACCGATACCGGCCTGATGCTGTTTCACATCTTGCAGGATTTGTTCAAAATTTAGCTGCCGTTGCAGCGCTTGGGTCGAAGCATGATTTGCATCTAGCAAGGACTCTGCTGCTACAGCTTGACTAAAAAGCACAGCCGTTAGCGCAATTGCCAAGGCCGACCATTTCAATGACGATGGATGCGCATGAGAATTTGATGCATTGTTCTGAAATGCATGGATACGCTGATTTAAATTTAAAGACATATAAAGCCCCGCAAATAATAAGGTTGCGGTGGGCTATTTTTCGGCTACCCCACCTATAGCGGGGTCAATACAGGGGGCGGATTTAATCCAGAGAGATGGGGGGACTGATAGGAGTTGGACCAGTAATATTTTTGTTCTGCCTGATGCATCCCTAAAACCGGTTGATCCAGTTGTTGCTGGGCTTCGGTCACCACCACATGAAAGCAGGAAGGCAAGTGATCATGATGATCTTGCAAACTTAAGGGCATGGGTAAATCAGAAGCGTCCTGATCAACCGCAATGGTAGGCTGGGCAGAAACTTGGGACTTTTCCGGAACATGATGTCCAAAATGATTGAGTGAACTATACTCGCCTGACTTTTCATGCGCACAAAAAGCGGCCGCCACATTCCAGAAACCCTGAAACATGAACAAACTCAGCAAGACGGTGATGAAAATCGCGGAACGATGCAAAGTTTACTCTTTAGACAAAAATTGCTCGGATGAACTATAGCAAGTAAAGCAGATGTAATAAAATTACATGTCTGGATTTCGCTACAAAATCCCAGCTTAAGATCAAAGCAGACTACGATAAAGGTTTAAAATAGGAAACGGCCCTGCTCATTCAGCCGTTTCCCTCCAGTTTAAACTAAATTATTTACACTTTTGATGATGCTTGTGCTCAAGCGTCTGTTCAAGCTTGGCCTTGGCCTGTTGCTGAGAGTTAAGATTCTTTTCCAGAAAAATCAAACCACCATCGGCATTGGCCCAGCTTGCTGAAACGAATAAAACCAAAAAACATAGCACTGTATTTAATTTAAAAGACATAACATTCACCTGATTTAAATCTGTTGATTCATGTTCCATTTCCAGCATTAAGAAATGGAATGTGGGTGAATTCATCTTCAATAAACACCTGATTCCAAACCGCTATTCTAAAAATTCTGAAGAACTCAAGAAGCTACGATTTATCGAGACAAGTTCAAATTTGCCAAGCGTTTGATTAAGGACAAATAACCCATTGAAATAGATGTATTTCCAGTGAGTTATTTTTAGGCTACCTCACTTATAGCGAGGTCAATATCGGAGGCGGGTTTAATCCGGATAAATGCGGGGAATGGGAAGCGTTAGACCAGTGATAGTTGTGCTCGATTTCATGGATCCGTACAACAGGGGCATGCCACTGCTGCTGTGTTTGCATCACCATCACGTAGGAACAGGACGGTAAATGATCATGATGATCTTGCAAGTTTAAAGAGGCGGCGACATCCTTATCCGCTTCAATAGCAGAAGCTGAATGCGTTGCGGAAACATGACGCTTTTCAGGGGCATGATGCCCAAAATGCTTGAGCTCACTGTACTGGCCCGACTTTTCATGCGCGCAGAAAGCCGCTGCCACATTCCAGAAACCTTGGAACATGAACAAGCTTAACAGCAGGGTCATAAAAATCAGCGGACGTTGCAACAGCACACCCTTACAGTAAATTGCATAAAGCCACTATAGCAAGCGATGCCGATGTAATAAAATTACAAAACAATTTTTGGTCAATTTATGACTGATTTAAAAAAGTTTTTTCTTTAGAAAAATGAATTTCAGATTTGAGTTCCTGCCATGCATAAACTATGTTCCGCCCTCATCGCAATCGCCTGTCTAAATTTGAGTGGCTGTGCCACGACATTGCTGTCACAGGCACTTCCGAACGAAACCACAAGAACCGAAACAGTGACTTTAGCAAAAGATCAAATCATTGCCATAGGGCAAGCTGTTCAGAACCAGCAGGCACAAGGTATTGTATTTGTAGGTAAGGATTTCAGTTATCTAATGACCGACGGGAGCGCCGAGCTATCCAAACTGCTACATGCAATTCCAGCAGATCAACGCAGTCTGACCAGCCCTTCCCCATTGGTACTGACCATGGATGATCCAAGTCATTTTCAGGGTGTGTTACAGATTCGCTATAACACGCGAATGGTCGATTTGAATGACACACAAAAGGACCTGTTAAAATCCCTGGGCTTTAGACAGAATTTCAATACCATTTATAACCAGCAAACCGCGCCTTATCCGTATATCAATATTTTCTTTAAAGGCCAGCTCTATCAAGCACCGGAAGCGCGCAAGATCCAGAAAACCTTAGCACAGCCTTATCCAATTATCCTGCAACAGGAAAATAAAATTACCAAAAAGCATCCTGTTAAAAAAGCCACCCGCATGGTGCTGTATCCATTTGCCATGACTTTCGATGTGATTACTGTGGTTCCATCATTGATGTGGGCCGATTTACGGGGTGAGTTTAATAATTAAACGTCGAGCATTGGCTTTTTTTATATACCCTGCTGATCCACTCAACTTTTAATGAACATAAAAAACCAGCCCGGAGGCTGGTTTTTTGCTTTACCCGAAATTAACCGGTAATTTTTTTGTATTTGGTGCGTTTTTGAGATGCATCATCACCTAAACGTGACTGACGGTAAGCTTCGTATTCTGCATAGTTACCTGTGTAGAATTCTGGCTGTTCGTTCTCAAATGACAAGATGTGCGTTGCAATACGATCAAGGAACCAACGGTCATGCGATACCACCATGACGGTACCCGGGAATACCAGAATGGCATCCTCAAGTGCACGTAAGGTTTCGATATCCAAGTCGTTCGATGGCTCATCCAGCAAGATCACGTTTGCGCCCATCTGCAAGATCTTGGCAAGTTGTAAGCGGTTACGCTCACCACCCGACAATTCACCTACACGTTTTTGCTGATCTTGGCCTTTAAAGTTAAAGCGACCGATATAAGCACGTGATGCAATTTCGTAATCACCGATTTTCAGGATATCTAAACCGCCAGAAACTTCTTCCCAAACGGTTTTGTTGTTATCCAAGGTGTCACGAATCTGACCCACGTAAGCCACTTTAACTGACTCACCTAAAGTCACAGTACCGGTATCCGGTTGCTGTTCGCCCGTCATCATACGGAATAAAGTCGTTTTACCCGCACCGTTTGGACCAACAATACCCACGATCGCTGTAGGCGGTACAGTGAACGTCAGGTTTTCATAGAGTAAGCGACCATCGAATGATTTACTGATCCCTTCCACTTCCACAACCTTGTTACCCAGACGTGGGCCAGGTGGAATGTAGATTTCAGAGGTTTCATTACGTTGCTGGAATTCTTTAGAGTTAAGCTCTTCAAAACGTTCCATACGCGCTTTGTTTTTCTTTTGCTGGCCTTTGGCATTTGAACGAACCCATTCAAGTTCTTTTTTCAATGCTTTAGCAAAAGATTCTTCTTGTTTCTGTTCCTGCTCTAGACGGGCATTCTTTTGTTCCAACCAAGAAGAATAGTTACCTTGGTAAGGAATACCATGTCCACGGTCAAGTTCAAGAATCCACTCAGCCACGTTATCCAAGAAATAACGGTCATGCGTAATCGCAACGATGGTGCCAGGGAAATCTTTCAAGAAACGTTCTAACCAAGATACTGATTCAGCATCCAAATGGTTGGTCGGTTCGTCGAGAAGCAACATGTCTGGCTTGGAAAGCAATAAACGGCACAATGCAACACGACGACGCTCACCACCTGAAAGCAAGGATACATCAGCATCCCATGCTGGAAGGTTCAATGCATCCGCAGCAATTTCAAGCTGGTTATTGAGGTTATGTGCATCCCATGCATGGATGATGGATTCCAATTTTTCTTGCTCTTTCGCAAGTGCATCAAAATCCGCATCCGGTTCAGCATATTCAGCAAAAACCTGGTCAAGACGTTCTAAAGCGTCAAGTGCTTCACGTACACCATCTTCAACGTTACCACGAACGTCTTTGGTCGGATCAAGTGGTGGCTCTTGTTCTAAGTAACCGATTTTGATTCCTGGTTGTGCACGAGCTTCACCTGAGAAATCTTTATCTACCCCAGCCATAATACGGAGAAGGGTTGACTTACCTGCACCGTTCAAACCAAGCACACCAATCTTTGCGCCTGGGAAAAATGATAAAGAGATGTCTTTTAAGATTTCGCGCTTCGGCGGAACCATTTTAGACACTCGGTTCATCGTATAAATATATTGGGCCACGCAGGACTCCTCAATTGAAAAACCAGTACATCGCAAATAAGCGAAAAAATATCTGGCATATTATACGCTGAAACCCCCTTGACTTGAAGTTAAGTTGACATTTGTTTGGCTTCAACAAAGGATTTTCTTTTTCAAGACATTACAGGCTTGAATGATTTACAGCAGATAAAAAATTGATCTGCTTCGGATTAAACCTGCTATATCACTAAAAACGCTATACAGCGCAAAATTTATGCACCCTTCTGGATAAAATATCGGCTAGACTCGATGATTATTTAACTCACGTAGATGAAGTCATCATGACCTATAAAGATGAAACTTTAGCCATTCATGCGGGATATTCACCAGAGGCTACCACCAAGGCTGTGGCCGTGCCGATCTATCAAACCACCTCTTATGCCTTTGATAATACACAGCATGGGGCCGACCTATTTGATTTAAAAGTTCAGGGTAATATCTATACCCGGATTATGAACCCGACCACTGCCGTGCTTGAACAACGTATTGCAGCACTGGAAGGTGGGATTGGGGCGTTGGCACTGGCCTCCGGCATGGCTGCGATTACCTACGCAATTCAGACCATTGCCGAAGCAGGCGACAATATCGCCTCGGTCTCCACCTTATATGGCGGAACTTATAATTTATTTGCCCACACCTTGCCGAAGCAAGGCATTGAAGTCCGTTTCTTTGACTATCAGAATCCGGAAGCGCTGCGTCAAATTATTGATGACAAAACCAAACTGGTGTTTGTGGAATCGATCGGTAATCCGCTCGGCAATATCATCGACCTTGAAGCCATTGCCAAGATTGCGCATGAGTATGGTGTGCCTGTGATTGTCGATAATACGGTAGCAACACCTGCACTGCTTAAACCTTTTGAATTTGGTGCAGATATTGTGATTCATTCCCTGACCAAATATATCGGCGGTCACGGTAATAGCATCGGTGGTGTGATTGTCGATAGCGGTAAATTTCCTTGGGGCAAATATCCTGAACGCTTCAAAGCATTAAACACGCCAGACCCAAGCTATCATGGTGTCAATTATGTCGAAGTATTGGGAGAAGCAGCTTATATTGCCCGTGCGCGGGTGGTACCGTTACGCAATACCGGCGCAGCCATTAGTCCGCTCAGCGTATTCCTGATCCTGCAAGGACTGGAAACTTTAAACCTGAGAATGGAACGTCACACAGAAAATGCCATCAAGATTGCTGAATATTTAAAACAGCATCCCAAAGTAAAATGGGTCAATTATGCGGGTCTGAAAGATCATCCACAGCATCATTTGGCGCAAAAGTATGTGAAAGGTAAACCTTCTGCCATCCTGTCCTTTGGTGTGCAAGATGGCTTAAAAGGCGGTACTCGCTTTATTGATGCCTTGCAACTGTTTACCCGTCTGGTCAACATTGGCGACGCCAAAAGTCTGGCCTGCCATCCGGCGACCACAACTCACCGCCAACTCAATGCAGAAGAGCTAAAATCAGCAGGTGTCAGTGAAGATTTAGTGCGTTTGTCGATTGGTATCGAACATGTGGATGACCTGATTGCCGATCTCGAACAAGCCCTCGCCCAAGTTTAATTTTAATGAAATCAACGAGCCCCGGAAATGGGGCTTATTTTTTGTGCAAAACCAAAAAAATATGCTCGATTTTTCAACTAATACAACACCTTTTTTTAGAGCTTTTACTCTAAAAAAGATATTATTTTTCAAACATTTACACTAGACAAACAAAAAAGATCGGTTAATATTAGACCAAAATAAATTGCAGTGTTAAGCGGTATAGGACAGCATTGCACACAACAGCATGATTCGTGATGAATGTAGGATACTTACATGAATGCAAAACTCAAAAAACTTTTTCAGCAAAAAGTCGACGGTAAAACAATCATTGTCACTGGTGCATCAAGTGGTATTGGTTTAACGGTTTCAAAATACCTTGCGCAAGCTGGGGCCCATGTCTTATTGCTCGCTCGCACCAAGGAGAAGTTAGATGAGGTCAAAGCAGAGATCGAGGCTGAAGGTGGAAAGGCGTCTGTGTTTCCATGTGATCTCAACGAAATGGAATCCATTGATGCGGTTTCAAAAGAAATTCTGGCTGCAGTGGATCACATCGACATTCTTGTAAATAATGCCGGTCGTTCAATTCGCCGAGCGGTACATGAATCGGTTGACCGTTTTCATGACTTCGAGCGCACCATGCAGCTCAACTATTTCGGTGCAGTACGTCTGGTTCTGAATATCCTGCCGCACATGATGCAGCGCAAAGATGGCCAGATCATCAATATCAGCTCAATCGGGGTACTTGCCAATGCAACCCGCTTCTCAGCTTATGTTGCATCAAAAGCGGCTTTGGATGCATTCAGCCGCTGCTTATCCGCAGAAGTACATGCACATAAAATTGCGATTACCTCTATTTATATGCCTTTGGTCCGTACACCAATGATTGCACCAACCAAAATCTATAAATATGTCCCAACGCTTTCACCAGAAGAAGCTGCCGATCTGATTGCTTATGCCATCGTGAAACGTCCAAAGAAAATCGCCACCAATCTTGGTCGTCTGGCTTCGATTACCTATGCAATCGCACCAGACATCAACAATATCCTGATGTCGATTGGCTATAACCTGTTCCCAAGCTCTACCGCATCTGTGGGCAAACAGGAAAAACTCAATCTGGTGCAACGTGCTTATGCCCGCCTGTTCCCAGGTGAACACTGGTAAGCCTCTAGCTGGTTCATTAAGAAAACAGCCCGTCCTTTGACGGGCTGTTTTTATTTTGAATAAAACTCGCTTTAACGGGCCTGACTGACCCAGTCCGTGGTTTTACGAATTGCCTCTTCCAGATCACCCGTTGCAATCTGCCAGCGCTGTTTGAACTGCTGTAACACTACTTGTTCTAAAGGTTCGGTTCTAAGGAAATCTAACATTTCCCGAGACATTTCCAGCTTCTTCGCCAGCCATTGCCACTTTAAAATCATTTTCAACAATCCGATCGGAACATGCCGTGTAGGTGCCTTGACCTGCAACTGCGCTGCAATCATGCCCGTCAATTGCGGTAGGGCCAGATCATGCTCGCTGACTACCAGCATCGACTGATTTGTTAACGCCTGATCCATCGAAGCCTTGACCATGATCTGACATAAATCATCGACCCGGATCAAAGGCAGATAATGTTGTGCAGTTGCCGGCAGTGCACTCATTTTCTTGCGTTTTAGCAGATCAATCATTTGCGCAATCGGCTGGTTCAACGGAATCTCACCAGAGACATCATCACCCAACACCGTTGCTGGATGGATAATGGTCCACTCCACCGACAAGCGTTGTGCGGCGCGGATCCAGGCAAAATGGGCCTCTATCTTTGAGGCCTCATAGGCACCTAAGCGCTGATATACCACGAGCCAGTCAGTCTGGTCGGGCTGTTCAAGACAGACGCCTGCCTGGCGTAAGTGATCAAGCAGAGTCAGCATATATCCTGACATATGCACAGCACGTTTTAAGTCACAATGCTGATGTACACAGGCCAGTAAATTCAGTGCACCATCAACATTGACTGCCCGTGCCTGCTGCATCTCCAGATTCCAGGCAAACAAGGCACTACTATTATATAAAGTATTGATGGACTTTAATTTCTCCCAGTCTTGTGGCTGAATACCAAGATTTACCTGAGTCACATCCCCTTGAATAAAAGTCAGTTGCTGCAAAGAAACATTTTTTTGTTGCAGCCATTGAATCAGGGCCTGTTGTTGCTCCAGCGGATTACGGATCAGGGCGAAAACTGAATGTCCCTGTTGCAAAAGTTGCAGAATCAGATAGCGGCCAATAAAACCTGTCGCGCCAGCAACCAGTGCAACTTGACAATATTGTTGATTTTTTAAGTGATTATGGTCCATTTTTTATGCCTATTTGATTGACTGTAGGCACAGGTTAAAGGATGGAGTACACTCAATGGTCAAGGGGTTAATACCGCTTTTTTTATAACAATAAAGGATACGCAAGATGTTGATTGGACAGTTGGCAAAACAGGCAAACCTAAGCCGGGACACCATTCGCTTTTATGAAAAGATGCAGCTGATCCAGTCCATGACCTGTAATAATGGCTATAAAGATTATCCGGAACAGACGCTGCAACAGCTACAACTGATTCGTTCTGCCAAAAATCTGGGCTACACCCTGAATGAAATCAAGCAAATTTTAAATATGACGGCGCAAGAGGAAATTCCTGCGGCACAGGTCCAGACCCTGCTTCAAGAAAAGCTCAATCTGATTGATGAAAAAATTGCCCAGCTTTATCAGATCAGAAGCATGCTAACTCAATTTACGCAGGGAGAGCCCTGCCCATTCAGAGCAGACTGCGTTATTCCAGTGCTGGACTAATTGTTATTCCGAAATAGCTTGCTGCTCTAGCACGGTATAAGCCAAAAGCAAAAAATCAGGACGGATGAAAATACGATCAAAAACAACACGGATTGGCTGTGTGTATAAACTGAAACTTATCCACAGCTTTGCTGCTTTAATCACCAGTTCTAAAGATTCGGCCTGTTTATAGCTTAATGAATGGATATTCATGTCTTAATGCATCGATCAAGTTTTAATCTCCACGCAGCCATGCAATCATCTAAAAGAAAGGTTCAAGATAGATTGCACCAAAATGGCTCTATTACAGACCATTTACATAAACTGAATCAGGCGGATGCAAATATTGTCTCTTATAAATACTTAATTCTCTGCTTTTAAAAAGATTAAAATCTATACATTGACCATTCTGACAATGTATATCTGTCAATGAGTTAGCTCAGAAACATACTGATTCTCTCTAGATAAAAATATATTCATAAAAAACATACAAAATAGTGTCATTTTCATGCTTCTTTAGCGGTATATAACATTCTGTAAAGATTCAGTTACAGAATCTTGCTTGGTGAAAAGGAACGTATATGAGTCAGGTATATAGCAAGGAAGAAAGAAGAAGTCGTATCAAAGGTATCGTCGGTGCGGCATCAGGGAACTTGGTTGAATGGTTTGATTTCTATATCTATGCCGTCTTTGCTGCTTATTTTACGCATGCATTAACTGCACCGGATATGGATCCAACCACTAAAGCGATTTATGTATGGGGTGTATTTGCTGCCAGCTTCTTTATGCGACCAATCGGCAGCTGGTTATTCGGACGGATCGCTGATCGTCACGGTCGCAAACAGTCCATGGTGATTTCAATTTGTCTGATGGCACTGAGTTCATTCCTGTTTGCAGCCTTACCGACCTATGATCAAGTCGGTATGTGGGCCCCTTTCCTGCTACTGATGGTTCGTTTATTACAAGGCCTTTCGGTCGGTGGTGAATATGGTGCTGTCGCCACCTATATGAGTGAGCTGGGCTTAAAAGGACAACGCGGTTTCTTTGCTTCGTTTCAATATGTCACCTTATCCGGTGGTCAGCTACTCGCCAGCTTACTCGGGGTCATCCTGCTTGGCTTTATGACTGAACAGCAATTGAATGATGGCGGCTGGCGTATTCCATTCGTGATTGGGGGGATTGCTGCAATCTTGTCTTTACTGGCACGAAGCCGTTTAGAAGAAACCTTATCGCATGAAGATGCGGAACGTGAGGAATCCGGTAGTCTGGTTGCCTTACTGAAACAGCACTGGAAAACCTTCTTGCTGGTAGTCGGCTATACCTCTGCAGGTTCACTGACTTTCTATGTGATTACAGTCTATTCTAAAACCTATCTCACCAACATCGGGATGGATGGCAAAACTGTCGGTTTCATTATGACCACAGCCTTGTTTGTGTTTATGTTGGCGCAACCGTTGTTTGGGATGCTTTCAGACCGTATTGGCCGTCGTGCATCCATGCTGGCTTTCAGTTTACTTAGCGCGATCTTTATCTATCCAGTGATGGTCACCGGTATGCGCAGCTTTGCTGACTCGCCTGTTATTATCACCTTATTACTGATTTTCCTGATGATGCTGCTGAGCTTCTACACCTCAATCAGTGGTTTGGTCAAAGCAGAAATGTTCCCTCCACATGTGCGTGCCTTAGGTGTCGGTTTCTCTTATGCCGTCGGTAATGCCTTGTTTGGTGGTTCAGCACCATCGGTGGCGTTGCTATTTAAAGATGCAGGTATTGAAAACATCTTCTTTATTTATGTGATTATCATGCTGATGATCTGTTTCTTCTGTAGCTGGGCCTTACCGAAAAAGCCTGAATATCTGGAACATGACCACTAACTACATTCAAACTTAACAAGCAAAACCACTTTTGTTCAGGCAAAAGTGGTTTTTTATTTTGGACTTATTTTAAATAAGGATTTGCATTCACCAACTGCTTAAATCCACTCTGGACCAGCATGGCGGTGCGGGAACGGGGACGCTGTTCAGCTTCCCGCTGGGTAAATTCAATCATGATCCGGTTAAAATCGAGGCGCGGATAGTGTTGCTGTAATTGCTGTCTAAACTGTTTGGAAAATTCAAAACCACGGCTACCAATGACGTCACAACTGGCAGCCTGTTGTAATAGATGAGCCTCAATCCCCTGCTCAAGGGTGACATGGGGATTCATGTGCAGACTGATTACATCAAACAGCTGATCAGCGCGCCCGATTGACCAGCCTTGTTGAATTGACCAGTCTTTCGCCGCATAGGCTCCTTGCCCGGCAAAGCAACGGCAATGTGCATGATGCTGATAATGCTGTGTTGTCATCCCCCAAATCGTGTAACAGGCATGAAACGGCTAATAGCTCAGCATCACATTGCAGTGGTTGCATTTTGGCAAAGGCAATGGCGTAACACCATGTACGCAGACAGTGATTCTGTAAGGCCTCAGCACTACAAGACTGCATCTGGGCCAAGGCCTGTTGTACATCTGAGCTATCAGGCAATACCAGATCTTCGATACTCAGTTGCTGCATTCTGTTGCGCTGCTTATGGTGGGCTAGAGCATAGCTTTTAATGGTTTGCTGAATGACTGGCAGTAAACTGTGACTCAGCAAGGTTATGCGATCTTTTAATCCTAAATCACCAGAAGTCCGGTTCATCCAGTGCTGTCGACCAATCTGCATCGTATTTTCCAAAATTAGAGTAATTACTCTAATTTTTAAAGCAACGCATTGCATCTGTCAAAGTCTTTTCCTTTCTCGACCTGAGCTGGTTTAAACAAGACGGCCATGAAGCCTGGATCAACTTTGGCTTTTTCTCCCCCCTCTTCCGATATTTTTCGCTGCTGAACAAGCGCAAAAAATGATAAAAACTCCACTACTTTTCAGCCAGTTTTTCAATTTCCTTTACAACCATTTTTAGCGAAAATTAAATAATTTGCTCACTTATCCAGCATTTCGTTTAGTTTTTCTGCTGAAGTTTAAGCGTAATTTAAGTTTTTATGCATAATGGACGGCGCTTTGTTTTTTATTTTTTGGTGTACTTTTAACACTTTTTTTATGGCAAGAGGTTACGACTTAAGGGAGTAAATAATGCTTACGCTGATAGGTATTCTAATTATTGTAACGATTGTCGCGTTACTCATGTCGGGTAAAACCAGTCCAATTGTTGCAATGTCGATTGTTCCGCTTATTGGGGCGCTCATTGCTGGCTTTTCGATTAGCGAGATTTCCGGCTTCTTTGAAGCAGGTTTATTAAAAGTCAGCAAAGTGGCCACCATGTTTTTATTTGCCATTTTGTTTTTCAGTATTTTAAAAGAGTTACATGTTTTTGACCCCATGATCCGCAACATGGTGCGTCTGACCCGCGGTAATGTGGTGATTGTTGCGGTGATGACCACCTTGATTGCTGCTATCGTACATCTGGACGGTTCCGGGGCGGCCACTTTTCTAATTATTATTCCTGCCTTACTGCCGCTCTATCGCAAACTGGGGATGAGTCCTTATCTGATGCTGTTACTCATGGCCGGCAGTATGGGTATTATGAATATGGTGCCGTGGGGTGGCCCTTTAGGTCGTGCATCTGCCGTGACCGGCATTGAAGCCGCCGCACTCTGGCAGAGCCTGATCCCGGTACAGGTGATTGGTATTCTGGGCATGATGGGCTTTGCCGTATTGATGGGCTTACGTGAAAAGAAACGTATTCTGGCAGCACAAGCCTTGGGTACCACACCTTTTGAACAGGACTGCATGGCAGCCGATATGGCGGAAGATGTACAAGAACACATCAAACCTAAAAAGTTCTGGTTTAACATCGGTCTGGTTGTTCTTGCGGTTATCTGTCTGGCGTTTGGTCTATTCTCTGCACCTTACGTCTTTATGATTGCCTTATCACTCGTATTATTGGTGAACTTCCCTAAACCAAGAGAACAAATGGCGGTGATCAGCCGACATGCACCTCAAGCCTTAAGCATGGTGGCCATTATTTTTGCTGCTGGCGCCTTTTTGGGAATTCTCTCCGAATCAGGCATGTTGAAGTCAATCGCACTGGATCTGATTCATATTTTACCAACGACTTGGGTCGGTAGCCTGCATATTCTGGTCGGTATCCTAGGTGTTCCAATGGATCTGTTTACCAGTACCGATGCTTACTATTTTGCCCTCTTGCCGATTGTTCAGGAAGTGACTGCAACTGCTGGTGTAACTGCTGATTCGGTGGTGTATGCCATGGCGATTGGCAATAACGCCGGTACCTTCGTTAGCCCATTCTCACCAGCAACATGGCTGGCCATGGGGCTTGCAGGTACAGACATGGGACGTCATTTACGTTACTCGTTTGGCTGGATCTGGCTATTTAGTTTCTTCACCTTAGGTGTTGGTTTCTTGCTCGGTCTCTATTAATCTTTGCCAACATAAAAAGAGCATACTCAGGTATGCTTTTTTTTATGGCTTATAAATTTTTATCGTGAGCAGATCAATGCCTAGAGCTGCTGCTTTAATAATTCCTCTAACCAATCAATAAAATCCTGAAAATATTGAGGACGATACTGGCGATCCGTCAATAAAATATTGACCGGTAATTGCAAGTCCGGAACCTCTACAAATAAACGCTGTAACACACCTTGCCGTACATAGGGTGCAGCATCAAATTCAGGAATCTGGATAATACCAATGCCAGCCAAACCGGCCTGAATATAGGCTTCGGTATTTTCAATCAGTAAACGGTACGGCATTCTCAGACGCTGATCCCGAAATACCAATTCACTCCATTCCCGATAATGTTTCGCCACATGGTAGTCCACGGCATAATGCTGCTGCAGCTCCTCAAAGCTTTTGGGTTCACCAAATTCAGCTAGATAAGCAGGTGCTGCCAGTGTCCAGATATGGGTTTGTGTGATGGGTCTGATCAGCAGATATTGGTCCTGTACCTGTCCCACCCGCACCACACAATCCAGTTGCTGTTCAATCAGATTGGAAAAGTCATCACAACCATTCACCAGCACCTTGACCTTGGGATAGCGCTGATAAAAACAACCTAAATGCGGAATCAACAGCTGAGTGGCCAAGCGTTTTGGCATGCCAATGCTAATCTTGCCTTCCGTACTCCGCACATGCGTCTTAAAGCGATTCAGCTCTTTTAATTGCGTCACCAGACGCATGGCTTCCTGATAAAACAGACTCCCCTCATGGGTTAAAGCAACTTTACGAGTGGTGCGATAGAACAGCAGTACTTCATATTCTTTTTCAAGCGCCTGTATGGCATAGGTCACGTTGGAGCGGGGCAATCCCAGTTGCAGTGCAGCTTGTGCAAAAGATTGCTTCTCTGCCACTAAACAAAAGATTTTTAAGCGCTCAATCTTATCCATTTTATTATTCAACTTTTCTGCACAATCAGTTCAATACTAACAACTATTTCAAACAAATAAATTGCATTAGCATGATTTTCATACACAACAATCAGGAGAGAGAGATGTCACAACATACGCTAGCAGGAAAAACCGTCTTGATTACGGGCGGCGCTAAAAACCTGGGAGGCTTGATTTCACGCAAGTTTGCAGAACAAGGAGCAAACTTGCTCATTCATTATAATAGTGCAGCAACACAGGCAGATGCAGAAGAAACCTTAAAAGCCGTACAGGCATTCGGGGCAAAAGCGGTTTTGGTGCAAGCAGATTTATCCGATATCCAGAATATTGAAGCACTCTTTGTCCAAGCCAAAGCAGAATTTGGTGGCGTTGATATTGCCATCAATACCGTCGGTCGCGTGCTCAAGAAACCATATCTGGAGACGACTGAACAGGAATTTGACGGGATGAATGAGATCAATAACAAGATTGCCTATTTCTTCATTCAGTCTGCAGGCCGTCATCTCAATCCACACGGAAAAATCTGTAGTATTGTGACCAGCTTACTGGCTGCCTATACCGGTCTCTATTCCACCTATGAAGGTCTGAAAGCACCGGTGGAACATTACACCCGTGCCGCATCCAAAGAGTTTGGTGAACGTGGCATTTCGGTGACTGCGGTTGCGCCGGGTCCGATGGATACGCCATTTTTCTATGGTCAGGAAGCACCTGAAGCCGTGGCCTATCATCAATCTGCTTCCGCTTTAGGTGGACTGACCCAAATTGAAGATATTGAACCGCTGGTTCGTTTTCTGGTCACAGAGGGCTGGTGGATTACAGGCCAAACCATTTTCGCCAATGGCGGTTATACCACCCGTTAACTCCCAAAATGAAACGCTTGGGCACTTTATTTAACAGCCCAAGCGTTTAATGCAACCAAAATACCAACCCGTAAAAACAGGCCAGACTCAGGATAATGGTCAACAAGGTATGCTTGACCTTGTAGGCAATTACAATGGTAAGCAGCGTCGCCAGAAAATAGGGGTTGAGTAAAGTACTACGGAAAGCTCCCTGCTCATCCATAAATACAATCGGCGTGGCAATTGCGGTCAATAAACACGGTGCAGAATACTGCAAGGATTGCTGGAACCATTTCGGTAAGCGTAATGGAATATTCGGCTCCAGCAGAATATAGCGATTCATGAAGACCACAATGGCCAGAATAATCAGCAGAAACCAACTCATGCCGCACGCTCCCGCAGATTCTGCAAACAGGTCGCAGTTAACATACCAATCACCCCCGCCAAGATGGCTGCACTTTTAATGCCCAGACTCAAGAAAACAACCGTCAGCATAACCGAGACCAGTACACCGACCAGCGTATTCAGGTTTTTAATAAATGGAATTACGATGGCGATAAAGGTCGCAACAATGGAAAAATCGAGATGATATTGATCCAGATTGGGCACCGAAGCTGCCAGCAATACGCCACACAGGCTGAACAACACCCAGCATAGATAGAAGCAACTGCCTGCACCCAGCAAATAATAAATATAATGCTGCTGTTTCTTAATACTGACCGCAAACAGTTCATCTGTCAGTAGAAATCCCAACATTAAGCGATGTTTCAATGGCTGTCTGGAAATATCGTCACGTAGATAGAGCGCATACAGATAATGCTGGGTGGTGATTAAAAACACGGAGATAATAATGGTTAAAGCAGGTGTTCCTGCCATGACCAGCCCCAAAGTCATTAACTGTGCTGCACCCGCAAAAACCAGCGCAGACATGCCCACCGCCTGTAAGGTGGTCAGCCCAGCCTGAATTGCCATAGAGCCCGCGAGTAAGCCCCACGGTAACACCGCAAAACACAGCGGTAGTATTTTGACGACACCATTAAAAAATGCCCGCGTTACGGTCATGGGGGTATCATCAGTTACGCTGTCACTTAACATCAAAATCACAAGGGTTAATAAAAGACCGTATGACTATGCCAAAATTTGCATCAGGAGAATTGCATAAAATTGCTGTTTTATTTGAGATAGGCAATATAACCGCCGGGCGTAATACCAAAGGTCTGACGGAAATGCCGGCTAAAATGGCTCTGATCCGAGAAACCACATTGTTGTGAGACTTCGGATAAATTCAGCCCCTGTCTTAACAATCTTTGCGATTTCTGCAACCGTGCCTGTACCAGCCATGCATGCGGTGACAACCCGACATGTTTTTTAAATTGTCTCAAGAAATGCCACTGACTCAGATTGGCCATTTCTGCCAGCTCAGCCAAGGAAAATTCTTGCTCAGGCATCGTTGCCATCAGTTCTTTTATATTAAGGATTCGCTGTTTGGCATTGCTCAAATCGGTCACATGCGGCTTGACCTGACTGTATTTGGACACCAGCCATGCAATCGTCGACAAGAATAAGGTCTGTTTTAACAAGCTATTGTTCGGTTGTTCCAGTAAATCAAACAATAAACGGAATTGCTGGGCCAAGCCTTCATCATGCAATACCGCTTCTCTAAACCAAGGTGCAGTACCGTGTACCGTCGTCAGATCGCGGGTGAGTTCATTAAATACTTCAGGTGTTGGATAGATTGCGCGATAACGCCAGCCAGTGTCTACCGCCGAAGATCCGGTATGCACTTCATCGGCATTGACCAGAATAATATCGCCCTGTGGCGCCACATGATTGCCACCGGTTCGATAAAAGCGCTGTGCGCCCTCTTCGATCACGCCAATACAAAATCCTTCATGAACATGTCGTGAAAACTCCTGCTGATAGTAACTTGCTTTCAGCATTTCCAGACCACCCAGTTCTTCCAGATGGAGGTAATCAACTTGTTCACGAGGTCTACGCGACATCACGACCTCCTTTGAATTTTTTGCATCATGTCAGGTTAGCGCGATTGCATGAAATTTATAGAATAAAATTGCTGTTTATAGCGGCTATTCTACGCCCATGACAGCAGTAGGTCAGGGTTTATTCTGCTTTTCAACAAATAAACGTCTTATCCAGTATATGCAATCGATTGATCATGGCATCAATAAAAAAGCGCCTGAGAACAGGCGCTTTTTTAGATGAAGCATCAACGATCTAGAAACTCGACCTGTCCGGTCTTCACATCATAAATTGCACCGACTATTGCAATTTCGCCTCGATCCAGCAGGTCTTTCAATACCGGACTATGCGCCGTAATGTATTGAATATTGTAATGCACATTCATTGCCGTGACCTGATTGATAAAAGCCCGACTTAAATCGCGCGGTTGCATAATGTCATAGACACTATCAACTGAATGCATCAACGGCCCCAGTACATACTGGATATGAGGCATCTCTTGCACATCAGAAACCCGTTTCTGCTGTAAACGTAACTGGCAGGCACTGGTAACAGCACCACAATCGGTATGACCCAAAACCAGAATCACCTTGGAGCCTTTGGCCTGACAGGCAAACTCAAGCGAACCCAGTACTTTTTGTCCCGCAATATTTCCTGCAATCCTTAAACTGAATAAATCGCCAATCCCGACATCAAAGATCATCTCAGTTGGTGCACGCGAATCCATACAGCCCAGTACCGCTGCAATCGGGTGCTGTCCTTCATCCGCAGTGACCCGGATCTGGCGATAAACATCCCGTTGCAGGCGTTCATTTTTGACAAAACGCTCATTACCCTCTTTGAGTAAGGTGATGACCTGTTGCGGGCTTAATTTACGTTGCAGTTCCCGGGTACTGATATAAATATCCAGCGCTGCCTCATCGACATCCTGATAATGTTGCTTAAATCCGATCAGCTTTAGGTCGATCTGACGCTTACTGGCAGTTTCATTCTGATAGTCCTGAATCACTTGATAAATATCGGGATCAATCGAATCACACTGGGTTGCATCAATAATCAGCTGCTGGTATTTATGTACATGCTCCAAGGCTGAAATCAATGCAGAACGGTTCAGAAAGGTCACTTGTGAAGGCAGTTCAATCCGGGTCACAATGCCATGCAAATGCTTCTCTTTATAGACCCGTACCCCTTTATTAAAATTACCATACAGAATGAAGCCGCTACTGGTCAGCAAACCGATCACGATGCCCGTCAACAAATCTGTCAGTAAAATTGCAACCAGCGTAATAATAAACGGTAAGAACTGCTTCCAGCCTTTTTGATATAACTGTTTGAATAATTTGGGATGCGTGAGTTTAAAACCCGTTACAATCAAAATAGCAGCCAGCGCAGACAATGGAATCATGTTCATCAATGGCACGAAGAACAAAATTGCCAGCAACAGAAGTATCCCATGAAAAATAGTGGAACATTTGCTACGTGCACCTGTATTGGCATTGACTGAACTACGCACAATCACCGATGTCACGGGCATACCACCAATTAAACCCGATACGATATTGCCTGCTCCTTGTGCCCATAGTTCACGATTGGGTGGAGACGATCTTTTTTGTGAATCCAGTTTATCGGCAGCTTCCAGATTGAGTAAGGTTTCCAGGGAGGCTACGATGGCCAAAGTGACTGCTCCAGTGTAGATCAACGGCTCCGCCAGATATGCAAAGTCAGGAAAAACCAGCACCTCCTGAGGCGCCTCCAAGATATTGGGTAACTGAATCAGGTTATCGCTTTGTACTGCCCACGGCGAACCGATACTGATTAAAATAAAATTGAGTCCCGCAGCCAGTACAACTGCGATCAGGGCCGAGGGTAAGGCCAACTTTTTAAGCGGACTGCTATCCCAGGCCAGAATCAGAAACAAACTGAGCAGGCCAATTAAGGCCGCACCCAGATCAAAATGCTGAACCAAGGCACTCGGTGTACTGGTCCACAACATGTCCCAAGAGAAGCTGGATAAACCGAATAAGTAAGGTAATTGGGTTACGATCAAAATTGCGCCAATAGCCGCCAGTAATCCCAGAATCACATTATTGGGAATAAAATTCGCAAAGAAGCCCAATTTAAACAGCCCAAATAAAATCTGTAAAATCCCGGCAAAAACAATACACAATAAAAAAGCGGCATAATTGCCGCCTAATTGATCCAGTTGCACAAGAATGACTGCAGTCAGTCCTGCCGCCGGACCCGAAACGCTAATGTGAGAGCCACTCAGCAGCCCGACAATAATACCGCCAACAATTCCGGCAATAATGCCTGAAATAATCGGTGCTCCGGAGGCTAACGCAATCCCTAAACACAAGGGTAAGGCCACGAGAAAAACAACAACTCCGGAGAGGAGGTCATTTAAATGGAATCTATTTTTCAGTGCTAAACTTGTCATGAAGTAACCATTTATAATAAAAAAATAATTAATTTTTACTGCCTGAAAGCGTTTTCCCTACTTCGAGGCTTGAATGATATTGTCCGACAAAGTGCAAGGTTTAAAGTTTGGTTACGTTATAACGTTGTATATTTATTTATCGATTTCAGCCTATTTTTGTTGATCTTAAGATTCGCCTCATCTTGTATGTCCGCAGAGGTCAGATCTGCCATAATTCGGCTCACAAATAAATAACAGCAATAAAAAACCTCCCGAAGGAGGTTTTTTAGGAATTATCAATTTATTTAGAACCTTTAATCCCGGCTTGTAATAACAAGGCACCTAAACCACCAATTTTTTGCTCTTGTGGTTTTTCAGTTTTTGGCTTGTTCTGTTGCGGACGCTTAAAGTCACCTTCTTTACGTGGAGGACGTTGGCCTTGTGGTTTACGCTCTGCACGTTCGGTACGGTCTTGTGCTGCACGTTGTGGACGTGAAGCCTTCGCTGGCGCAGAACCTTCTGCACGCATACTCAAGTTGACACGATTACGTTCCACATCAACCTGCATGACACGGACCTGTACGATTTGGCCCGGTTTCACCACTTTATGCGGATCAGAGACAAATTCATTCGCCAACTCAGAAATGTGTACTAAACCATCCTGGTGTACACCCACATCGACAAAGGCACCAAAGTTGGTCACATTGGTCACCACACCTTCAAGCTGCATGCCTTCGGTCAGTTGCGCAACTTCAGTAATGTCTTCACGGAACTTGGCTGTACGGAACTCTGGACGTGGATCACGGCCCGGTTTTTCCAATTCAGCTAAAACGTCCTGAATAGTCGGTAAACCAAATTTGTCATCAACAAACTCATCTGCCTTCACTTGGCGAATGATTTCAGTGTTGCCAATAATGTCTTTCACCGTCGTTGCTTTTGCTGCAACAATCTTTTCTACCAAGCCATAACTTTCCGGGTGAACCGCAGAAGCATCCAATGGCTCTGAACCGTTTTGAACACGTAAGAAACCTGCTGACTGTTCAAAGGTACGCTCGCCTAAACGTGGTACTTTTTTCAAGGCCTGACGGTTATCAAAGCGACCATTTTCTTTACGGTATTCCACGATTTGCTGTGCAATCGACTTATTCAAACCTGCGATATAAGCCAGAATTGCAGGAGAAGCCGTATTCACATCTACACCAACGGCATTCACACAGTCTTCAACCACAGCATCCAGTGTTTTTGCCAAACCGGTCTGGTTCACGTCATGCTGATATTGTCCCACACCAATTGATTTCGGATCAATTTTAACCAGTTCAGCCAATGGATCTTGTAGGCGGCGTGCAATTGACACGGCGCCACGAATCGACACATCAAGCTCAGGAAGTTCTTGTGACGCCAATTCACTTGCAGAATAAACCGATGCGCCTGCTTCACTCACGGTGATACGTGTCAATTTCAAATCTGCATTGGCTGCCATCATTTCGGCAACCAGAGCTTCAGTTTCACGGCTTGCCGTACCGTTACCAATCGCAATAAGTTCCACGTGGAACTCTCGGCATAAACGTGCAAGCTCTGCCAGCGAACCTTCTTTATCTTCTTTTGGTGCAAATGGGTAAATGGTGCTATGCGCCAGTACATCCCCTGCATCACTCACGACAGCAAGTTTCACGCCCGTACGGATACCAGGATCTACACCTAACGTGGTACGGCTACCTGCAGGTGCCGAAAGCAATAAATGACGCAAGTTTTCAGCAAACACATCCATCGCTTCAGCTTCAGCAGCTAAACGCTTATCTGTTAATAATGAATGTTCGATTTGCGGACGAACTTTACCCAGCCAGAATAATTTAGCAGTTTGCTTTAAATAGTCCTGACGGCTTTGTGGCTGAAGTTGCTCAAGATTATATTCTGTCTCGATACGTGCCAATGGAGCATCGTCTTCGCCATCTACTTTTAGACCCAGTACATTTTCCTGACGGCCACGTAACATTGCCAATAAACGGTGTGAAGGGACTTTATTGAGATTTTCCGAAAAGTCAAAATAATCACGGAATTTCTTGCCCACTTCTTTTTTCTCATCAGAAGCGACTGCACTTTTCAACACTGCAGTTTTAGCAAAAGTTTGTTTTAATTCAGTGGTTAAGGCGATATTTTGTGCCCAGTCATCAATCAGGATGTGCTGGATCGCATCGAGCTGGCTTTCAACATCAGGATAGTCTTCATGACTAAAACCAGCCAGTGCTTCTGCAGGATCAATTTGATCTGCAATAATTTTTTCAGCAATCGGACCTAAACCAGCTTCTTTGGCTTTAAATGATTTGCTGGTGCGTTTTGGACGATAAGGTGCATAAATTTCTTCTAATGCATTTTTCGTTTCAGCCGCATTGACGCGTGCCAATAAATCATCGCTTAATTTATCTTGTTCTTGTAAAGATTGAATCACCTTCTCACGACGCTCGTATAAATCACGTAAATAGGTTAAACGTGTATCGAGTTGACGTAATTGCGTATCGTCTAAGCCTTGCGTGACTTCTTTACGGTAACGTGCAATAAAAGGAACGCTAGCACCTTCATCAATTAAACGAATAGCAGCTTCTACTTGGTTTGGACGTACGGCAAGTTCATTTGCCAACTGCTGAACTAAGTCAGTCATCGTGATTGATTCCACAAGGGTTAATTCTAAAAGCACTGATTATAAAGTTCATGGCTATAAAATCCACCATTGTTTTTTTGAATATTGTGTTTTATTCCTGTATAAATTTTATTCACAGGCGATTAATTGCAGTATTGGCCCGCCCTTCGAGAACAATCTCTGGACTCAATCTTTTATGCAAATCGCCGCATATTTCTCAAATCAGCTGTTTTTTCTGCCTAAATATTGAAAAAATAGGTTGTTTGTCATAATTCTGCCTGTATATATTTGGTATCTATCTCTTGATTTTATTGGCAATATTTGTTGCTTTATAACATAGCCAAAACTGTGCAATGAATCGTATACTCAAAGGTCTATTGATATTTCACATTCGCATTGCATAAAGACGATGACAATAAACGATAAAGGAGCACAATCATGAGTTTAGTTGTACCTGCTGAATCGACGGAAACCGTACACCATGAGACAGACCGGGTCGAACGCATTTTAGTGGTCGATGACGATGTGCGCTTGCGTACGCTTTTACAACGCTTCCTCGAAGATAAGGGTTTCGTGGTAAAAACTGCTCATGATGCGACACAAATGGATCGTTTACTGCAACGTGAACTGTTCTCTTTAATCGTGCTCGACTTTATGCTCCCTGTCGAAGATGGTTTAAGTATTTGTCGTCGCCTACGCCAATCCAATATCGACACTCCGATTATCATGCTCACTGCACGCGGTAGCGATTCTGACCGTATTGCCGGTCTGGAAGCAGGCGCTGACGATTATCTGCCAAAACCGTTCAATCCAAATGAATTACTGGCCCGTATCCGTGCCGTGTTACGTCGCCAAGTGCGTGAAGTCCCAGGCGCCCCAAGCCAGCAAGTGGAAGTGGTCAGCTTTGGCCCATGGTCACTCGACCTTTCGACACGTACCTTGACCCGTGAAGGCCAAGTCGTGACCTTAACGACAGGCGAATTTGCGGTATTGAAAGCACTGGTCCAGCATCCTCGTGAGCCCTTAACCCGCGATAAATTGATGAATCTGGCGCGTGGCCGTGAATGGGGTGCAATGGAGCGCTCAATTGATGTGCAAGTTTCTCGCTTACGCCGTTTAATTGAAGACAACCCTGCCCGCGCACGTTACATCCAGACCGTCTGGGGTGTGGGCTATGTATTTGTTCCAGATGGTGCAGAGTAAGTTCGGGAAATTAAACTTTGAAACTTGAACCCATTGATCCACAAGAGTTTACCGAGTTCGCGGCTTATTCCGAAAGGCCCCGAACCAAATGGGAACGTTTTTTAGATAAAATCAAACCACGTTCCGCTGCCATGCGCACTACCATTCTGGTCTTGTTCATGGTTTTTTTCAGCTTGTTTATGTCCTTATGGTTCTTTTGGCGAACCCTTTATCTTCCCGAATTACAGCAACATGCCCGCTATCTCGCGATTGAACTGGAACTGGTCAACAATCCGGATATCCGGATTTTGCATCGTGATAGCGAAGTCGATGTCGATACCTGGTTGAAAAACCGGATCGGGATTGAATACGTCACCGATCCAAAAGAGTTTCCGCGGGTTGAAGATAAATTCCTGGCTGAACTCTTTACCAACCAGATTGAAGAGAAGCTGGCCAAAGAGCTCGGTGTTAAAGACGTCACGGTTTATTTTAAATTCAAGCCGATTCCGCGTATCTGGATTCAAACGCCTGAAATGAATGGCAACTGGGTCAGAGAACCACTCAAAACCTATACCAACTATAGTGTTGAGCTGATTGCTGGCTGGCTGTTTGGTGTTCCGATTGTATCGTCCATTATTATTTTAATTCTGGTGCGACAAATGAACCGGCCTTTGCGTCGGCTGCAAAATACTGCGAATAATTACAGTAAAACCGGTAAAGCCCCTTATCTCGACACCAATCACGGGCCACTGGAAATCCGTCAGGTCAATCAGGCCTTTAACCATATGGTGTATACGCTGGAACAGACCGAGCGTGATCGTCAGATCATGCTGGCAGGTATTTCCCATGATCTACGTACACCGCTGACCCGTATTCGCCTGACCGCGGAAATGCTGCCAGACGAGTTCTTCCGTGAAGGCCTGATTTACGACGTGGATGATATGGACGCGATTCTGAATCAGTTCATTTCCTATATGCGTGACGGTTCTGACGAAGAGCTCACAGAGACCAATCTGAATAGCCTGCTGCAAGAACTGGTGGTGCAGTTCAAGCCACTGGATATTCGTTTTGAAGCACAGGAACTTCCGATTATTGCTGCACGCAGCTTGTCGCTGAAACGTCTGATTGCCAATCTGATCAATAATGCCAAACGTTATGGTGCAGAACCGATTGAATTGTCCGCCAGCCATGTTGATGATCATATCCTGATTACCGTGGCAGATCATGGTGAAGGGATTCCGCCGGATCAGGTCGAAGAACTGATGCAACCGTTTGTCCGCGGTAATTCTGCCCGTACCATCCAAGGGAGCGGCCTTGGACTGGCCATTGTGAAACGTATTGTCGATATTCATCAGGGCCAGATCAGTATTCGCAATCGTGAACAGGGTGGACTGGAAGTGGTGATTTCCTTACCCATTCCAACAGTGGAAGCTAGCGAACCGGCCAACAATGCGATTGATAAAATCAAACAGACCCTGACAGGCCATTTCTAAAGCAAAATTCCTGAATCAATCGCCTGTCACCGGTTGATTTAGACTAAAGTCGCCTATTTAATCACCACACAATCGGCGACTTTCTACCCATTCAGTCACACTGATACATCCTGTTTTACTTCAGATATATTTATTTTTTTCTTCATAAATTCAAACAGCTAGATTACAGCTTTAAAATAGGCTGAAATACAAGTGAATAAAGCGTATGCAGCTGTATTAGACCTTAGCCTTATTTCAATCCACTTTTCATGTTTTAGCGCTAAAATCCATACCCAATGAAAAGCAAAATTGAGAATGGATGATGTCTTTAAGTCGTATTCGCCTTGCAGCTCTACACGACAAAGTGATGAGTGCAGAACAGGCTGCCAGCTTTATTAAAAATGATATGACGGTCGGAATGAGCGGTTTTACCCGTGCAGGTGAGGCAAAAGCTGTTCCTCAGGCACTGGTTGAACAAGCCAAGAAAAATCCGTTAAAAATCACGTTAATTACTGGTGCCAGCCTTGGCAATGACTTAGACAAGCAATTGACAGAAGCCGGTGTACTGGCTCGTCGTATGCCCTTCCAGGTTGACAATACCTTGCGCCGCGCGATTAACAACGGCGAAGTAATGTTTATTGACCAGCATTTGTCTGAAACCGTTGAACAGATGCGTAACCAGCAATTGAAACGTCCTGATGTTGCGGTGATTGAAGCGGTTGCGATTACCGAAGATGGTCATATCGTTCCAACCACTTCGGTCGGGAACTCGGCGAGCTTTGCCATTTTTGCAGAAAAAGTGATTGTTGAAATCAACACCTCACTCAGTGAAAACTTTGAAGGTCTGCACGATATTTATATCCCAACTTATCGCCCAACCCGTACCCCATTGCCATTAACAAAAGTGGATGACCGCATTGGTTCAACCGCGATTCCAATCGATCCAGCGAAAATCGTGGGGATCGTGTTCAATGACACCGCAGATTCACCATCAACCGTAACAGCACCAGATGCAGAAACCCAAGGCATTGCCAACCACCTGATCAAATTCTTTGAACAGGAAGTGGCTGCAGGTCGTTTAGCCAAGAACTTAGGTCCATTACAGGCAGGGATTGGTTCAATTGCTAATGCCGTTTTAACGGGTCTTAAAGATTCAAACTTTGAAGATCTGGTGATGTATTCAGAAGTACTGCAAGACTGTACCTTTGAATTGATTGATGCCGGCAAGATGAAATTCGCTTCAGGCAGTTCCATTACCTTGTCAGCGCAATGTGGCGAACGTGTTTTTGGCAATCTTGAGAAATACAAAGACAAGCTGGTGTTACGTCCACAGGAAATTTCCAACCATCCTGAAATCGTACGTCGCTTAGGCATTATCGGGATTAACACGGCGCTTGAGTTCGATATTTACGGCAACGTAAACTCAACCCACGTTTGCGGTACCAAGATGATGAACGGTATCGGCGGTTCAGGCGACTTTGCCCGTAATGCGCATCTTGCCATCTTCGTAACCAAATCCATTGCCAAAGGCGGTGATATTTCGTCGATCGTACCGATGGTCAGCCATGTCGATCACAACGAACACGATGTTGATATTCTGGTGACTGAAGTGGGTCTTGCTGATTTACGCGGCTTGGCACCACGTGAACGTGCCCGTGTCATTATCGACAACTGTGTACACCCGCTTTACCAAGGCGCGTTAAACGATTACTTTGACCGTGCTTGCGAACGTGGTGGTCACACCCCACATATTCTGCGTGAAGCATTGTCTTGGCATGCCAACTTTGAAGAAACAGGTCATATGTTAGCGCCTGTAGAGATTGCTAAATCTGCTTAAACTGCGCATTTGTTTCTAAAAAGCATGCTTCGGCATGCTTTTTTATTTTTCGGGCTTTTAAACGATTTGCCGCCCTACTCTCAGCAAGACTGGAAAGGTCACCCGCATCGGCTGCCGGATCAGCAGGATATCCTGTAAATCGGATAAAGCACTGATCTGCATTTGAACTTGATAATGTTGGACTGCAGACCAAGTATTGAGATAATCCCACAACTGCTGTCCTGTCCAGCATAATTCAATCTGAAACTGCGGCATCGGAATGTCTTGAAAAGGAAATGGGATCGTTTGATAAAGCTCATCAATATAGCGCCGCTCTGCATCCCAGAAGCCGTTTAAGGTCTGGTGGTAGAGCTGTTGCAGCCGGTCATTTAACAACGCATCCTCAAGCGTTAACAGGCCATAACCAATCACTGCAATCACGCCTTCTGGTTTGAGGGTTCGTTTCACTTGTGCGTAGAATTTTTCAAAGTCAAACCAGTGAATCGCCTGCGCAACGGTAATCAGGTCAAAATACTGATCGGGGAAACTGCATTGTTCCGCGGCTTGCTGTAAATAGCTGACATTACGCAAGGCTGGCGCCTGATCAAGCTGGTTCTGACTCAGGTCAGTTGCGATCACCTGTTGAAAATACGGCGCAATCAGGCGGGTTAATTGCCCTGAACCTGCGCCACAGTCCCATGCACGGTCGAAACCCTTGAGCTGCTGAATTAAGCTGTCTATAAGCGATTGTGGATAAGTCGGTCGTGCCTGTTGATAAAGTTCACTTTGCGCCGAAAACAGATCTTTCATGCAATGTTATTCTTCAATTCTTCTACTTGGTTTCAATATAACAAACTATTGGTGCAATAAAAAAAGCCCCAAACTTTCGTTTGAGGCTTTTTGAATATGGTGGCGAGACCCAGGATCGAACTGGGGACACACGGATTTTCAATCCGTTGCTCTACCTACTGAGCTATCACGCCAATGGGGTGTATTAAGCCGTATCTCGGCGCAATAGTCAATAATTATCATGAGCTTTTGATTTGATTGCCCATTTTTCACGCAATCAATTTTAAGGCAAAAAAAATCCCTGATGGGATCAGGGATTGAAAATACAAATTTATGGTGGCGAGACCCAGGATCGAACTGGGGACACACGGATTTTCAATCCGTTGCTCTACCTACTGAGCTATCACGCCAATGGGGTGTATTAAGCCGTATCTCGGCGCAATAGTCAATAATTATCATGAGCTTTTGATTTGATTGCCCATTTTTCACGCAATCAATTTTAAGGCAAAAAAAATCCCTGATGGGATCAGGGATTGAAAATACAAATTTATGGTGGCGAGACCCAGGATCGAACTGGGGACACACGGATTTTCAATCCGTTGCTCTACCTACTGAGCTATCACGCCAAAGTGGGCGTATTAAACAATGTTTGTCTAAGCCCGTCAAGCAAATTTGTGGATTTTTCGTTTAAGCGCTTAATTTTGCTGCAAAGTATGGTTTTAAGACCAGCTGTTTAGATTTTACCGAGATGCGACAGGCAACGATGGATCGCCCCGCAACCCGGTTCAAACTGTTGTACGCCCTGCGCTTCTTCCATGCGGCAGACCTCTTCAACCAGACGTTCTGCCACACCGCGGCCACGATTGGCGGGATGCACCACAATATATTCCAGAACACGGCTTTCACCTTGTCCTGTCGCCCAAATTGCACCTATAATTTTGGTGTTAAATTCAGCAGTGTAAACTGTGGTATATTGCTGTAGATTTTGTTCAAGTTGTTCCATTGCATCTTGCCCGTCGCCAAACTCTGGGCTGGTATCGTAAAGTCGCTCGAGCTGAGTACGAATTCCTGAATCTTCCAGAGAACTGTAAGCATGTACGGTAATAGGCATTGATTAACCCTCCTGAGCAAACTATGATGCTGTCACTTTTTCGTCACAGCGAAACTATTGGTTTTTAATTCAATCATTTTTGACGTTTTTTGAGGAACGTGTCCATGACGCAACGTATCAGTGAAGTGGTAAGAAATACCAACGAAACAAAAATTCGAGTTCGTCTCAATCTCGATGGTACTGGTCAAGGCACACTCAACACTGGAGTTCCATTTTTAGACCATATGATTGATCAAATCAAGCGTCATGGTCTATTTGATATCGATATTCATTGCGATGGCGATCTGGAAATCGATGACCATCATACCGTCGAAGACTGCGGCATCACATTAGGACAGGCCTTTGCGCAAGCCTTAGGTGATAAGAAAGGCTTACGTCGTTATGGTCATTTTTATTCACCTTTAGACGAAGCATTGTCTCGTGTAGTAGTAGATTTGTCTGGTCGGCCGGGTTTATTTATGGATATTCCATTTACCCGTGCCCGTATCGGAAGCTTTGATGTCGATTTATTCTCGGAATTTTTCCAGGGCTTTGTCAATCATGCACTGATGACGCTGCATATTGATAACCTGAAAGGCAAAAATAGCCACCATCAGATTGAAAGTGTATTTAAAGCGTTGGCACGTGCCTTACGTATGGCCTGTGAAGTTGATCCACGTGCTGAAAATACCATTGCGTCAACCAAAGGTAGCCTGTAATGACCCGTATTGCGTTACTTGATTATGGCATGGGCAACCTGCACTCTGCGGCAAAAGCATTAGAACATGTCGGTGCAACCGTGGATGTAACCAATGATCCGAAACTGATTGCCAAAGCAGACAAGATTGTGTTCCCCGGTGTGGGTGCCATGCGTGACTGCATGCAAGGCATGCGTGAAGCAGGGATTGATGAAGTGGTGCGTCAGGCGGTCTTTAACAAACCAGTTCTGGCAATTTGTGTGGGGATGCAAGCCCTGTTACAAAGCTCGGAAGAAAATGGTGGCGTCGAAGCACTGGGTATTTTTGAAGGCGCGGGAAAACACTTTCCGGCAATCCCGAATCTCAAAGTGCCACATATGGGCTGGAATCAGGTACATCAGCTTGATCCAGAGCATCCAATGTGGAATAACATTGAACAAGATGCCCGCTTCTACTTCGTACATAGCTATTATGTCGAGCCAAGCGATTCGGCAATTATTGCCGCGACCTGTGATTATGGCGTGAACTTCTGTACAGCCATTCATAAAGACAATTTGTTCGCAACACAGTTCCACCCAGAGAAAAGTCATACTGCCGGTTTACAGTTGCTGAAAAACTTTGTGGAATGGAAAATTTAACTGATCGGACATTAAAAAAATCGCCATATCATGTGGCGATTTTTATTGCCCATAAAAAATAATTCAAACGACGAATAATGATGTTACAGCCTGTTTCTAACAATTTATCAAATCCGCTTAATCCGCAGGGCCGTTTTAGCCGCTTATCTTATCTGGCCTGGCAAACTGTCATTTTCCTGTTGGCGATTCCGCTCAACATTTACCTTAGCTATGAAATGTTTCAGATCGGCCTAGATGAAGCCTATAGACGCACAGACTTTCTGGCTTTATTTTTATTTGTGACTCTGGCGCTGTTTGTAGTCTATAGCAGTATCATATTTGCCATACGGCGTCTGCACGACTGTAACCGTTCAGGTTGGTGGGCGCTGCTGCTGACCTTACCTTATCTGAATATATTGACGCTGTTGTATCTGCTGCTGGCCCGTGGGCAGCAGCAGCCCAATCGTTATGGGCCTCCGCATCCGACTGCCACTTGGGAGAAAATCATGGCCTATATCGGCTTAAGTTTAATGCTGATCTTCTCGGTGCTGATATTTCTGGTGATCAGCAAAAGCCCTGTACTGTTCCACTAATCGGGTTTCATGGTTTGCTTTCTCTCTTGACCGTCTAAAACCAGATCAAAATTTCTGCTATTTTTAGATTTCTTGCTTATAATCGGATGCGATACAAAAATTTAATAACTGCTAAAAACTATTATTTTTGAGGGCTTCATGAATACATCACTACAAACAAATGATTCAAGTTTAAGTGCAAATGGACGTTTTGGACGTTTATCCTATTTAGGCTGGAATATGCTGATTGGAATTGCTTTCTTCTTTATTGGCGTTGTCAGTGCTTTCTTAATACCGACCATGACCGATACATCTACAGGTTTTCTGACCTATATTTTAGTTGGGCTATTTATCATTATTTATATTGTAGCCTTATATGTAAGTTTTATTTTTACCATCCGTCGTTTACATGACAGGAACCAGACTGGCTGGTTATCACTGCTAATGCTTATCCCATTGGTAAACTTTTTATTCTTTATTTATTTAAGCTGTGCAAAAGGCGATGTGGGTATTAATAATTATGGCTCACCACGAATGACCCGAGGTTGGGAAAAAGTATTGGCATGGATCTATATTATTTTTATCCCGATCATTATATTGGCTTTGGCTGCGACCGCTATCCCAGCCTATAAAGAATATGTGCAAAGAAGCCAGCAAGCTCAGATTGAGCAACAGATAAATCAAGCTAAATAAATACGTCATGTTTGCTAAGCCAAGTTTCGACTTGGCTTTTTTATTTCATTAAAACCCTTTAAGCTCAGATAAATGACTTGAGTTTTGAATGCAGATGGACACACCTCAACACGCAGTAGCGCCTTTAAGCAAAGAACAAATACGTGCCTTAGCTGCCTTTGAAAACCTTGTTTCAGAAAAGATCATGGTCATTCAAACGCTTGAACAATGCTTAGCCCTGCAAGATCAACTCAGCTCCATCCAAGTCTTCGGTTTTGACAGTGAATCGAAACCGACCTTTAAAGTCGGGGAAAAGTCGACCGGACCGCATGTTATCCAGCTTGCAACTCATGATACCGCCTATGTTTTTCAGGTCAGTGCTGAAATTCTGGATTTTTTAAGACCGATTTTAGAAAATGAACAGCAACTGAAAGTCGGCTTTGGTCTCAAGAATGATGCACATATTTTCCGTAGCCGAGGTATCCAGCCTGCGTCACTGATTGAACTATCCAAAAGCTTTGGCAGTTTTGGCTATCGCAGCCAGGTCGGAGTACAAACCGCGATTGCCCTGCTTTTCCAGCGTTATCTGGCCAAGAGTAAAAAGATCAGTACCTCAAATTGGGCGGTTAAACATCTTAGTCCGCAACAGGTCAGTTATGCCGCAGCGGATGCTTATGCAGCATTGCTGGTATTTGAGCAGCTTTACCAGCAACACCGATTCACACCACAATTACAACAACAAATCATGAAAATACTTGAAGGATCAACAGACAAGGCTTAGAGATTGATCAATACTTTGCTAATATAGGGCACGCTGAACATTCAGAAATGCATTGCGTTATAGGCTAAATCGCCTGTTCTGTCGCAATCATAGAGGGACGTTCAACAAGCCCTAATAATTTAAACTCTATGATGACGCAAGGAGCGGTGTATGCTAATCATCCCAGCAATTGACCTGAAAGATGGTAAATGTGTCCGTTTAAAACAAGGACGTATGGAAGACGATACTGTTTTCTCTGATGACCCTGTGGCGACTGCACAACATTGGGTGGATGAAGGCGCACGTCGTTTACATTTAGTCGATTTAAATGGTGCTTTTGCCGGCACGCCGATTCATAAGCCTGTGGTCGAAGCGATTGTACGGGCTCAGCCAGAACTGCCTATCCAGATCGGTGGGGGTATCCGTTCACTTGAAACCATCGAGCATTATTTAGATGCAGGTGTGTCTTTTGTCATTATCGGGACCAAAGCCGTGAAAGAACCTGAGTTTGTAGAAGAAGCCTGTAAGCGCTTTGCAGGCCGTATTATTGTCGGTATCGATGCCATGAATGGCATGGTGGCAACCGATGGCTGGGCCAATATTACTGAAGTCAAGGCGACTGATCTGGCCAAACGTTTTGCAGATGCAGGCGTATCCAGCATTGTGTATACCGACATTGCCCGTGATGGCATGATGCAAGGTGTCAACGTTGAGCAGACTGTTAATCTGGCAGATTATTCAGGCTTACCGGTAATCGCATCTGGCGGTGTGACCAATCTGGATGATGTCCGTAACTTAAAAGGCCAGAAAGGTATTTTAGGTGCGATCACAGGCCGCGCCATTTACGAAGGCACCTTAAACCTGCGTGAAGCACAATTATTGCTGGATGAAGACAACCGTCTTTAATCTTGCATAAAAAAGAAGTTATCTGTCCAGATAACTTCTTTTGATTTAATACAGCACATGACGCATGAATTTTAATGGCTGTGTCCCTCGATTGGCATAACCATAACGAACCGAACTTTCAAATAGAATAGAATCCCCAGCCTGCACAACGCGTGTTTCCTGTTCCAATTCCAGACTTAACTCGCCTTCGAGTACATAAATCAATTCCTGCCAGCCTTGTTGATCTGCTTCGGCATGATAGACCTCTCCGACAGCCAGGGACCAGCTCCATAATTCAACCTGAGTCGAGACGGGAACCGAAGCTAACAGTGTCGCTTGACTGGCGGGCTGATGGCCTTGCCAGGCCAAGGTATTCACAATTGCGGATTCACCCAGTTCAGGTGGGCTAACAATACGTTTGAAGTCAATCCCCAGTACCGCTGCTATCGCATCCAGTTTTGCCAGACTAATATTGACCTGACCCGTTTCTAAAGCGGCAATGGTACGGCGACTGACCCCTGCCCGGTCTGCCAGTTGTTGCTGGCTTAAATGACTCAGATCCCGAAAATGACGGATATTTTTTCCTACATGGCTCAGGACAGCATCGGATTGGCGCATGGGCAACAACATTTAAAACTAAATCTTGCGCAATATATTGCACAATGTTCTCAAGCAATGCAATATGTGCAGTATATTGCACGTTGCATAGGATTGTTGTTTTGGCCACCTTATCCCAGTCTCCTAAAGCCGCCCAGTTTGCCCTGATTTTTATTACCATGATCTGGGGCGGTACTTTTTTAGCCGTGCAATATGCGCTGAATTTTAGTACCCCGATGTTTTTTGTCGGCTGCCGCTTTGCAGTTGCGGCTTTGGTCATCTTTTTGATCTCGATTAAATCCATGCGCGGCTTAACCTTAAAAGAGAGCTTGGCGGGCACCGCCATCGGCATTGTGATTGCGGTTGGTTATGGCACACAGACCATCGGCCTACAAACCATTTTAAGCAGTGAATCCGCCTTTCTCACTGCACTGTATGTGCCCTTGGTCCCGATTTTAATGTGGCTGATCTTCCAAAAAAAACCTTCTGTAATGACGTGGGTCGGTACGGCACTGGCCTTTACCGGCTTGGTGTTGTTAACCGGGAATGGCTTTTCCAGCATTAATTTCAGTTATGGACAAACGCTTACCCTGATCTGTGCCTTTGTGATCGCGCTTGAAATTATCCTGATTGGTTATTTTGCCGGGAAAGTTAATCTAAGACGGGTCACGGTGATTCAACTGGCAGTTGCTTCATTATTATCATTCGCCAGTATGCCCTTGGTCGGTGAACACAGTATTCCAGCGTTTTCCTGGGGATTGCTGATTATTGCCGTGGCGCTCGGCTTAGCCAGTGCGTTGATTCAATTTGTGATGAACTGGGCACAACGTATGGTCGATCCAACGCGTGCTGCGATTATTTATGCGGGTGAACCGGTTTGGGCCGGTGTCATCGGACGTATTGCCGGAGAGCGTTTACCGTTACTGGCATTGTTTGGAGGACTACTGGTGGTGCTTGGGGTTTTAGTCAGCGAATTAAAATTTAAATTCTTTGCGAAGAAACCACTGCCAGAGAATAAATAGAGAGAGCAAAGTGCACAACAGTTTTGGTTGAATACAATCTATTGTGCACCTTTCAACAATTAGGCTGGAATTTCCTGCTGATTCCTGACTAAGGGACTATTGCCAATCTGCCACACATACGGCAATGGTGCTTGATTAACTTCCCAATCCCCAATTACCTTCTGCTTATACACTAGTGGATTATGTGATGCGACCACACGGGCATTGCGCCAAAAACGGTCCAGCTGCTTGTCGGTGGAACTGGCCGATGCACCCAAGGCATTAAACAGCTCGCTACTCAAATTCAGTACCAGCTCGGCAATCACCACCTGCCCCTGCGCCGATACTAATTCAGCACGCTGATTGGCATCCAGCTCAGCCTGTTCATCATTTTGAAAATGCTGTAAATAAGCTGCATCTAGCGCTTCAGCAGTACTCAGTGCAATACTTTGAGCAGCATAAGCCTGTGCAGACGCTTTGCCAATTATTTGCAAAATTTGTGCATCTTCACGTACCAGACTGGCATTACCATGACTATAAATCCGCGTCCGCTGACGCACTTCCTGCTTAAAGGTCTGCACTGCACTTTGTGCAATACCTGCCAAAGTCGCCAGATGCACCACTTGATAAAATGCGGTTTGATATTTAAAGCGGTTTTCAAACACCAGAATATGATCTCGTTCAATCTCCACATTGTTTAAGGTCAAGGTCCCGCTGCCCGTGGTTTTTTGCCCAAAGCCATCCCAGTCATCCACAATATCAATGCCTTGTGCCTGCGTGGACACCGCAGCAATCACATGCTGATCGGTGGTTTCATCCAAAGCGAACAGGTCAATCCAGTCTGCGAAAATCGTGCCTGTAGAATAATACTTCTGACCATTGATACGAAGTTTTCCGTCCTGCGCTGCCGTAACACGAGTTGCGACATCGCCAATTTCAACTTGACCAATTTCGGTCCATGCATTTCCCACAATCTCACCACGGACAAAGCGCTCAAACCAGAGGGTCTGTGCTGCGGTTTTTTGTGCGTTTAAACGGTCTTCCACAAAGGCAAAATGCCCGCGTAAGGCCTGAACCACATTGGAGTCGGCCTGAGCCAGTTCAATCAACAGCTGAAATAACTGCTTTTGCGAAACGCCATCTCCACCAAAAGCCACACGCACCCGTACTGCACCAAAGCCCGCCTGTTTCAGCCATTGAATCGGTTCATAGGGCAAGGTTCGGTCTTTTTCCCGTGCTAAAGCCCCTTCCGCAATGCGCTTGAAGATCGGGCGGAACTTGCCCGCGACCTGCTCGTAATGTGCACCCAAGGAGAGATTTTGATTACTTTGACTGGTCATAATACTACCCTCTTAGCTCCATGCATGACGTGGCAGTGCCACACCATTCAAATAGTAATTACCCACCAGATTGTATTTCCAGCGTACCGGATCATGCAGGGTATGCGTGCGGGCATTGCGCCAGTGCCGATCCAGATTCAGCTCGGATAAGGTGGAACGGGTACCCGACAACTCAAATAATTTATTGGCTGCCAAGAGTGCGATTTCAGTGGTTAGTACTTTCGATTCAGCCGTGAGTAAGGTTGCTTCTGTTACGCTGTCTTCGGTTGGATTGGCCAAAGCACGGTCAATCGCCTCACCGGCCAAGGCTAAAACCGCCTCTGCGGCACGCAATTTAATTTTTAGCTCACCGATATTGCTAATGGTATAAGGATCTTCACTGGCATGTTCCACACCTGAATCAATCCAAGGACGGGCATGCTCACGCACATAGCGAATGGTTTCCTCAATCGCCCCACGCGCAATTCCCGCATCGACAGCGGACTGAATAATTTGTGAAATTGCACCTGCTGCTGTTGGACGTTCAAAAGCCTGATGGATCGGCACCACATATTTTAAATCGACTCGCACATGATCGAGCTGCACGCTACCACTGGCCGTAGTGCGCTGACCAAAACTGCTCCAGTCATTCACAATGGTCAAACCAGGAGTATGTTGTGGTACCAGTGCTGCAAATACTTTGCCCTCGTCACTCACAGCAACCACAGGAATCCAGTGTGCCAATAAAGCGCCTGTGGCAAAGAATTTCTGACCACTAATCAACGCATAATCCTCTTTAAATTCAATTTTAGTGGTCAAATCCGCGACAGTTTTCGAGTTTTTTTCCGAGAATGCATTGCCTAAACGCTTGCCTTGCAGCACTTGTTCGAAGAAGAACTGCTGCTGCTCCAATGACGCATCCAAACGGATATGCTCTAAAAAGGCCCAATGATTTTGTGCAATCTGCCCTAAAGATGAATCTGCACTGGAAATAATGGTCACCACTTCAGCCAAAGTTTTATAACTCACCCCTGCACCACCGAACTGTTTTGGAATATTGATCCCCCACAGGCCCGAGGCGGAGTATTGCTGGATTTCCTGCAGTGGCAGCTTGCGTTCATGGTCACGCTTTGCCGCCTCTTTGGCAAAAGTAGCCGCTACGCGATGGGCCACAGCAAGGGCTTCCTGATCTGAAGCAATCACATGTGCTGGCGTATTATTCAAGTAAAAATCTTGCGGAATACTCTGTGCATCTTCCAGTTTTATTTCTATTTTTGAGGTCATTATAAATACTCATTTTCCAGTTATAAAAATAAACTAGCACTATTTTTATTGCATATTTATAAGTTAAATATAGAAACTAATCTTTTTATTTAAAATAAACTCAAACCATCACTTATTGATTTAAAAAACAACTAAAAATCAAAAACAAACATCTCAACAAGACCGAATATCACATTAGCACCCTTTAACCAAGAAAAAATAAAATAACGTTTTGAATTTAATAAAAATAATCGGAAAAAATACAGTGCAAAACCCTGTTAAATCTATTCATGATAAAGTTTTATTTTTTTATGATTAATCAATTCAATATTTTTTAATTAATATCAATAAAAATCTTTAATTTCGTAAAGACCAATGACTAAGCAAATTAGATTTAATGCCTTTGAAATGAACTGTATTGCGCATCAATCGCCTGGATTGTGGCGCCACCCTCAGGATCGCTCGACCGAATATAAAGACCTCGACTACTGGACCGATTTGGCCAAGATTTTGGAACGCGGCAAGTTTGATGGTGTTTTTATTGCCGATGTTTTAGGTATTTATGATGTTTATCATCAATCGGCAGAACATGCACTCACAGGTGCCGTACAGGTTCCGGTAAATGATCCTTTGCAAATCGTGCCTGCGATGGCGGCTGTCACCAAACACTTGGGCTTTGGCCTAACCACTTCGATTTCTTTTGAACATCCCTATCCTTTTGCACGGCGTATGAGTACCTTGGATCACCTGACCAAAGGGCGTATTGGCTGGAATATTGTGACATCCTATCTGGAAAGTGGTTCCAAGAACTTAGGCCTTAAAACCCAGGTCAGCCATGATCAACGCTATGATATTGCTGACGAATATTTAGAGGTTCTCTACAAGCTCTGGGAAGGTTCATGGGAACAGGATGCGGTGTTACGTGACAAGGAACGGGGGATTTTTGCCGATCATCGCAAAGTCCACCCCATCAATCATCAAGGCCAATATTTTAACGTTCCCGGCATTCATATTTGCGAACCTTCCCCACAACGCACCCCTGTACTGTATCAGGCAGGCGCATCCAGTCGTGGACAATTATTTGCCAGCCAAAATGCTGAATGTGTGTTTATTTCTGCACCAACTAAAGCAGCCGTAAAAAAATTGGTGCAAGGCATTCGTTCCAACCTGATTGAACAAGGCAAAGATCCTCATTCGATTTTGATCTACACCATGCTGTCCATCGTGGTGGATGAAACCGATGCAAAAGCCCAAGCAAAATTCCAAGACTGTCAAAGCTATGCCAGTTATCATGGGGGCTTAACTTTGGCATCCGGCTGGTCAGGTGTCGACTTCTCGCAATTCCATGCAGAAGACAAAGTTGAATATATTCATACCGATGCGATTCAGTCGATGCTGGATTCTTATGTAAAAGCCGATCCAAATCGTGTCTGGACCATTGAAGAGATTGCCAAATTTATCAGTATCGGTGGTAATGGCCCAGTTCTGGTGGGCTCAGCGGCCACTGTTGCAGATCAACTTCAGGCATGGATGGAAGAAACCGATATTGATGGCTTTAACCTGGCCTATATTCTGGCGCATCAAACTTTTGAGGATGTGGTGGAGTATCTGGTACCTGAGCTTCAGCAACGCGGAGTTTATCCAACTGAATATCCCGAAGGAACTTTACGCGAAAAGCTGTTTGGTCAAGGCCCACTGCTGCCTGAGCAGCATCGCGGCGCAAGCTATCGCTATCATTGCACAGCGAAGACCAACAACACGATAGAACTCGCTTAGTCGTTGCACTCAACCAAACGAGTTCTGATCGATTAGCCTTGGTACATCGGCTTGTTGTCATTCAAGGCAATCAAACCACGGATAGCACGATAGACGATCCAGATCCATGCACCGAAAATCACGGCAAAGGCAAAGGTGGTTGCAGAAATAGCCACCCCTGCAAAGGCAGTGCCATTATCGCCTGTCAGGAACAGGAACGAGAACGGGATAAAGGCAATAATATTCCAGGCCAGATACCACCAGAAGGTGCGGATTTGCCAGGTAAAGTGACTTTCAAAAATCGAGCCTTGGACATCACTACGTTTAACATAGTTGATGATCAAGGCCACAATGGCCAATAAACCTACCGTAAAAATTGCAAGGATATAAAGGATGTACAGGACCAGAGTCAAAGTACGATTCGGATCTTGATCAACGGAATAATTCATTTCTATTTATCTCCAGTGTCAGACTCCGCTTAATATCAATAAAACACATTAAGTGGAGAAATTAACCAACATATCAATAATATATTAAAGACTATGGTACAGAAATAAATCTTCCGAAACGGTTGCTTTTGTGTTTTATGTCTCAGTTTTTGCTGAGCAAGCCAACCGGCGCACCATCCTCCCAAAGCATCCACAATATGCAGGGTCTGCTCGGGAATACGGCGATTCCCGAGTTGTGCCGCCTCTTTGTCCTGCGCATACAGCCAATAACTCACCACATTCATCAAACTGACAAATAACAGGGTATACGGCGGCAATAATTTGCTAAAGCTGGCGACCAGCATAAAGACAATATAAATCACAATGGCAATCTGCATGGCCGACCACGGTTTAGTAGCGGTTGGCTTTTCGGCTTTGGCTTTATGCTCAAATACTTGCGAGGCTTTTAAATACACGGCTTGCTGAGCGCGATAACGACCGCGCTCATCCAGAATCACCACATACTCCAGCGCACAACCGATAATCGGCCTTGGCCCTGTGCGAGCAAAGTCTTTAATATGAATAAAAACACGTTGTTTTTGCGGGTCATTGGGTTGGATAAAGCCATAGCCTTTATCATCAAACCACTCCACTAACCGACCTTGATCGCGCATGATATTTTCCTAGGCTGTGATTCGTTGTAAACGGTCTTGCATCATCATGCGCATTTGTAGCGGATCTTTTTGCAAAATATCGTCGCCGGTACGCCCATGCTCGGCATTTTTTTGTGCCACCTGCAAACGCATGCTCCAGAAGCGACAAGCCGCCATCGCCAGAAAGATATTTAAACAGGCCAATTCATCCTCAGTCAGCGTGCGAATGCCTTGATAGGCGGCAAGGAAGGCATCAGCCTTGGCTTGATCCAAATGTGCTTGTGGATAGGCAGTACAGAAATCATTGATACTAATCGCAATATCAAACAACCATTCATCCTGATTCAATTCATAAAAATCAAGGATGCCTTGTAACTGATCGCCTTCAAACAAGGTGTTATCTCTAAACAAATCTGAATGAATAAAACCGGTAGGACGATCTGGATGTTGCAGGGTAATCTGTGCAAACTGCTGAAAAACTTGTGCCAATAAAGCCTGATCGTCCGCATTCATTTGCGGCTTAAGCTGTGCGGCCACATCTGACCAGTATTGATGATTACGGTTAAAATCACGCTCCAGCGGAAAGTCTCGCAAGGCCAAATGCAATTTTGCCTGCGCCTGTGCAATCGCCTGTATTTGCGCAATGCTGGCATCTTCAGGGTGCTCGCCCATCAAGCGCGGTGCAATTTGTGCCGGCTTATCGGCAATGCTATGAATCGCCTGTCCACTGTGCTTTAACGGTACCGCCACAGGCACACCGGCCTGACCCAAACAATCCAGTACAGGCACCAGTTCACCGGCCCCTTCAGCATCTAACTCTTCAAACACCGTTAAAACATATTGTTTCTTTGATTGATCCACCAAAAAATAATTGGTGTTTTGAATACCGCCTTGGATTGGAATCAGGTCAATCACTGCTAAACCATAGGGTTCGGCAAAGGCTTGAACTTCTTCTAAACTCAACGGGGTATAAACCGACATGGAAAACCTGCAAAAAATAGCTGTGAAGTTTGATAGAATACCTGTTCCCTCCATGAAGGTGTAGCACCCCTTTCTTTATTGGCGATTTTTTGGAAAATTTTATGCTCGCAAAACGTATTATCCCTTGCTTAGATGTTGATAATGGTCGAGTCGTCAAAGGCGTTCAATTCCTTGATATTCGTGACGCAGGTGACCCTGTCGAAGTGGCGCGTCGTTATAACGAACAAGGCGCCGATGAAATCACCTTTTTAGATATTACTGCTACCCATCATGGACGCGACACCACCTACCGTACCGTAGAACGCATGGCAGAAAGCGTGTTTGTACCGTTAACTGTCGGTGGTGGTGTCCGTAAAGTTGAAGATATCCGTTTATTGCTGAATGCCGGTGCCGATAAAGTCAGTATCAACTCGGCAGCGGTATTTACCCCTGAATTTGTACAGGAAGCCTCGCAACGCTTTGGTGCTCAATGTATCGTGGTCGCGATTGACGCAAAAAAAACCGGCGAGAACAAGTGGGAAATTTTCACCCACGGTGGTCGTAAACCGACTGGCATCGATGCGATTGAATGGGCGGTAAAAATGGCCGACTTCGGTGCAGGCGAACTACTGATTACCAGTATGGATGCCGATGGTACCAAAGCAGGCTATGACATTGCCTTGATGCGCCAGATTAATGACCGTGTCAATATTCCCACCATTGCTTCAGGCGGTGTAGGCAATTTACAGCATTTGGCTGACGGTATTTTAAAAGGTGGTGCAGATGCAGTGCTTGCGGCTTCTATTTTCCACTTTGGTCAACACACCATTCCAGAAGCAAAACAATATCTTGCGGCACAAGGTATTGAAATGCGTCTCTGATACATCAGGGATAGAAATATGAACCTCTCTGATGAGAGGTTTTTTTATGGAAAGCTTTTTACAGGCAAAAAAATACCTTGCTGGGCAAGGTAAGAAACGGCGTTATATAACGCTAGAGGGTAAAACATACATATCCATTTTGAGCAAAATATAGTCAAATATTTTGTCTGAGCTAAAGTAGCGCTAAAATCTGTAGAAATATTGACATTAAAAACCATTTTCATTGACAATTTACGACAAAATTTTGATTCTTCCGTTATGAATCCTGCTGACCAAACCCGTATGCTGTTTTATCGGTCGCTTTAAGCCACCGCATCATCGGCTTGATCTTGCGACGGCACTGCTGTGACCAGTTTAGGTTTGTGCTCCACCCATTTTACCGGGAAAACAGCCTCTACTGCTTGAGTCAGGGCTTGAGACAATACTGCTGGCAAGCGGAGACCCAATGGATTGGCCTCTTTTAAGTCTGCAGATGAGACCACACGGGTACCCATCACATAATCAAACCATGGTCGGGTCACACACCAGTTGGCATCCTGATTGGAATTCATGTGATGATCATAATGCCAGGGAATGGTTCGTTTGGCCCAATCCGGTTCCAGATGCGCACGGCGGTGTACATAATAATAATTGCCTGCACTATACAGCGCGGCCAGAGACATACCTTTTGAAAGTGGATAGAACGCCACACTGGCAACACCGGCCACCACCGCCAATGACATGATTTCATTACGTGTGCGCCAATGCTCAACACCTTCTACATAACAGTCGTCAGAAAACTGCTGCTTACGCACTTCACGATGATGGGCCCAGTGCGACTCCATACTTTTCGGTACCGGACTATAGCGTGGCTGACCGGGACGATGTACGCCATGCAAAATGTATTTATGGGCAAACCATTCAAATGCGTTCGCCACTGCCAAGCCTGCGATAAAACCCTTAATCATGGTCTTCTCCCCTATATTTGCTTATTTTTATTCAGCATATAAATTTTGATAGGCGAAGTATTGACGATAGGCTATAGTTATATTGACAAAACACGACAAGCGAACAGGTGGACAGGATGTCACAGCTCAAGCACTATACCGGCTCTGTTTTTGGTGGTTTGGGGCATTTGTTAAAAGCCTATTGTGAAGCAGAACAGATTGCCATTCCTGAACAATTACAACAGGTTCAGAATCAGGAACGCTTTGATTATGTGATTTGGCGGGATCTGTTAGAAGATCTAAATCGACTACATCCGAAGAGTGGCCTAGGCTTGGAAATCGCCGCCTATGTACAGCCCAAACATCTGGGGATTATTGCCTATCTGGCCTTATCCTGTGAAAATCTGGGCGAAGCTTTAGCGCGTTATCATGACTTTCACCGCCTGATTTATGATGGCAGTCCTTTGGTGGTCGAATTCAATGATCGCTATGCCTCCATCCGCTGGGAAGCGCCTGAACCGCATCCGACCCAACTGACCGATGAAATTGCCATTGCGCTGATGGTGCAATTTCTCAAGCTATTTATGTCCGGTGACGTAATTCAGCTGCATGAAGTGCATTTCGTCAATGCCGCACCTAAAAACATCAGCATTTATGAGCAGTATTTCCGTTGTAAAGTGCGCTTTGATCAGCCTAAAACACAGTTACTGCTTCCGGTTAGCGAGGCATTTAAACCCTTACGTAGCGGTGATCACACCTTACAGCAACTGTTGTTGCAGCAAGCCCAAGCCTTGCTGGATAAATTGCCCAATTCGACCCAACTGGATCAACGTTTACAACATGCCATTTTGACTGGCCTGCAAAAAAACCAATATCAGCTCGATTTTATTGCCGAAAAGCTGGGCCTTTCCGTGCGCCAATTACAGCGTCATTTACAACAACAACACACGACTTTTCAGCAACGGGTGCAACAGGTGCGCTTTATGCTGGCCACTGAATATCTCAAAGATCCGCATCTCAGTTTGCAGGAAATTGCGCTACTGCTATGTTATTCGGAACAAAGCGCTTTTCAGCGTGCTTTTAAAATCTGGACCGGGCAAACCCCGCAACAGTGGCGAAACAACAACACAATTTACAATTCTTAATAAAATTACCCATGAACTAACGGTTTCACAACTGATCCATTTTTTCACACGTTTTATACAAGAGCCTATATACCTATGTGAAATAGTTCACACTTTTTTCACACTGTTGACACATATCCATAATAACGTTTTGGATGCTTGTTTTTTTTATTTTTTAAAACATGTTTGGTGATAACAATGAACAAATATTTAGCAGAATTTCTTGGTACTTTTTGGCTTGTTTTTGGTGGTTGTGGTAGTGCTGTACTTGCAGCAGCATTTCCAGAGCTTGGCATCGGCTTTCTTGGTGTAGCACTTGCTTTTGGTTTAACTGTATTAACGGGCGCGTATGCCTTTGGTCATATTTCAGGTGGTCACTTTAATCCGGCGGTCAGCGTCGGTTTATGGGTCGGTGGACGTTTTAATGCCAAAGACCTGGTGCCCTATATTATTTCTCAGGTGATTGGTGGTGCGCTGGCAGCATTCGTGCTGTACATCATCGTACAAGGTCAGGCCGGTTTTGCCGGTACAGGCGGCTTCGCGACCAACGGTTATGGCGAACTTTCTCCAAACCACTTCTCTGTGGCTTCAGCATTCCTGATCGAAGTAGTCCTCACAGCCTTCTTCCTGATCGTGATCATGGGTGCGACGGACCGTCGTGCACCGGCTGGCTTCGCACCGATTGCGATTGGTTTGGCGCTTACCCTGATCCACTTGATCAGTATCCCTGTGACTAATACTTCTGTGAACCCGGCACGTAGTACTGCGGTGGCTTTATTTGCGGAAACTGCTGCACTTAGCCAGTTGTGGTTATTCTGGGTTGCGCCAATCATTGGTGCCATTATCGGTGCAGTGATCTACAAAGTGGTGGGCAGCGAGAAAAACTAAGCGCATCACACCGCATAAAAAAAACAGCCTGTATCGGCTGTTTTTTTATTTATAAAAATGGATTCTCAATGTCCTGTTCCAGCTGGCGCTCGATCTGTTCAGGCAGTTCCTGTTTCTCCAAGGCTGCCACCACCTCATTGATAAAGCCTTGTAATGCCTTTGCGGTTTTTAAACCAGCCTGATCTTTGGTGATTTGCAAATTGCCATATAAGCTCACACAATCCACCTGATTTTCCAGGGTCAGGTCATAAATTGCTGACGACTCATCACCATGTTCAAAAGGTTTAAACATCTTTCTCTCTCGTTATTGTTGTCTCTCACCCAACATGAGCCAAGCACGATCACTTTGCAAGCGTTTCTTAGCGCAACATTTGTAAGAAATACTGTACCAAGGCATTGATCAGCTGGTTAATCATGGCCTGCTTGGTCTGTTCATCAATCTGCGGCAACTTACTGCCTGCCGACTCAGTCGATTGTGAGGTAAATTGACGCTGCTGGGCCTGAATGGCATCAGTCTTGGCCTCTTCCGCACACTGGCTTTGCCCATCCCAATGTGAATAGCTGATGTCCTTATTCGGCTTCACCTGTTGCGCAGACAAAGGCAACTGATAGACATTGCGTTTCTGCTGTTCGGTCAATTGTGGGAATAAATTAATTCCCAGCTTTTCTTCCAGATAGCAGACACTCACCACTTTGACCTGTAATGAATTATTGTTTGGCGCATAGTAGGCACCAATAATGCCCTGCTTGGGTAAATACACCGCTTTATACACCGCGGTCGGGACAATCACCCCTTTACCAATGGTTTTTAGGCGTTTGCCTTCAAAGATTGGTCCGGTCAGTACATAGGCATCTTTATGCTGTTTGGTGACCATGGAACGCACCGCTTCTTCCAGTTTGCGCCAGACTTCCTGATTATTTTTAGGGGCTTGCGGCACCATATTGGCCAGGGAGAAACTGTCATACTGGGCTGCGGTATTGTTCATGTCCCCGTTAGGTGCCATGTGGCCACGGTCATAGCCGGAACCACGATAATCCGATAACAACGCGCGATGCGCCAACTGCACCCGGGTTTCTTCATGGAAATTATCTTCACGTTTGATTTTGACACTTAAACGTTCAGGGGTGAGATATTCCGCTGACCACAACGGGGTCTTGGAGATGCCCGAATACATTACATTGAAGTCATTAAAACACAAGGCATAACTGTCTTTTTTCAGACTGTCTTTGCTCAATAACGGCGGCACATCACGATAGAACGGTTTTAAACAGGCGCCATTACTGGACTGGAACGGGATCAGTTTCGAAATTTTTTCATTGCCAAATGCAATCGCAAAACTTCCCGTCGCGACTGCAGCCAGCACAAGCTTTCCAACATTCTGGCTCAAAAAAGCAAATGGAGTTTTACCCTTTCTGGTTGGTCTCTTCGCCATAACTACATCAAAATCAATATGAACGCGCAGCTTAACAACTCAAAGCCTTGCTGTATATTGGGTTTCAGCCTAGAGCGACATTTTATGTCGCAAATCTGTACACTTGCTCAACAGACAATAAAAAAGGCACTTGAGCGTGCCTGTTTTATCAACTTCAACTTAAATTTCGATCTGACTACCCAGTTCCACCACACGGTTGGTCGGAATCTGGTAGAAGTCACTGACCGGACTGGTATTGCGCTGCATCGAGATAAACAGCTTTTCACGCCATGGTGACATGCCATCACCAACGGTATGCACAATACGATCTCGCGAAATGAAGAAACTCATTTGCATCATATCGAACTCAAAATCCAGTTGTTTATAGGCCTGTTCCAGCGCGACCGGAATATTCGGCTGGTCCTTGAAACCATAATAGACATAGATGCGATAAAAGTGCTCATCCAGCTTTTCCACTTTTAAGCGGTCGGCTTCAGCCACATAGGGAATATCCTGCGTATAAACCGTCACCATCACATTGCGCTCATGCAGCACCTTGTTGTGCTTGATGTTATGCAACATCGCATGCGGCACAATATTCGGGGTACCGGTCAGGAAAATCGCTTCACCTGGCACATATTGGGTTTCCTTGCTCATGCCAATACTTTTAATAAATAATTCGATTGGCAACGCATTGGTTTCCATGCGGTTATACACGATTTCACGACCACGTTTCCAGGTCATCAGAATGGTATAGACCACCACACCTATCAGGATTGGTACCCATCCGCCAGAGAGGATTTTTAATGAGGTTGAACCGACAAAAATCAGATCTATGATCAGGAATGGCACCGCAAACAACGCCACTTTCCATGCAGGCCAACGCCACACCCCATAGGCCAGCGTCGAGATCAGGATGGTACCGCAGAGCATGGTCATGGTCACCGCAACGCCATAGGCACTGGCCAGTTCGGCACTGCTTTCAAACAGCAGAATCAGGATCACCACCGAGATAAACAACACCCAGTTAATGAAAGGCAAATAGATCTGGCCCTGCTCTACATCAGAGGTATGGTGCACGGTAAGACGTGGCAAATAGCGTAACTGCATGGCCTGATTGGCCATCGAGAACACACCGGTAATCACCGCTTGAGAGGCAATCACCGCTGCGGCAGTTGCCAGTCCGATCATCGGGAATAAGGCCCAGTCAGGCACGAGCAGATAGAACGGGTTTTCAATCGCCTTGGCATCACGCAACAGTAAGGCGCCCTGGCCGGCATAATTGAGCAGCAAGCACGGCAAGACCACGATAAACCAGGCCAGCTTGATCGGCATCCGTCCAAAATGGCCCATATCGGCATAGAGCGCTTCCCCACCGGTCATGGTCAGGATCACCGCTCCCATGGTAATAAAGGCAACTGTCGGCTGGTCATAGACAAAATGCAACGCCCAGTAAGGATTGACCATCATCAACACATACGGAGTCTGAATGATGCTCCACAGGCCAATCAGGCCAATAGATGCGAACCATAATAAGGTGATCGGCCCAAAGAATTTGCCCATGGTGGCAGTACCATGTCGTTGCACCATAAACAAAGCGGTTAAAATACCCAGCGCAATCGGGACTAACCAACGATCCAGTGTGGGTGTGATCAGACTCAGGCCCTCAATCGCCGACAGTACCGAAATGGCTGGCGTAATAATGCCATCACCAAAGAATAGAGATGCCCCGATAAAGCCCAATGCGATCAGAAAGATTTTATTCTTGTTAGTGAATACGTTAGAACGCAGGTTCAATGCCAGCAAAGACATGATCCCGCCTTCGCCATTGTTGTCTGCACGCATGATCATCGACACATATTTAAAACTGATGGTCAGGTTCATGCACCAGAAGATCAGCGACAGGATGCCGAGAATCGATCCTTCACTGATATCCACATGTCCTGTGACAAAGCATTGCCGTATCGCATAGAGCGGACTGGTCCCAATGTCTCCAAATACCACCCCTAATGCTGCCAGCGTCATCGCGGGCAATGCGGCTTTTTTTGCAGTACTTTGCATATTATGTCGCTTCAAACTAAAACGTTATATGGCGCAATCTTATCATTAGCCAAAAAGTTTTTCTGCAAATCTGTTCATCACAACTTGGCAGCCCGCATTTTTTTGGTTACTATCGCACACCTTGGTGAGGTGTCCGAGTGGCTGAAGGAGCACGCCTGGAAAGTGTGTATACGTTTGCGCGTATCGAGGGTTCGAATCCCTCTCTCACCGCCAGAATTTTAATTCATGTGTGTGCATGAAATGAGAAAGCTTAAATCGAAGGATTTAGGCTTTTTTATTGCTTTTATTTTTTCAATTAATTTTATAGGAATATTTAAAATCTCAATAATTTTAATTAAAATACAGTTACTTATAATTAAACTATCTAATAGTTTAAATCTAGTTATCATCAACTTTCCGGACTTTCTCAATCGTAATGTACTCATTCGGAATAACGATCTGTTTCTCAATCTTTTTAACTTTGTAAGCAATCAGAGTATTTTTACCAATACCCTGAAATAAAACTTTTACATCCTTAAAAATAAAGGTTTGATGTTCGCTTAACTCAGGAGTCGTTGTTTTAGGTAAATCAATTAAGCTGGCATAAGGGGCTTTAATATACAGTGTCGCTTTTTCTATACTGACACCTGTTTTTTGCATTGTGAAATCTAAGAATACTTTGCCAATATCTCCAATAAAAAACATAGGTACAAGGGGAATTAGGATAAGAAAGAACGATATTTGTATACTGTCTTTAATATGTGTTTCTAATCTCTTTAATTTAGTTCTTGCAAATGCTTTAAGATTTTCACTGGCATCAGGATCATCAATAATCTCCTTTAAGTTTTCAAACTTATTGCTAAACTCTTTGATCTTCTGCCTATTAATGTAAAAAGCATAATAGAAAAGTGAAATAAAGGCCGAAGTAAGTGCTACATAAAGACTGATTTTCCAATGCAATAACAATAAACTTCGAATGGTATATAAAAGATAAAGAGAGCCAGCTAGTGTCAGGATACTTATCTTTGGAAAGGGAAGTTTTCTACCTATTTGTATGTGCTGAGGTAAATATTTATCTATGGCACTTAAAATTAGATAGGCGATAGGCATCAATGAAATCCCGAAGAAAAACAGCACTATGCTTAATCCAGTATAGACAATAGAACAGGCAACAAAAATCAATAGAAAAATGAGTGTATCGCCAAAGCTAATTTCTGAAGGGATATAACCAATTGTGAGAAGATAGGCAACTAAGCACAATATTCCAATCGAAATAATTACTTTTATAGTTGTTAGCCCTACCTCATGCCACTGACTAAAATTATTTAAAAATCTTGTTGTTAAATCATTCATTATTCATTAAACCAATTTTTATAACGCCCTTTAAATGAGCTTCCCCAAAACATGTAAACCTATTATGAAATACTTATTAATTCCCAAGTTAGATTTTTTAGGTACTTTGCCTCAAACAATTTAGATAAATTCAAAAATAATCTATATCACTGATCCCATAATAGATATCCATTCTCTTTAGCTTGCCGATACGCCCAACTCGCAACACTATGGGATCTTTCAATATTCGTCAGAAATCCAAGCTTTGATAACTCCTCTGTAATAAGGCTATCAAAATTTTGGTTTCGCTCTTGCCACTGCAACAAAAAATCTTCCGACGCCAAGAAATCACTTTTAGCTGAATTACATTTTTCATCTGCAAGTACAAAATTATGACCTGTATCTGCTGGGTATATTGCCCAAGGTATGAAATGGTCTACAGCCCATTTATTTTGTTTAATTGGCTTTTGACAGTAGAAGCATTTACATGCCTGCAGGTCAACTAGAAATTCCCCTACTTGTCGAAGCTGATTTCGGCTAGGTTCAAACATGAATGTTGCCAGATCAGGTAAACCATCCAGAACCAATAAATTACCTTTATTTAATCTAACAAAATCAACCCACTTTTTCTGGCATAACTCTTCAATAATTTCACTGAATTGACGCAAGCAATACATGACATTAGGCAAAAGTATGAGCTGTTTTCGAGAATCTTCTAAACGATATAAAAACTCAATATTTTGCCCTTTCAAATTCTGTAGGTAAGTTACAGGCATTTTCTTTACGATATCTGCCACTTTCTTTTTCAATTGCAACCAATACACATGATCTCGTCTGGCTAAGGCAAGGGATTTATAACTTTGCTGAGCAGTGTAAATTAAGCTGATAATTCCTGCTTGCTTTCCATTATTCTGTTGTAATCGGAACGGTTCATTTTCATTAAAATGAAATGGCAGTGTCTGCTTCCAATATAAATCTATAAATTTTTCTGCAATATCCAGATAGTCTAAAGTTAAGCCTTCTCCAGTATCGCGTCCCTGTTCAATCGCCAAGCGGGAAAGACTCATCAATAAAGCAAATTTATAAGTCGAAGAAAAACTTCCTGAATGTAAAATTTGCTGAATCTGTTTCAGAAACTTGAGTTGCTGCTGTGGTGTAGGTATAGATACTGACATTATTTATTCAATTTTGTTTTTGAAATACGATATTAAGCCAATCTTCATTATGATCGGGACGCTTATCAATGGTAATCCATTGTTGTAACAGTAAAATATTATCAAATTTTTTTAATAGGTTCTGTACTTGTGACTCATTCATATCGGTAAATTGTCGTCCATCCTTGTAACGATCTTCCTTCCCATATTTAAATGATATATAGCAGATTCCATTCACTTTTAATGCTTTTAGTATTTTCTCCAACACCTCAGGCAAACGTTTTCTTTCACAATGTAATAGTGAAGCACATGCCCAAACACCATCATATTGATTTAGCTCAGACAACTCATAGAAGCTTTCAAAACGCACATCGATTCCAGTCAAGCATCTTGCCTTATCAACCAACTCTTTTGAATAATCTATTGCTGTAACCTGATAACCTTTATTCTTAAAAGCCAAGGTATCTCTACCTGAACCACAGCCCAAATCAAGTATAAAGGCATGGGCTGGTAGATAACGTAAAAACGGTTGGTATAGGCTCTCCATATCTACTTTAGATGTAGACTCGAAAAATTCCAATGCATTGATATCGTAATAATCTAGAGTATGTTTCATTTATAACATGAGTAATTTTTTTCGATTCTACCAAAAATAAAAACACATATTCATGAGGCATCAATAAAGTTCTTAGTTTATTATTTTACTACCCTATTCCTTTTACCTCCCTACCCTTCACTATGCTCAGTTTATTTGTTTATGGGACTCTAGGACCCAACCGTCCCAATGCCCATATCATGGAAAATATTGGTGGTACATGGGCAGAAGCACATGTATTTGGTACCCTCAAACAACAAGGCTGGGGAGCAGAACTTGGCTTTCCGGGTATTGTTTTAGATCAAAGCGAAAATCAAGTATCTGGCTTTGTATTTTTCTCAGACAACCTGGAACAACACTGGCAACAATTGGACGAATTCGAAGGTGCAGACTATCAACGTGTGCCTGTCAAAGCCCATTTAAACACAGGCGAAATCATTGATTCCTTTGTTTATGCGCTGAATCAATAGAATTGAACTGGCGAAAATTCCATAGGCCCATTAAATTCATCCGTTTGCTTATTTTTTCGCTTGTTTTTTTAAACAAATTCTGTAGAATTCTCGCCACGTTGCCGGCATAGCTCAGTTGGTAGAGCAACTGACTTGTAATCAGTAGGTCCACAGTTCGAATCCGTGTGCCGGCACCATTTCTTGCTTTATTCTCTTTTCTTCCCCATCATTTTCTCAAAATGCGAAATATCCGGATTTAACAGATCCCATTCATTGGCATGACTCACAAAACATTCTGCTTGTGGTTGATACAGATTTGGATCATCCAGCGTTCCTGCACGAATTGAAATCATCTCCGGTACCAGCTGAGGCAAACCAAACATTTGCGAACCACAGGTTGGGCAAAAGGCTCGGCGAATCGGCTTGCCAGACAATCCCAAAGATTCAAAATATTTTAGTTCGCCTTCGATCTTCAGTTCGGATTGATGAAAGAATGCAATCGGCGCATAGGCACTGCCCGTGGCCTTCTGGCAATCACGACAATGACAATTAAAACGATAACGTGGCGCAACCTCCGCCTGATAGCTCACCGCCCCACACAGGCATGAACCTTTATATTGATTTGGCATCTTGTTCTCACTGTTTTACTGCACTGACCTGAATATAACGTACTAATCCATCCTGATAGAGTTTTCGGCACAACTTGGCAGTCATCTCGATTTTGAACTGGGCAAAATCAAAACCATGCTTTTCAGCTTTTCGCGACTCAATATATTGAGCAAAACCTTTTAACACCGGTTCGGAAAAATCCTGAATCTGAATTTCGCAAAAACCCTGCTGCGCCAAGGTCTGCTCAAGCTGCTGCTGATCTAGCAGCTGCTGCCAATGCACATCGGCGCTCTTTAACAGGTAATGATAGTGCTGTTGTTGAAGATATCCACAGTTTGCCCAGTTCTCTGACCACATCAAGGTATGAAATGCGATTCGGCCTTTTGAATTTAAAACCGGGGACACGGCATCAAGAAATGAATTCAAATCACTGTGATAAGCTGCATCGATACACAGCACCGCATCAAATGAATTCAAAAGTGGCAGTGCTTTTAAATTCAAAAAATTTGCACAATAAATTTGAACTTGCGGTAAGTATTTTTGAATTCGTTGTACACAGGCAGGTTGCAGTTCAACTGCGCTGAGTTGTTGAATCTGGTATTGCTGTAACCAGTGCAACAGGCTGGCCCCTTGTCCACAGCCCAGATCTAAAACACGATCTGTTGATTTGAGTTGTAGGGAGGCAGCGATCTGATCGGCCAGACTTTGGCAAGCCAGCGCATAGTCCTGCTGCTGGTCCTGCCAAAAGCCCAAATTGCTCCAGGCAAGCGCTGCGTCATCTCCGAGATGCCCGGCATCAATGGCATATTTATGCCCGATGACTTTTTCAATCAGTGCCTGCTTGAAGAAGCGCATATTAATAACCGAGTTCGGGTGCAACCTTCACTTTTGGTTTTAGTCCAACAAAAGGTAACGGCGCACCTAAAATTTCAGAAATGTGCATGGCTGAAGTGACAGCCGATTCTAAAATTGGCAAACCATCACATGACCATGAACCACAATAAAACACTTTACGGTTTTGGTCTAAATGACGCTGCTGGATCTGTTTATTCAGCGCGACCGTTTCCGAGTCCACCACCGCACGGGTCAGTTTGACCTTGGAAATGATTTTCTTCGGATCAATGTCAATGACTGGGCACCAGGTCTGGAACACGGCATTTTTACCGACCAGCGTCGGTTCAATCGAGTTAATCCACACGGTAAATTGCTGACGGGTAAATTTACGGTCCATCATATAGCTGAGTACCGCCCAGTCTTTACGGCGTTGCGGCATCACAATCGGGTCGGTATGAATGACCAGATCACCTTCTTCAAAACGGAATTTTTTCAGCAAGGCAATATCTTCAGCAAACTGCGGCTGTTTCAGGAAGCCTTCAATCGCTGGGGTTGGCGTGGCAATCACCACCCGGTCAAACAGCTGGCGCTCGCCCTGGTCATTTTCCACCAGCACTTTATCGCCCTGCTCTTCCACTGTCTTCACCGGTGAGCCACTATGGATCTCAATGCCATCAATCAGGCGGCTGACCAGCGCGGGCGTGCCGCCTTTCATCCGCAATAAGGCTTCACCTTCGGTCAACTGGCGAATAAATTCCAATAATGGTTTGGCTGGCCATTCACCAATAGTCTTGGGATGACAGGTACAAATGGTATACAGCACTGGCATCACCGTACCATGCCAGAACACTTCCTCAATATGATATTGATTCATAAATTCAGCTAAGGTAATGTCCTGCTTGTCTGACTTAAAGAATTGGTGTACTGCCGTTTTCAGCTGCAACATGCCCTTGACCAGACGCCAGCCATATTGCTGGATGCCTTTACGGTTATTAATGATCGGGAAGTTACCAATGCGGCTGCGTGAGGTGGTGAGCCAAGTCTCTGTTTTATCTTCAAACAGCCAGCTGCACGCCATAAAAGTGCGTACCGGGAAAGTTTCAATACCTAAGTAGCTGGCCAGACTCAGGGTGTTCTGCCACAGCTTTGGATTCATGACACGCAAAGGTGCATCAATAATGCCACCATCAAAGTCAATACTATGACTATCCATGCCTCGACCTGCGAGCGCTTCGAATATCGTTACTTTATGTCCTGCATCATGTAGGATTCTGGCTGAGGCAAGTCCTGCCATTCCACTGCCAATAATTGCAATATCCAAAATTATGTCCCATCAGTTGATGATTTTTCTTGATTATGACTGATACTCGGGCCAAATACGGTATTAAAAAATACCAGATTCAGCATTTCAGGCCATGTTTTGTTGAATTTCATTGTTCATTTATTGTTACATTTTATCACAATTCTGATTCTGCACTTAAGCCAATGAAACCATTCAAAAAATTACCTTTTAGGCCACAAAACTATACAGAACATTCTTTATTTTTTCATTTTCAGGGCTTTAGGGGCTTTGCAAAGCACAAATTTAGCGCTATTCTTTTGATATAAGAACGAGAACAAAGTCACATAATAAGCTGAATAATTATAAGTGACAATAAATTAAAAAAATCAATAGAGGACCCTTATAGCGAAAGCCCGTCACACTTCAAGGTGTGACGGGCTTTCTTACATAGGCTTGGATTTAACTGCGCAATCAAGCCTCCATCCGGCCAAATTTACCGCTATTGAAATCACGTACAGCTTCAACGATTTCCGCTTTGCTGTTCATGACAAAAGGCCCATAACCTTCAATCGGTTCATTTAGTGGCTGACCGGTCAGGATCAGGAATTTACTGTCCTGTTCCGCCTTGAGGCTAAACTCGATATCTTCACGGCTCAGTACCACCAGACTTGGCGCTTCAATGCTTTGGTCGTCATTCACGCTCACTTTCCCAGACAGCAATACCAATAAGGTGGTATGGCCTTCGGTCACATAAAAGCTGTGTTGCTGACCCTGTACAATCGTGCCATCCCAGACATTAACCGGACTAAAGGTGGTAGCGGCGCCATCCACGTCCTGATATTGACCTGCGATGATGCGCATTTCACTGCCTGCATCATCCAGGGCAATGTGCCGAATCTGGTCGGCTTCAATGGCCTGATATTTTGCTTGCGTCATTTTTGAATGAGCGGGCAAATTGACCCACAGTTGCACCATTTCAAACAAGCCGCCCTCGTGGGCAAATTCAGGCGAATGAAATTCCTGATGCAGAATCCCGCCACCGGCCGTCATCCATTGCACATCACCCGCTTTAATGGTTCCGCCACCACCACTGGAGTCTTTATGGGTCACTTCACCTTGGTAAGCAATGGTGACTGTTTCAAAGCCACGATGCGGGTGTGAACCCACCCCATGTTGCGCTGTAGTTGGATCAAAACGATAAGGCGCAGCGTAGTCCAGTAACAGGAACGGACTCAGGCTCTGGCCTAAACGGTCATACGAAAACAGGTTATACACCGGGAAACCATCACCGACCCAGTGCATGTGTTTGTTCTGATACACACCAAGAATTTTCTTCATCTGGTTTCTCCTATAGAGTAGAAGTTCTGCTGTTGGATGCTATTTTACGCCTGCAACAGGGGGGCTTATAGCCTCAGAATGGCAACACATTATTCTATCTATAGGACAATTTAAAATTAAGGAGCCTATTGAAAGCTAAATATAATCAATCATCCTATTTTTGATATTGTTTGTCTCATTTTTTGTGCTTCATCTGACTTAAAAATTTAACTAGCATAATTTCAAGCAGTACGGACCTTCATCTTCTTATCCGTCTTCTTCTTTACAACAACATGAGGATACAACAATGGCTAAAGACTATATTCGCCTAGACAAAGACAACGCAGCGGTTCTTTTGGTCGATCACCAGGCTGGCCTACTTTCACTGGTTCGGGATATTGATCCAGACAAATTTAAAAACAATGTGCTGGCCTTGGCAGATGCGGCAAAATACTTCAACTTACCGACGATTTTAACCACCAGCTTTGAAAATGGCCCGAATGGTCCACTGGTGCCTGAACTGAAAGAACTGTTTCCGGATGCGCCTTATATTGCCCGTCCAGGCCAGATCAATGCCTGGGACAATGAAGATTTTGTCAAGGCAGTGAAAGCCACCGGTAAAAAACAATTGATTATTGCCGGTGTGGTGACGGAAGTCTGTGTGGCATTCCCTGCGCTGTCTGCCTTGGCAGAAGACTTTGAAGTGTTTGTGATTACCGATGCCTCGGGAACCTTTAATGCGCTCACTCGCGATGCCGCGTGGGACCGTATGTCACAAGCCGGCGCACAGCTGATGACCTGGTTTGGCATGGCCTGTGAACTGCACCGTGACTGGCGCAATGACATCGAAGGGCTGGGGGCTTTATTCTCGAATCACATTCCGGATTACCGCAATTTGATGACCAGCTACTTCACCAACACCGCAGAAAAATAAGCCGCCCTATTAAGATCAGGACAGTTAATGCTATCCTGATCTTGTCGTATTTACCGGATCTGCTTTGCCTTGATCAACTCATTTGATGACTTTCATTATTTCTATCTGGTGGTGAAACACGGCGGATTTAGTGCGGCCAGCGAAGCTGAAAATATCAGTAAATCCAAGCTGAGCCGTCGCATTATTGAACTGGAACAGAAGTTTAATGTCAGCCTGATCCAGCGCACCACCCGGCATTTTAAAGTCACCGAGTTAGGCCAGGAATTCTATGAAGAATGCTGCAAGGTCATTGCCCAAGTGGAATGTGCCGAAAATGTCTTGCTGAAACAGAAAAATGAACCGCAAGGTACGGTCAAGATCAGTTGCCCACCGTTGATGATGCATTTTCAGATTCGTAAATTACTGAATCAGTTCTTAAAAAACTATCCCAAAGTTGACATCTCTCTGGAACTGACCAGCCGTCGTGTCGATGTGCTGCATGATGATATTGATATCGCGATCCGTACCAGTTTTGAACCGAATCAGGATTCCAGCCTGATTGTCCGTGACGTGATTCGTACCGAACATTGTCTGGTGGCGGCCCCCGAATTACTGCAAGGCCAGACCATACAGCATTATTCAGACTTGCAGCACTATCCGAGCGTGGCCCTAGGTATACAAAAACATCAATATTACTGGCACTTATGTCATGTTGAGCGGGATGAAACGGTGGATGTGCCGTATCAGCCACGGGTCAAAAGTAATGATCTGGCAGGCGTGTATTATGCGGTGCGTGATGGGCGGGGCATCGCAGCCTTCCCCTCCCTGACCGTGAAAGCCGATATTGAAAAAGGCAAACTCATTCATTTACTGCCCGAATGGAAATCCAATCGCGGTACGGTACAACTGGTGTATGCCTCACGTAAAGGCCAACGTCTGGTGGTGGAAAAACTGATCGAGACCCTGATGCAGGGCCTGCGTGAATTGGCAAAAACTGACAGCGGCTATTCGTTATAGGACTCTGATTAATACAACACCGAGTTGTGTTGTTTCATTTCGTCAAACTTTTTGACTAGAAAATCGATCAATAATTTCATTGAGGGCAGCAAGCCGCGTCTGGAGGTATACACCAGATGGATCAGCTCAGGCTTGGGTTGCCATTCAGGCAAAACATGAATCAGGCGCCCCTGTTTGATATCTTCAGCCACCATCAGTTCCGGTAATTTAGCGATACCCAGTCCTTGTAAAGTAGCTTCTCTTAATGCTGTTAAATCAGTAGTGGTCAGTCGTGGATGGCACTGTACTTTCAGTTCCTGTTGATCCTGCGAAAATAATTGCCAATGATATTCAGGTGCAAAAGACTCCATCATCAGCACCGGAAACTGGGTCAATTGCTGCGGTTCACTGATTGAATAAAACTGATGTAACAGGTCTGGACTCGCGACAATAAACTGCCGTGCCAGCGCCAGTTCCCGCACAATTAAATCACTGTCTGGCAAAGGCAAAGTTCGAATCCGTAGCGCCAGATCAAAACGTTCATTGATTAAGTCAACCCGGCGGTTGGTGGCTTCCACATGCAGGCTGATCTTGGGATATAGCTGCAAAAACTCATTCAGCATCTGGCTGATATTGATATGCAATAAATTGGTCGGGCAAGACAGTTTGATCAGGCCGCGTGGTGCAGCGGTTAAAAACTCGATGGCCTCCTCGGCTGCCTCGGCCTCAATCAACATGGCCTTGCAATGCTGATAATAGATTTTACCCACTTCGGTAATCGAAACCTGTCGGGTGGTCCGGTTGATCAGCTTGACCCCGAGACGTTCTTCCAGATCGGCGATGCGGCGACTCAATAAGGACTTGGTGACCATCAGTTCCTGACTGGCGGCAGAAAAGCCACCGCAATCGATGACTTTGACAAAGAAATATAAGTCATTTAAATCTTTCATCTTATTTGCTCAACCTGTCAGTATTCAGCAGCATTGTTCTTTTGACATGACAATATATCCTATTATAGATATTTTTCAGTCATCGTCCTGTCTATATTATTAATTATACCCCCTAAGACAAGATGAGGATACAACAATGACAACACCAGCAAATTTCAATGGTCAGGCACCTGTGATTGATGTCAATGATGCCGTAATGCTATTGATCGACCATCAGAGTGGCTTATTCCAGACGGTCGGTGATATGCCCATGCCCGAGTTACGCCAACGTGCCGCAGCTTTGGCCAAGATCGCCAGCCTGGCCAAGATTCCGGTGATCACGACAGCGTCGGTGCCGCAAGGTCCGAATGGACCGCTGATTCCCGAGATTCATGCCAATGCACCGCATGCGCAATATATCGCCCGTAAAGGTGAAATCAACGCCTGGCACAATCAGGACTTTGTCAATGCAGTCAAAGCAACCGGTCGCAATACCTTAATTATTGCGGGAACCATTACCAGTGTGTGTATGGCTTTCCCTGCGATTAGTGCAGTTGCAGAAGGTTATAAAGTATTTGCCGTGATTGATGCTTCGGGCACCTATAGCAAAATGGCAGAAGAAATTACCTTGGCCCGTGTGGTACAGGCAGGTGTGGTGCCCATGGATACCGCAGCGGTGGCCTCTGAAATCCAGCGTACCTGGAACCGTGATGACGCACTGGAATGGGCACAGGTCTATACCCAGATTTTCCCGGCCTACCAGTTACTGATCGAAAGCTACAGCAAAGCTCAGGCTGTGGTTCAGAATAATGAAAGACTGGACTCGGCCCGCTAAGCCCAGTCAGAATGAAAAAAGCCAGTCATGAATGGGCATGACTGGCTTTTTATCAAACTTATGCTGTGTAGAACATTGCTAAACTAAGACATAAAACGTTTTTAGGTCTTATTCAGATAAATCCACACACAGATACTTCATTTCAGTATATTCCTCGATACCGAATTTTGAACCTTCGCGGCCTAAGCCCGACTGTTTCACACCACCAAATGGCGCAACTTCATTGGAAATCGCACCCGTGTTGATGCCGACCATGCCGTATTCCAGTGCTTCACCGACTCGCCATTGACGGGCTGTACTCTGGGTAAATAAATACGCCGCCAGACCGAACTCGGTATCGTTCGCCATTGCCACCGCTTCGTCTTCGGTTTTAAAACGGAATAAAGCAGCCAGTGGCCCAAAGGTTTCTTCTTTCGAGACCTTCATGTCTTGGGTAACGCCCGTCAACACGGTCGGTTCAAAGAATGTTCCACCCAAAGCCGAACGTTGTCCACCAATGCGTAGCGTCGCACCTTTGCCAGTTGCATCGGTAATATGCGACTGAACTTTGGTAATCGCATCTTCATCAATCAACGGTCCCTGGGTTGAGCCTTCTTGACGGCCATCGCCCACTTTCAACTTAGACACCGCTTCCACCAGACGATCTGCCAAAGCATCGTAAATGCCATCTTGTACATAGATACGGTTGGCACACACGCAGGTCTGACCGCTATTGCGGTATTTGCTGGCCATAATGCCCTGCACGGCCTGCTCAAGATTGGCATCGTCAAATACCAGTACCGGTGCATTCCCCCCCAATTCCAGCGAAAGCTTTTTAATGGTTGGTGCGCATTGCTGCATCAAAATACGACCGACCTGGGTTGAACCGGTAAAACTGAGCTTTCGCACAATGTCGCTTTCGCATAAAGTCTTGCCGACTTCAATCGCATCACCACTGATATTGATTAAAATATCGGCAGGCAAGCCAGCCTGTAAGGCCAATACTTCGAGGGCATAAGCGGTTAATGGGGTTTGCTCTGCGGGTTTGACCAGCATGCTACAACCCGCCGCAATTGCAGGTGCTGCCTTACGGGTGATCATTGCCGCAGGGAAATTCCACGGCGTGATGGCCGCCGTTACCCCAATGGCCTGTTTAATCACCAGCAAACGCTGGTTCGGCTGGGTTGAGGTTAGCACTTCACCATCAATACGGCGTGCCTGCTCTGCAAACCAGCGAATAAAAGAAGCGGCATAGGCAATTTCACCACGGGCTTCCGCCAGCGGTTTGCCCTGTTCGGCAGTAAGAATCTGTGCCAGATTTTCCTTATGCTCGAGCATCAGGTTGTACCAGCTCAGCAATACATCGGCACGTGCCAGTGCGGTTTGCTTTTTCCAAGCTGCCTGCGCCTGGGCAGAACGCTGGATCGCCGCATCAACGGCCGCTCGGTCATAGCTTTTGACCCAAGCCAAGCTATCGCCAGTTGCTGCATCGTTGACTTCAATATAATTACTGGATGCAGGCTGATTAAATGCAATATCGGGATGTTTTAACAGATACTGCAAATTGTTCTGAATCATGCAGGTTGCTCCATTGCTGTTATGCGCTGTGGATTCAATGCGACAAAACCTTGTTTCAAGATCTCCAGACCTTGACGGAATTGTGCAGCAGGAATAGTTAATGGGTATAAGAAACGAATAACGTTACCGTATTTACCGCAAGTCAGGAGTAACAAACCGTTTTCCATTGCATAATTTTGTACAGCTTTTGCTTGCTCAGCCGTTTCCAGTTCAACCGCCACCATCGATCCGAGTGCACGAATATCGGTCACTACCTCACCCGATGCCTGCTGGATCTGTTTAAGCACAGTGACCAGCTCGGCACCCAGTTCATTGGCACGTTCGCACAGTTGCTCTTGTTCAATCGCATCAATTACCGCATGGGCTGCCGCAACCGCAATCGGGTTACCTGCATAGGTTCCGCCCAGACCACCCGGGTTTGGCGCGTCCATCACGTCGGCACGCCCCACTACACCTGAAATCGGGAAACCGCCACCCAGACTTTTTGCCATGGTGATCAGATCGGCTTTGGTCTCGTAATGGTTCATGGCAAACAGTTTACCTGTACGTGCAAAACCGGTTTGGACTTCATCCGCCACCAGTAAAATACCATGCTTGTCACTTAAGGCACGTAAACGCTTTAAGAACTCGGCAGGTACCACATTGAAACCGCCTTCACCTTGCACTGGCTCCAGTACAATCGCTGCCACGTCATGCGGGGCAATGTCTTCACTGAAAATATCTTCAACACTGGCAATAGCTGCATCGACGCTGATGCCTTTGGCTGGCACAGGATAACGGGCATGGAACACCCCTGCTGGCATCACCCCAAAATCACGTTTGTACGGCGCTGTTTTACCGGTCATGGCCATGGTCATGAATGAACGGCCATGAAAACCATTACCAAAGGTGATAATGCCATGACGGCCAGTATATGAACGTGCAATTTTCACGGCATTCTCAACCGCCTCGGCACCTGTGGTAAAGAAAGCCGACTTGGCTGCCCCCGCAATCGGCGCACGTTCATTAATCCGTTCAGCCAAAGCCACATAACTTTCGTAAGGCGTAACCTGATAAGCCGTGTGGGTAAATTTTGTCAGTTGCTCAGTCACCGCGGCCATCACCTTGGGATGACGATGGCCAGTATTCAACACCGCAATCCCGCCGGCAAAATCGATAAAGGCATTGCCGTCCTTGTCCCAAATGGTGGCATTTTCGGCTTTTGCCGCATACCACTGACACATCACGCCCACACCACGTGGTGTGGCTTGCTGTTTACGTGCGTTAAGTGCAGAATGTTGATTGTTCATTTAATTCCCTCATATTTTCATCGTCAGTTACAGTGTTGCCCGACATCCAGCTCGTTTTTTTCAGGATGTTTTACCAGGACTGTCTATAGCTGTAATTTCGCGCGTATGAAGGCCAGTGACGAGAGCCACTTTTAAATTGAAGGAGAGAGCCAATTGCGTAGTTTACTTGGAGACCATTTATTACAACGTCTCCAACAGGACATGGAAGGAAAACTACATCAACGCCTATTTCGCTGTTTACGCGGGGCCATTATCGAAGGCGTCATCCAGCCGAAAACCCGCTTGCCTGCTTCACGTGACTTAGCCAGTGAAATTCATGTGTCCCGTAATACGGTGCTTTCAGCCTATGAACAACTTCAGGCAGAAGGCTATCTGGAGGCACGTACCGGACATGGCACCTGGGTGGCAGAACAGCTTCCTGAAGCCTTTTTAAATACCAAGATCAATAAAAAACAAGCGCCTGTTGCCCAGCAAGAAACCTCGGTGGTGCTGTCACAACGCGGCTCGAGTTTATTGGGCTATGCTGCGGCTTCTCCACATCAATGGGGAGCGTTTGTCCCGGGCGCTCCTGATGTCACCGAGTTTCCGCATCATATTTTCAGTCGTATCCAGGCCCGTCTCAGCCGTGAACCCGATATTAACCGGCTGATTTATAGCAGCGCCGGTGGCTGTATTGAACTGCGCAGCGCCTTGGCCGACTATCTCCGTGTTGCCCGTTCCGTGCAGTGCGATGCAGACCAGATCATTATTACCGAAGGCATCCATCAGGCCATTGATCTGGTTTCACGGGCGCTCAGTGATATTGGCGATCGTGTCTGGATTGAAGACCCGGCCTATTGGGGCATGCGCAATACCTTAAGGATCAACGGGCTGGATATTCAGGCCATGCCGGTTGATGCCGAAGGGATTATTCCGGAACAACAGCCAGCCGAACCGCCTAAACTGATTTTTGTGACCCCCTCACATCAATATCCACTCGGTTCGCATTTAAGTCTGGACCGAAGAAAACAACTGATCCAGATCGCCCGACAACATCACAGCTGGATTGTGGAAGATGACTATGACAGTGAATTCCGCTTCTCTGGCCAGCCTTATCCTTCCCTGCAAGGTCTGGAAAATGATGCGCCCGTGATTTATATGGGCACATTTAGTAAAACCATTTACCCTTCATTACGCATTGGTTATGTGGTGGTGCCTAAGCCGCTATTTTCCCCTTTACGGATTGTGGCAGCGGAATTATATCGGGGTGGACATCTGCTCGAGCAGAAAGCCTTGGCTGAATTTATTCGTGAAGGCCATTATGAAGCGCATATCCGCCGTATGCGTTTACTGTATGGCAAACGTCGTGACTATCTGGTGAGCCTGATTAACCGTTATTTGGGACCTGAATTTGTGCATGAATATGATGAGGCGGCCGGCTTGCATCTGGTGCTCAAGCTTCCGGCACAATGCGACGATGTCGCGGTTGCCGCCACCGCACTGGAACGAGGTGTCAAGGTACGCGCACTGTCACAATATTATATGCACTCCCATGCTCATGCGCAGCGTGGACTGCTAATGGGTTTTGCCTGTGTCAATGAAAAAGATATGGTCATGGCCTTTGGTGTGTTATTGCAATGTCTACGTGAAGCAGGGGTTGCGACCCTGCCTTAAGCACAAATGAAAAATAGAGAATCTCGTTCCCGGGATTCTCTCTGGATTTAAATGATGATTCATGCATGTTTAGATCGATTGTTTTTTCTGGATCAGGGCATTGTTGCTGACTTTAGCCTTATTTAATTTCTGCACCAGCACACCAATCATTACAATCGACAAGGCCAGTATGGACGTATAGGTCACTTCTTTAAAATAAGTCCCTTCAATCAACATCACCAGTAGTGATCCAATAATGATAAAAATCACGGCATAAGTTATCCACGGGAACAGCCACATTTTAAAATCGATCTGTTTGCCTTCACGCTGGTACTTTTTACGCATCCGTAACTGGGAACAGGCAATCGCCAGATATACATATAAAGCCACCGTGCCTGTGGCCATCATCAGCACATCATAAACATTCATGCTTTCAGTTGCGGTTAAATATACGGCAACAACGGCAAATAAACTGGAAAATACCACTCCGATCCATGGACTGCCCTGACGGTTGGTCAGCGCCAGACATTTGGGTGCATCGCCACGCTTGGAGAGCGAAAATAGCATACGTGAACAGGTGTACAGTGCCGAGTTAAAGCAGCTACATACCGAGGTGAGTACCACAAAATTGACAATATGTCGTGCTTCAGGAATCCCCAGTGCCGTCAAGGTAACGCTATACGTGCCCCAGGTCGGATCCTTTAATAAAGAGTTGTCATGCGGAATCAAACAGACCGTGATCAACATGGAGCCGACATAGAACAATAAAATCCGCCAGACCACCGAATTGGATGCTTTGCGAATCTCTTTTTCCGGGCTTTTGGATTCCGCAGCCGCCACCGTGACAATTTCAGCACCGACATAGGCAAACATCACTCCCAATAACGCAGTAATCACTGGTGCGATCCCATTCGGCATAAATTCTTGTTGGAATAATCCCGTTGAACCTGCTTGAGCCAGATCGCCCCACGGCCACAGATGAAAAATGGCTAAACTGCCAATCACCAAAAAGATAATAATCGCCACCACTTTAATCAGGGCAAACCAGAACTCAAATTCACCATAGCTTTTGACATCTTTTAGATTGACCCAGACCAAGGACACAATCACCAGTAGCATATAGCCCCAGATCGGCATAAACGGAAACCAGCTATGCAGAATCTTACCGGCGACATAGGCCTCCCAGCCCATCAACAGGGTCCAGAAACACCAGTACAGCCAGCCAATTGAGAACCCGGCCCAACGTCCAATGGCACGATCGGCATAGGTCGAAAATGAACCGCTATCCGGATTCATCACTGCCATTTCACCGAGCATGCGCATGATGAACAGCACCAGTAATCCGCCTAAGGCATAAGCCAGGATAACCGCGGGACCTGCGGCGTAAATAACGTTACCAGAACCGACAAATAATGCACCGCCAATCACTCCGGCAATCGAGATCATGGTGAGATGGCGCGACTTTAATCCACTTTGTAAGCCTTGGGCTTGTTTGGCTTCGGAACGATCAGGGTGTGCTGTCATTATTGTTCTTCCTTCACTTCAGGCGCATCTTCCGGTCTCAGAACAGTGCATTCTGAAATAGAAAATACCCTCAAAAAATTTAGTCGTTTTGTTCATCATCCATGCCTGGATCTTTCTATGACTAAACCGACGCTTCCGTATGCATACGTCCAATAGATTTAATGTGTCGCTTCGGCAGCCAAGAAACGAGAGCCATTTTGAGAATAAAACCGAGGGCCAATTGCAGAATTTCTCATCACAACCGGGACTTTTTTTAAAGTGTGTTTTTAAGGCCGTTCTTGTTTTATTTTTTAGCAATAAAGCACTGAATTCTTTTCAAGATATGAGCTAACAAGAGGATTTTACGGATAGGTGATGCAGGGAATGAGGCAATAAAAAAGCGAGGTATAACCGAAGTTATCCTCGCTTTTGAACATCTGCTTTGGGCTTAAAATGGTTAACTATATAAAAAATTATTTAAAATTTAAAAAAATGATAAATCACATAGTCTTAATTAAAATTAAATCAAGAAATTTATAAAAAGTTTGATTTACTCTTCTTACTTTGCAAAATTTAGTTATAAATACAATTTTTCATCAATGAAAAATTAAAGCTAAGACAAAAAAGGTTATAATTATAGGAATATTTGCTTAGCTAAAAATTATGTTCGTTATGAATGATGCTGAGATCAGACTAGCATTGATCAATTGGCTAAACCAAAAAAAAATTACACCTCAAAAGATTCTGAATGAAGTTACCATTTCAGACGGTTTGGCTCGTCCCGATATTATTGCTATTTATAGCTATTCACATTGTTATGAAATCAAAGGAGATAACGATCAAATACAGCGTATAGCTAAACAATTCATTCATTATCAATCTTCATTTAAGAAAAATACACTTATAACAACTCAGAAGCATTTAAAAAAAGCGCTCGAGATTCTTCCTGATTTTTGGGGAATTATTGTAGTAATAAGTGAAAATCAAACAATAAAATTCAGGTACGTGAGAAAGTCATCTCATAACCCATTCTACCGTAAAGATATTGCTTCAAGGATTCTCTGGAAAGCCGAGATGCAACAACTTTTAGAGAATAAAGATATAAGTTTCCGATCAAATTCAACAAGAAATGATCTCATTCATCTCATCGACACTTCTTACACTTCATATGAGCTAGACCAATCAATTTGCCTTAGCTTATTAAACAGAAAAGTCTCTTAGCATATAAGTCATATGTAGACTAATGTTAGGCTTTAATATAGAAGATGCATTCACTTTGAGTCCCGTTGGCTGTTTTTCAAAGATATATTTATCACCGTAGGAATAGGATTTACCTCTATAGAATGCATTACTTACTATCTCATCAAGCAGAGGCTTGAATGGCGCAATTACACTTTTAGTCTTTCCACTTCTTGTCACATAAAGTTTATGATCATACGGATAAAAAATTTTCCCAGTCATATAAGATTGAATTTCCTCAATATATATATCTAAAAAGCTGGTTTCTGGACTAACACAAGTATAATCACCATAATCAAATAACACGTTCTTTTCTTTTAACTTTTTAAATACTAAAACTTCCTTTCTATCAACAATCTTATTTTTTTTTGTTTCAATGAGTTTAGTTATAACTTTAGGGATAGTTGACCCCGATACTATAATTCTTTCAAATTTACTTAAATCTAGATTATCTAGAAAATCTATGACCTGTTTGCTAGATGCCTCGATATCTTCTATAACCCTTAAATCAAAAATAAGAATAATTTTTTCAAAGACTGCTTCAAGATTTGCTACGCAATCCTCAAACTCATACTCAATGAACTCATAATCCTCAAAGGCTGACTCAGTCAATCTAAGAGCAACTTTATCTGTTAAAAACATACCTGCTTTTGCACTAGCTATCACGCAATCTAAATGCTCTGGTACTCGGTCATCAACACCACATACAGGTATCATTCCAAGAGGAGCAAACTCATCTATTACAGACTGATAGTTATATGTTTTTCCATCAATTTTCACTAAAGGATCAATATCATAATTATCAATAAAGATTTCATTTACAAAATTAAGCTTAGTAGCCAGATACTGTTTTTGAGCTGCAATTTTCTTTTTCAATGCGTCAGTTTTGAATTCAAGTAATTCTTCTGGAGAAAAAGAATCAATACCATCATTATGTGACTTTGAAGGAAGTTCATTTGGCAAGTCAAAAAATACACTCAATCTTTCCTTGAGTTCATCATGTAAGTAACTTAAAGCATAAACTTCATTCATTTTAAATTTTAAAAATGGAATATATTTAGAATTCATAGTCAATTTTGTATTCTGCTCTTAATTTTGAATAACTAGTCCAATCATTATTTTCAAATGATAGTCTCCCGGCAATAATACTTGGATGAACTTTGAATAACTTCGAATAGCTAGCCAAGTCTTCTAAATTTCTTGTAGTTTTAATAGTTCTCCAGATTGAGTTTGGGATCATTATTTCCCTTGCGAGTTTATTTGCTTGTTTTTCTAATTTATTTATATCTACGTCAGAGCTTTCTTCAAAATAGTCAACAATAGGCTCATCCAACTCTTCAAAATGCAATACGATATGGGATAATTCATGCAATAGAGTAAACCAAAAACTATCTAAATTTTTTAGTCTTAAGGACATAGCAACAACAGGCTTTTCATTAACTTTTAGAGAGACACCATCTACTTTAGTACCTTCCTTAGCACTTTCAAAAATTAAATATATGCCTTGCTCTAAAAGATGATTCTGTATGCCAGTCAAATTAGTTTCTTTGATAAAATTATCAAAAAATGCCCGTAGAAAATCTCTGTTTATACCAGCATAGGGCTTATCTAAAAAATCATCTAAAAATCTAGCTTTACCACTTACAGTTGAGACCCAAAAATCAATTAGATATTGATCAGCTGAATCTGTTTTCTTGAATAGACTCTTACTAGGGCTATTACGGTAGATATTGAAAAACTTATAATAATTTTCATCATTAATACCAATTTTCTTTTTAATATTATTTGGCATTTGAAAGTAATATGAATAAAAGTTTTCAAATTCATTAAAGATTTCAACACTATTAGATGAATGACAGCCAATTGACTCTAGTTCCAAGCTCATGCTACTGCTCCAATAATATTTGAAACTTCATGATCCGGTAATTCAAAGTACTTTAATGAAGGTTTGTCATTACTTTGAACATGTTGCATCTTTAATTTATTAATGTAATACCCTTCAGCTTGTATTAGCGAATGTAATGAAAAACGCCCAGAATTTTTATATTTCTTTGCGAGATAATTAAGTGATTTTAATAGTAGTAAGCTTCCTAGCCTTTTATATCTTTGATCTTCAATAGGAGTATAGCGATTCCATGGAGCAACTGCTAAATATTCAACATAAAAAATATTTTCTGAAGGATTCAAGAAACTATCTTTAGGGAAGTAAATTAAGCATGCGGCTTCTACCTTTGAATCGATTGTAAGATAAAACCATTCATTACAATCATCAGTTTTCAAATGATAAGTTTTATTTAGCCAATTCCAATGCCAATCCTGTGAATCAATCTTTTCTGCTAGTTCAATAGCATTTTTTTCAGGTAAAGTTTTTAGGAAAGCTAAAATTTCTGCGTGATATAGCTTCCATTCCTGATCACAAAAAAGAGACTTTTCGAAGCTATATCCATTAGAAATTTCGAGCAACTGTCCAGCTGGCAGAGATTCTGAGTAAATATTTAACTCATTAGGTGATTGAATTGGTATTCCATAGCTCTTCAATTGATCTAAAATAGTTTTTCCCATATCACCCCCTTTTTTTTATACATTATAGCAAATAAAATCAAAAAATTATGATAAAACCATATTAAAATATTTTTTAATATTTTATCAATCCCATATATTATTAAGCTACATTAATAAATAAAAATTATCTTGGTAAGGTGACTAACTCACACATACATATTGATTGCTACTTAACTATAATTCTATTGAAGTTAGAATCTTCAGATTGACTCACTACTGACTTAATTTTATCATGCACCTGCTGGCCTACATTGTCAGTCGGTTTTGACAGACCGTGCGTATAGCGTACCTGATTCATACTTTTTTAAGTATGCATTTATGTGCGAAACCCTCATGTTCCCCCTTTGCGGTAGAACGGGAGGGGGACGCTTCGTGCGTGCTGGTTCTATATGCCCAGTCTGTCAACCCCCTCTTTGTTCTACCACCATCATTTGACAGTGATTTGGTAGAACCTTTATTCGCATATAGGAATTTATCATGTCTCATTCATCTTTTCTCATCTGTGCTTCGCCACATGTTAAACCTCGTTATATCAGTCAATGGGGAATACAGAGCTAATTCTTATTTAGCTGCATTAAAACAACATTTTGAAATAGAACAATTTCATAAGGTGGATGGCTAAGTCACGCCTATAAAAAATACCTATTTTATCCCCTTATGATTGTGAAGTATTGCATTAAACATGTGTGGGAATAACTATGACTGAATTAACGAAACCAAAAATCATTCCAATCGAAAACTATCCAAAAAAATCCAAATTATTTTTAAAATGTGTGGTCTTGCCAATTGTGATTTTTCTCATTGTCGCTAAAAATTTTTCCTTTGGCGCTTTTGCCTATATCTTCTTTGGCTTTGACCTATTCTGGTTTGTGATCATTTACTACCTATATCAATACGGAAATACCTACTTTGATGGGATGACCGAACAACTGAAACGTCAGGGTGAAACCTTTAATTATCAAAATCGTGGAGTCTGGATTAACAGTCAGGATAAGACCATCATCCTGTTTGATCAACCTGATCAACGCCTAGTCAAATATCCTTTTGACTATATTACCTCTGTAGGCCATTACAATTTGGTCGAAGATCGCTTCAGAACCACAACTACCGTGATCAGTAACCCGATGATGGGAACACATATTAATCAGCGTGAACATCGAACACCAATGAAGCGTGAGTTCCAAGTCAATATTGGAACAAGAGATCAATTTAAACCTAACTATAGTCTTAAGGTACTATTTCCTTGGCGTAGTCCAAAAATGGCAAGTGAAATCCGCCAGTTACTATCGGCTGATCATTATCAATAACAACAATATATAGGATAAGAATCAGATGAAAAAATTAATGCTCAGTATTGCTATGACTACTAGTATGGTCTTAACCAGTTCAACGGTATGTGCTGAAACCAAAAAAGTGAACCTGTCAGCAGGGTTAAACTATGTTCTGTCTCAAGTAGCGACAAAGGGAGATAACAATCAAAGTAACCATAATATGGGGATGCTTTACTACATAGGTAAAAATGGCGTACCTATAGATCATAAAAAAGCTGCTGAATGGTTCTCCAAGTCTGCCGCCAATGGTTATGCTCCATCCCAGTACGCATTATCGGTCATGTATTTAAATGGAGATGGTGTGTCACAGGATGAAGAAAAAGGTGTAGCCTTATTGCAAAGTGCTGCTCGGCAGGGACAACCTGAAGCGGTCAAGTTATACAATACTTTGCAGACTAAAGCACAGCAGCTCAATGCTGTTCAAACGCCATCAGTACAAACAGCCACAACAGCCATTAAATATTATGATACATCCAAGCTTGAACCTAAAAACTTTAAGCAGGTGGTACTTCCTAACCTAAGTACAGATACCGTTGCTCGAAGTTTTTATAAAGTGACATCATCTAGAGAAAGACAAAAAGATGATTACTGGGGGAGTGGCAAATACTATTATGTCAATAAGCCAAGTGACTTGGATGATCTCACAGATGCTGTAATCAGTATCGCGCCTATTTTTACTTACCAGAATATGCAGGGGGAAGCCCGTTATTTAGTCCCTGTCGAAGTAACTTTAGCAATTGAAGACAGGATAGAAACTTCACATGCTACACGAGGCACTTTGGAGTTATATCTCTTTAAAAAATTGGACAATGGACAATTCCAAATGATTTCAAAAACAGCCCAAGGGGGAGTTGAAAGTATTGAGGGATATGGTCGAACCTCATGGAACGCCCAAGAATTTAGAAAGAATTTACAAGCTTTTGGAGAGAATACGCTAGGAAGCTATACCATTGATGGTTATTATGGCAATGGTTATGGGGAAAGCGTATGGTCACTTCTTCTATTAAATGAAGAAGGATATATTGTTGAACAAATGTTCGAAGAAGGAAAAGTTTCAGAACAACCAGTGTACGGCTATTCTTCAGCAATCCAAGTCAACAAAAATGGACAACCATTTTATCCATTCCAGATACATTATCGGGGAACGGATATGAACGACAATAATCGGATGGTTAAAGTTAATAAAATTGTATCTTATCAGTATGACAGTAAGAGTAAGTTTTATTTGAAGCTGAAATAATACTCTTAAATTAGAATAGCTATATTGATGTCTATCCTCCTTTTTCTAGGTATTAGGAATTGGGGGACACATAAGAATAGGGAAATATCAGTGAATATTAAACCAATCAGAAATGATGCTGATCTTACTAACTCTTTTATTCGCTTAGAAAGTATCTTTACGGACGATCAAGGCACACTTGAAGCTGATGAAATGGAAGTTTAATTGCACTTATTAAAGCTTATAAGGATAAATATTACCCAATCAAATTTAGATCCTAAAGTGGTGTTGGCTAAAGCATTCCAAGGCTCAACAATACGACTAATGTAGGAAGAACTAGATTATTTTTTATTTGTATTTATCGTGCAGTTTGCACTAACTCGTTAAGATTAAAAGTGGATTAAATAATGCATGAATTCCTATAAACAAGCGAACAAAGGGATACCAGTTGAGCAGATTCAAAGCATTAGTGGCTTAGTTATACTACTAAATTTTGTTGACAGAATTACTTAGAAAACATGACTTTTAAAAAAAAAGTAAAGTATTGATTTATGAAATAAAAATACTATAATAAATAAAAATAGGAAATTACTATGTATTATTTTTTTAAAGATATAAAGCTATCAATTGAAGAAGAAAATCAAATTCTTAATGAAAGTTTAACAGTTCTAAAAGATCAATTTTTTTTAGTTACTCTGACGGCTACAGACTGGGATGATTATGGTTTTAAAACCGATTTTACTGTTTGGATCAACAACTTAAAGACTGGTATAAAGTGTGGATTAGGCACATTAAAAATTGGCTATAAAAATCAACAAGAAGGATGGACAATTGAAGACTCCCGAATAAAAAATAAAATTTTAAATTCTCTAGATGATGATTTTTTTTCAATGTTTTCTTCAGAGGATTCATACAATACAATTTGGGAGTACTTTACAGATGAATATGAAACATTATCCAATAGAAATTTAATTGAACCGATCAACAATGAAACTTTCATCAGATCAAATGTAAATTCTCTTTTTAATGGGCTAAATGAAATTGCTTATAAAGAAACTTTAAAAGATGATGAAAATATAGTAAAAGATCAAGATGTTTTTAAGCATTCTTTTCTAAGAAGTACATCATATACTTCAATATTATATGATTACAGCGACTCTGCTAAAAAAAATGAAGGCATTACAAATTTTTTTGTCAAAATAAGCAATATAGAGTTTAAATCAATATTGAATTCAAGACCAAGTACAAACATACATGCTATTATCGGAAGCAATGGTAATGGAAAAAGTTATATCTTAGATAAAATTATTGAAGATTATTTAGTAAATTCTGAGAAAAATAAAAAAATTAGAAAGTTAATTCTCGTATCTTTTAGCCCATTTGATAAGTTAAGTTCATATAAAAAATTCTTAACAAATGATAATTTCGATAGAAAAATAAACTATATTGGGTTAAAGGAATTTTATATTAATGCTTCATCACCCGAGCGCTTAATTATTGAACAAGTAAAAAATAATGAACATTTAGAGAATGAATTTTACACTAATTTTTCACTTGCATTAAAAAAAGATAGAGAATTATTACACAAAATATTCTCTGAAATAAGTAAATCACATCCAATATCTTTATTTAAGGAAGTTGATTTAGATAGTATTCTAAATTTAGATAAAAATGAGGATTATATAAATTTTATACTTGAATATGAATCTAAAAAAACAAATGAAGATAACAACAAAGATATTATTTACAAAAATAAAGATGAGTTAGAAAGTGATTATATAAACTCAAAAATAGGCTCTGAGGAATTTAAAATTGAAACTATTGAAAAATTTAGAAAACTTAGTTCTGGCTATCAAATGATAATTTATACACTCTCTAGCTTAATTGCGCACCTAGAAAAGGGGAATTTAGTATTATACGATGAACCTGAAGTTTATCTGCATCCCCCCTTACTTCTGACCTATATTAAACTCTTAAGAAGCATTTTTATTGAAAAAAATGGTATGGGAATTTTTGCTACTCACTCACCTATTCTTCTCCAAGAACTACCGAAAAATTGTGTAAAAATTATTAAAGGAATTAAAAACAATAAGAGAATTGTCTATTCTTCGTGCCCTGTTGAAACTTATGGATCTAGTATAACCACTATTAATAATGAAATATTTAAATTAGAAAATATTAATACAGGCTATTATAATGACATACTAGAAAATTGCAAAAATATTGAAGGTGAGTTTAAAAATACAATTGATAATGAGGAAAAAATTGATAAAGTTATAGCACTATATAACGATAGTATTGGAGATGAAGGCTTAGCTATTATTTATAATTTTTTTTACACGGATGAAGAATGATAAATTTAACTCCCCCTGACTTTTCTTTTATTGAAATTTTAAAGGCTTGCCAAGATAATGATAATAGAGTTCATGAAAACACATTTATTATTCCACGTGTAAATAAAAAAATACAGGAACTTGGTAAACTATATGATAAATATGCTCAAGAAAATAATTTAAACTCATGCGAATTAGCTCATTTTCACCTTGATGAGGATATTGACTATTTGCAAAGACTTTATACATATAGGCTCCAAAAAAAGGAAGAGGGTCGAGTTTATTATGAAAAAATAATTGATGATATAAGTGAGTTTTGCCCTTATTGTAATCATGGAGCCATCTCTCAAGTAGATCACTTTTTACCAAAAAGTTTATATGACAGTTTTACAATTTATCCAAATAACTTAGTCCCAATATGTGCAGTATGCAATGGCGTAAAAGATGATTATTATGGTTTAGAACTCACTAACAACTTACTCCACCCCTATTTTGATGATTTAAATCATTCTCAATGGTTATTCTCAAATTTGAGACCAAATCCTCAAAGAAGATTAATTGTAGAGTATATTTGCCAACCAAATCCACAATTTTACAATCCCAATGAAATTGCTAGATTAATAAATAATTTTAACAAATTAAAATTAAATAACAGATTTAAAGCCATCGCACGCTCCCAAAGTAGACAGATTAAATCCAATCTAACAAAAGTAATATCTTTCAATAGTAATTCCGTTAAAAAAAGATACATAAAAAGAGTAATTAACAAGGGTATTAGTGATCATGGCCCTAATCATTGGAACGTTGCACTATATCAAGCTTTTTATTCATATACAGGTGACTTACAAGATTTTATATGAAATTAAAAATAGCTTTAAAATTAAAATTTTTTAATCTCTATTTTTTTGTAAGCGGTCTGTCTAGAGTTGCTAAATCAACATTCGGCATTTGAGATAAATTATATTGCCATCGCCTATACTGATCAGCCCATAAAGTTTCTCGTTCTTCAAGTAACTTTTTCAAATGTGAAACTTGGTTTCTTAAATCTTCATTCTCTTTAATAAGCATATCAATCGTTACATCTCCCATTGAAGATATAATCATCGATTTTGCTTCTCTGAGAGTCTTTTTCCGAAGATTAAACGCTTGTTTTACAGGTTCATAGCTCATTAAAGTGAATTTAGATATAGATGACTTATTCAATGTTTTAGCTACCGAAACTGCAAAAAGATCCCAGGTTAACTTACCCGACCATTTATTCAGAATATTCTCGATAACTTTCATTTCTTTTACATCAATTAACTTAGGTTTCATAAACCACCTTGCAATAATGCCAAGAACAAATTCTTTGAATCACTCACTATTTGTTCAGACATTGGGTTCTTGCCATCTACCGTATTAATTAAGTTTTGTTCACCCAACGCAATTTTTGTTAGGCTAACATCCAACTCTTCTGGGATACGAAGTATCAAACCATCAGGAAACTGATCATCTTCTAGACACTTCAATAGCGTCTTAATAATAGCGAGCTTTTTACCATGGTAAATTAACCAAGCATTTGCGCCATGAAAACCTTCTTTCGTTGCAACAGCAGCTCGATTAAGTTCATTTTGCACAACATCTTCCAGTTTTTTGAGATGTTCAACATTTTTCGGAATTCCTTTAACACAAGCATGTTCTTTACAACTGATACATTCACCTGCTTTGGTACAGGGTGTCATTGTCCAGTCATGCTCACAGTATCCATAACCTGAAACTTGTACTGTACCTATTCGGTCTCTATGACCTAACATTTCAAAAGTAACAGGTACATTAACCTTCACGGCCTCTAAAGCTTTTGTACCATCTAAGCTTTCTAAACCTAAAGTTAAAAGTTTTTTGGACTCTTGCTTTAACTCGCTTATTGGTCTTAAATCATAAGCACGATTATCTTCAACTCGCGAACGTCCAGCAAACATAGCAAGATCTAATGAATCCATTTCGCCACGTTCCGCCATTGTAGATAACCATACTCGAATCTGATGCGAGGTTATAACTAACTCTTTACCGTCTTCATTTTTAATTCCTAACTCGCTAAAAAGTGAATTGCTGCCCGGCAATCTCTGATGTATTGCCCCTAATGCATCATTAAGTAAATTTAGATTTGGGGATTCAAAACTATACTCTTTAGGTGAAAAGTCATTATGGAACTCATTTTCTCGAACTAAACATAATAAGTCATAAACTGGTTTATCAATTTCAGCTATATTCGGCCATTTGGGAAACTTCTTTTTATATTTTTCAACCGTGAATTCAGCTAAATCTCTGTAAGTAATCACCGATTTATTCGCTATTAACTTTCCAATCCACTTTTGTTGATAATATTTTTTAATAATATCTGTACTAGTAGAAAATCTATCTTGATCTATAAATACATCCTTTAAATTAAATGCAGCAGCGAATTCTGCAAGATTTAAAGGGGAATCTTCAGGATGGTCTTTAGAGGTTATACAGCCTTCATGCCTATAAAATTCATCAGGATGATCTATAGCCCATTTAGCAGCTTTCCGTGCTGATAAACCAATTTCAATTAATCTATTAATTGCTTCTCGAGCGGTGGAAGCAATTGAGGGATGAACAGGTTTTGGGATTAAGCCACCACCTTTCTCAGCTTTCCAACGAATATAATGTATTATATTTTCTTGATCTTCAAACTTACCAGTTTTTTCATTTTTTACTTCTTTAATATCTCTTTCTTCAAACCAACAATCAGTCGTTAAAAAACTTAATTCTCCACCTCTACTAGGTGCACACATCAATAATACAGCTTGAGCAGAGTAAAATTTTTGATAATCTGTTTTCGCTAAAGAAAATGTATCTGCCAAAGCCATTATTTCGTATGTAGTTAATAATCTTTCAGCTTGCCACTTTCTATCCTCAACTGAGGTGCCTTGTGCTCGATTACCCGGTCTTTTCCATGGGTTTTTCCATGATGGAATCTTTAAATTTATTTTAAATTTTTTTAGATCATCAAGGAATTGCTCTATCATTTGACCATAACGATATCTTGATGATTCTGAACTTCTTTCAAAGATTAGCTCTGTCATCTTATGAATAACTAAACCGTCAACTAATAATATGTCAGCTTTTGAGTAAACTTGAAGTAATGAATCATGACAGGCTTTTAAAACCATCATCATATTGCCTGGATTAGTTGCTTTCCAAGTTTGATTATCACGTACATATGCTTTTGCAAAATCAATAAAAGGGCTTTCCATAGGCTTACCAGTTTTTTTACCCGCAGGAGCTAAACTTGTAAATTCCATTGCCTGTGATCTTCCATTATCTAGATAATGCTTCCAGTTAGAACTAGCAAATCCTCCTTGATCTTCATATATCTTTAACTGATTCTTTGCTCTTTCGATGAAATCTACCAAGTTATTTTTACAATCTAATTCATGTTTTGGCGTAAAAGCAATTATCTGGTTCATGCAATCGACTCAACTTGATTGTATTTGTCACATGCATCCATAATTGCTTTTATATGAGCAACTTGAAGATCATAAGACTTCAAAACTAATTCACTTGCACCTTCTCGCTTACGCTGTTCTAATTCTTCTATAAACTCTAAAAAGAGTTCATCCCATGGCGCATAAACTAAAGGTTGGAATTGATTACATAACAAACAAGCTTTCATTCCTGCTTGACATGATGGTGAGCCACCACAATTACCTAATTGATTTCCACTGGATTTAAAAATACGACTACTAGGATCAGATGCTCGTAAAGCTTCACTTTCATTCTTAATAATTCGACCTTCAAACTGCATAGCTAAGAGTGTCATAGCATCGTTCATTTTATCAAAAATTCGTAAAGCTAATTCACCTGTATGAGCTGTATAAACTTTTAGTTGTTGGGTATCTGAATGGTCTAAAAGATATGCCATTTGTACTCCAGTAATACCGTGCCTAGATAAGTTCGTTGCTCGAGTACGTCTACATCTAATAGGGGTAAAGTGAATATAATCACCTGTCCGTTCAGAAACCGCTTCACATTTTCTACTTATCACTTGACTCATATAATTTGCATCAGCGGAAGACATATGGAAAAAGTCTGGTGTTTGATTTAAAATAGCTTTAAAGTCATGGATTTTCTTGCAATCATAAAACTTACTAAAATTCATAAAAATAGGAAGTTGCACCAACTCAGACTCTTTTAACTCTATTAAATGCTCTAATGCCTTTTTACGAACTATTTCAGTCAAATTTTTTAAAACTAGATAAATATCTTCGGTAATTCGAAGAGACCTAAATTCTTCTCTAAACATTCCATTCCTTTGCTTAGCTCTAGGAATATTTATTTTGTAAATTACTTCATTACCATTGTTCTGGGTTGATAAATCACAAAGACGCAATGCTCTAATTTGACTAGGTCTACGAGCAGTTGCATAGATTGAATAAAACCAAGCAAACTCTTCGAGAGTAAGATTTTCTTTTTGAAAGGCGTTCCCGGCCCACACCAATAATGACTGTTGTTCTGTTAATGAATAAGGGCCTGTATAAGGGCAGTGATGTAATACGGCTTTACCTTTTACATTTCCACTCAATACTAAGCGATCTAACGTGTGTTCTAGGTTTTTTTCAAGGCCATTAAAGTTCCATTCAATCCAGCACCTAAGTAATGCACGGATTGTCCCGAGTTTATACTCATTTTCTTTATTTAAAGTAGCTTTTAAAGCAAGAATTAAACTTGAAGTTATTATTCCTCCTTTATATATTTCTGATGATAAAAGATATTGCTTGAAATACATAAAGCAGTTGAATGTATGATGGGAAGAAACTTCCTCAGCCAATCTAGCTATTGATAATTTAAATCCTTCATAAACCATTGGATTTAAATCAATATTTATTAGATTCCAATTAATAGTTCTATTTTGATCAAGAATCCATATGTCATTATTTATTTGAAACTCATACCCTGCTTTAGTAAACCTTGGTAAAATTTGTTCAGGCTTATCAGAAAATCTAATTTTAGTTGTCATTTTTTCATTCCTTTCTTAATATTCTGATCAATTTTTTCTAACTCTATCTTTAATAATTTTTCAGCTTTTTCTTTAGTATGACGTAGATTGTAAACCTCAGCCGACTTTTCACTTTTATGACCATTGAGATACATTCTTTGTTCTATTTCCTTTTTCTCTGAAATAACATCATGCATACGCCCCTCATCGTTAGCTTGTTTGTTTTCTTGGTCTATAACTCTTGATAACTTATTATTAAAATTATGCCGAAAACCATGCCTAGTGATTTGTCTATTAACTAAAATTCCATTATTTTTAATAAATCGAGTTAACTCCTCATTTATTGAAGCTTTCTCAACAATTCTAGAAAATTGTATAGAAGACAAAGGAGAACCTTTAGTTATTCCTTTATAAGAAACAAACAGAAAACCATGCTTCTGCGTATTCGGAATAAAACGTCTTTCTTTTAAAATATAATCTCGTATTTGATCTCTTAAATCTTCAGAAATAGGTATATCTCTCTCAAGAGTTTTAGCATTCGGTTCATCTTTTCTGAATGTATCTTCAGGATCATCATGTCGAGTCCGAACCATAATCTCACTTTGAGAAAAGTCAATATCAGATATTTTTAGCTGCAAGACCTCACCAGCCCTTAAACCAGTATCATAGAGAATTTTAAAAAGTAAATAATTTCTTTGTCTTACTGATAATGTATATGGATTATAATCATTTAAAGGCTCAACAATTTCCATTAGGTATTCAAAAACCTCTGGTGGGGGAGATTTTCTATTCGGGTCATTTGTATTATTTTTTGCACGTCCACCTTTTTTTCTATGTTTAAGTATTGAAATTTTTGTATTCTCAATAACGTCTAAGTAAGTTGAATAATTAGCTCGTTCTCTTAATATATTTTTAGCAACGAATTCAAAATATGCAGCAAAGGTGGTCAATCTATTTGAAAATTGAGCCTTTCCAACAACTGGATCTGGGATCTTATAATTTGGAAAAGAAATCTTTAAAGCTATATCATCTCTTTTTTTCGAGTTTTGAAGTAAATTTTTTTTTCCTAGCAGTTATGGTCTGTAATTTACAATAATCTGCTAATTTTTGAAGTTCCATATCATTGTAAAATTTATCATAAGTTGTATTTTTCTTGTTATATGAAAAATTTAAAATTCTTTCAGAAACCCTTTCTCCAATATGTATTTCCCAAATATAAATATGAACTAAATGATTCAAAATTGCCTTCTGAGTAGAATGTTTTTCAAAACGTAAATTCGTAGTTAAATATAAAGTAGTCCAAAAATCAGGAATATTTTTACTATCAACAAGTAAGCCAAATCTTTCTCCATTTTTAGCTATGTAATTTTTCCGGTATAGGCTCACTGAGTTTTCTATCTTTAAATACAATTTTTTTATTGTATAAAGTTATTTTATTTAGATGCAACATTTTCTTTGTAAAAAAAAAGAAAGAACTTAATATAAATCAAGTTCTTTCTAGAAAATAAATACAATAATTAAATATTGTACAAGTTAGAACGGTAAGTCGTCGTCTAGATCCGCAGGTGCTGCAGCGGGTTGCGGTGCTGCTTTTGGTGTATTAAAACCATTACCTGCTTGAGGGCTGCCCGCATAATTACCTTGGTTGCCGCCGTTAAAGCCGCCATTCTGGTTGTTATTGTTATAACCCGTGTTCTGGTAGCCACTACCTTGATTATTATTATTAAAGCGTGGTTGATTAAAATCGCCGCCGCTTTGCTCGCCTTGCTGACGCGTATCCAGCATTTGCATCTGGTCGCCACGGATTTCTGTGCTATAACGTTCCTGACCATTCTGGTCGGTCCATTGACGGGTACGTAATGAACCTTCGATATAGACTTTTGAGCCTTTACGCAGATATTGCTGAGCAATTTCACCTAAACGGTTATGCAATACAATACGATGCCATTCCGTTTGCTCTTTACGTTCACCTGTACTCTTGTCCATCCACGACTCACTCGTTGCAATCGAGAACTGAGTAAGCGCCCCGCCATTCGGGAAGGTTTTTGTTTCTGGATCTCGTCCTAAAGTACCTACTAAAATAACTTTATTCACACCACGCATTAGCTGTCTTCATCCTATATATTTATATGTTTCACTTTATAAGAGTTATGATCAAATGGCTACCTCTTTGCCAATCAAGTGCGTTAAATCTTGTCGTCCAGCATCATCAATGCACTGTTTATCGACTTTAATATAAGCAACTTGTTGCTCAGGCATCACCACGACTTCTTCAATACCACGAATTGCCAAAAGTTTTGAAGTCCATTCGTCTGTTTGTACCGTCTGAGGTAAAGGCAATACAATTGAGGACAGATATCTTGGCTGTGCCAACCCAAAACTAATCAGCAGCCATATTATAGCAATCCCGGTCAGCACACTCCACCCAAGCGCAGTATTCTGCATCATCAAAAGTTGCCCGCCCAAGGTACCGCCAAAGAAAGCGCCGAGGAACTGGCTGCTGGCATTGACCCCCATCGCAGTCGCTTTCGACTGGATTGGCGCAGCCTTGGACAACCATGACGGCAATAAGGCTTCCATCACGTTAAATGCAATAAAGAACAGGCCTAAGCCGGCCAGTAACACGTATTTTGATTCATAGCCAAAAATCAGGATCAACAGGCCGCCAATAATCCCTGTAATGGCAGTGAGAAAAATGCCGCGCATCTTGCGATATTTTTCCGCAATGATAATGCTTGGAAACGCAAAGAATAGACTGATCACTAAGAGCGGCAAATAGACGAATCCGTGCTTCGCCAATGGAATTTGTGCGTATTCAATCAACTGTGAAGGCACATAGATAAACATGGCGGTCAGCAACAAATGCAACGCAAACACCGAGACGTGCAAGCGATTCAATTCACCCATCTGGATGACTTGCTTGAGCTGATTCAGATAGCCCTGCTGGTAGTTTCGATGATGACGGGTCACTTTAGGCACCAACAGCAACATTAAAATGGCCGCCAGCCCCATAATCGTGGTCACAAAGAATAGCCCCGAAATACCGACCAGACTGGTCAGCCACGGCCCCAAACTAAATGCCACCACAAAAGACAGGCCAATACTCATGCCCATCGCAGCCATGGCTTTGGTGCGTTGTTCTTCTCGGGTCACATCTGCCAGTAATGCCATCACCACCGCTGAAACGGCACCGGCACCGGCAATGGCACGACCGATAATCACGCCATAAATGGTGTCCGACAAACCCGCAATTGCCCCACCGATTGCAAATAGCAACAGTCCAAGCACCACCAGCGGTTTACGGCTAAAACGGTCTGCCAGCAAACTAAATGGAATCTGTAAAATTGCCTGGGTTAAGCCATATACCCCGACTGCAAGACCAATCAGGGCTGGCGTGGCGTATTGATAGGATTGTCCTGCCACTGAAAAGACAGGAATAATCATGAACAAGCCCAACATGCGTAAGGCAAAAATGCTACTTAAGGCAAAGGTTGAACGGCGTTCTAAAGCATTCATTGTTGATAAGACACTATAACGGGCTCAGCGAATTATAAGCCATTCGCCTGCAAAGGTTGTAAGTTAGATCATGAAAATCACAATCTTTCTTCAGGGAAAAATAAAGGAGCGAATATCGCTCCTTTATTTAACATAGCTGTTCAAGCTGAAAACAAGCTTAAGAAGCCTGTTGTTCCCGCTTGCTGTACTGAATCGAAGCAATCACCGCCCAGACAATAAAGGCCACCCCGATCAGGCCAGTCACCACTTCAGGTACATGTAAGCCGGTACCGCTGGCAATCATGATAAAGGCCAAGGCACCAATCGCATAATGTGCGCCATGCTCCAGGAAGATATAAGCATCCAGAGTACCTTTCTCGACCAGATAAATAGTCATCGAACGGACAAAGATCGCACCGATCGCCAGACCGAGCATGATGACCACCACATCGCTGGTAATCGCAAAGGCACCAATCACACCATCAAAACTGAATGAGGCATCCAGCACTTCCAGATAAAGGAAACCACCAAAACCGGCTTTGACCACACCCGCAGCAGCACCATTTGAATCATGGGTGACAGCATTCCCCTCATCATCAATTTCAGGTTCGCCACCCAATAAATGACTCAACACCTGAACACCGATGTACACCACAATCCCCCAGATTCCCGCCATGGTGACCGCTAGACGCACCGATTCTTCCACGTTAGCTGCCATGATGATCATTGCAATCAGGGCAAGGAAAACCGACATCGCAGGTACGCTGGCCAAATGCGCCAGTTTGGCTTCTAACCATTTAAACCAATGGGTTTCTTTGCCATCGTCAAAGAAGAAATTCAAGAACACCATCAATAGGAATGTACCACCAAAGGCTGAAATTTCCGCATGATGGGCCATTAAACGTTCGGAATAGGTTTTTGGGTCATTCAGGGCCAGTTTTGCCACTTCAATCATGCCCATATCTGCCGTCACGGCCACGATGACCACAGGGAAAATCAAACGCATACCGAATACGGCAATCAGAATCCCTACGGTTAAGAAAATCATCTTCCAGAAATGATCCCAACCACGTAGCACCGAGGCATTTACAACCGCATTATCAAACGATAAAGAGACTTCCATCACCGCCAGAATCGCAGTAATGGTCAAGGCTTTCAGCATGGTGGTTACACCTGCTTCAGGCCCGTGCGTATAGCCCCAGTAGGCCGATAGTGCAAGACACACCACCGTAAAGAAAATTGAGAAACGAAAATGCTTCATGAGCAGCCTTTTATTCAAATAGTCGGGTGATAAAAATGTGTCTATTGTAGGCGAGTTTGCGTTGAAATAGACAAAAGATTGTTGCACTTATTTTGAAGAAAATTTTATCTCCGGCAGACTCTGTTATAGTGCTGACAGCATTATTTAGCATGTTTTTTAATAGGTTCAATCCATGACGTTTTCTCAAGATGTATGGCAACGTAATCAAGACTTATATCAAAAAATATTAGCCTTGCCTTTTAATCAGGAACTTGCAGCAGGGACATTAGATCGCAAGGTATTTTGTCATTATGTGATTCAAGATGCGCATTACTTACTGGCCTATGGTCGGGCATTGGCTGTGGCTGCGGCAAAAGCCTATGATGCCGATGATGTGATTCAGTTTTCTGAAGCCGCAAAAATCGCCATTATTGTAGAACGCAGTTTGCATAATGATTTTATGCAGGAGTTTGATGTCAGCAAGGCCGAGTTTGAAAATACACCACTGACTCTGGCCTGCCATCATTACACGTCTTTCCTGACGGCAACGGCGTGGTCTGAAAGCTATCCTGTCATTTTGGCGGCACTACTGCCATGTTTCTGGATTTATGCCGAAGTGGGCAAAGATATTATCAGCCAGTCTGTTGACAATAATCCTTATCAGGCCTGGATCGACACCTATGCGGGCGAAGAATTTAACACGGCCGTACGGAATGTGATTGCGACCATAGATAAAGTCGCTGCTCGCTGTGATGCGGACACCCTAGCCAAAATGCATGCCGCCTATACCATGGGGGCAAAACTGGAGTGGTTATTCTGGGACAGTGCTTATCAGCAACGCCAGTGGTTAGGTCTGGATCAGATAAATCCATAACCAAGGAGGCATGTGCCTCCTTCTTTTATGAGCAAAGTTAGTTTCTACGCCATTTGCCCCAGTTCAGAAAAATAGCGGCCCCCAGCAGGGTCAGGAAAATCAGGAATTTTGCTTCAAATCGGGCAATACTGAATTGCTGACGATGACTTTGCCCCTGCAACGATGGCTCAAGCTGTTGGGAATCCAGCGGATGAATGTCCAGCGCCAATAATTGCGGTGTTTTTTGCGCCTCGCCAATCACCACATAGGCCGCTTTAATTTCGAAGTCCTGTGGGTTGGTTATCCCAAAACTGATTTTGGCAGGTGTGCTGGAGTTATATTCTGGAATCCAGTCCATAATCTGGCCATATACACGAACATTATCGGTTGTGCCCAAGACCGGGTCTTGTATCTTTTTCCCGGTTTGCTCCTCAATCTCATCCACCAGATCTTCAAATTCATGAAAGGAATAGTTCTGGCGGACTGGTAAATGATTTGCGACCAGATTCACCCGCTCTGTCGGGTTGGCAGGATGCGCCTTATTAATCACGCCTTCACCCTTAACCACAAAATCGGCCTGGCTATTATTTGAAGCAGATTTGGGCACACCGACCAGATAAAAGGCAGTCCAGAGCTGTGCGCCCGGATTCAGGTTTTTCATCTGCAACTCATACACTTCATCGTGATTTAAATTAAAGACCTGATCAAACCCAATGATTATTGTTTCCTGTGCCATGAGACTTAAACTCAGACACATGCCCCACCCCAGTACCATCAGTTTTCTTAACATTATTATTGCTCATGTGTTCTATGTTATTCATTTTAATTTATTTATTTGATAAACCAGAAGATAATTCCTGACTTTCTTCAGGCAGGATGACCAAAAATGACAGCTTGTAGCATTCTGTTATCCTTAGTTCCCAATCTGGCTCAAGGTCAACATGTGCGGATTGCATGCAAGCAGGTCCTGCCCTGAAAAACAGACATAAAAAAGCCCCAATTAAGGGGCTTAGTCGTATATCGTATCGTCCGATATACTGTATGAGGCTCATCTCAAACTGGGCGCATTAAAACATAAATCCATCCAGTTGCCTACTGATATCTCTCGACTAAAAAACATTCACTACAATTAAAGCAATGAATGCGGGGATGGCCTGAATGTAAATAATCTTCTTGCTGGCGGTTAACCCCCCATAGATTCCAGCAATCAGCACACAGCCCAAAAAGAAATTGGCGATCGCAATGGCATAGCTTGCAGGCGCCAGTAATGACCAGAACAAACCGGCTGCAAGAAAGCCGTTATACAACCCCTGATTTTGTGCCATCACTTTGGTGAGCTGTGCTTTTTCTGGACTATTGCCAAAGGCTTTTAAGCCATAAGGCTTGTCCCACAAAAACATTTCCAGCACGAGAATATAGACGTGTAATAAGGCAATGAGTCCAATGAGCAGTTGTCCAAGCATCTGATTATCCTTTTTATAATGACGACATAGCGAATGAAACCAGCCTCACGGCTGGCAGTGATGATTTAACTTAGGGCTTCAACAACACTTTACCTTGACGAGCACCTTGGGTTGCCTTGAGTGCAGCAGTTTTGATTTCGTCAAAGCCAAATACGCCTTCAACAGGCAGAATCAGTTTCTTTTGCGCCGCCAGGGTCAGGAGTTCGACAAATAATGCCTTTTTGCGTTCTGCTGGCATTTCTTTGCTCACCACACTGGCCCAGAAACCTTTTACCGTCGCCTGTTTAAAGATCAGGTCTCCTGACGAGATCTGCATGGTTTCCCCAGTCATACTACCAAAGGAAACCAACAGGCTATTTTCACTGAGCAGATTCAACATTTCACCACTGGCACTGCCACCAATGGAGTCCACTCCCGCAATTAAAGGCTGATCTGCATGGAGGGCTTTGACTTGCGCTTTCCAATCGTCCTGATCCGTTGCCACCACATGCTGGATGCCGAGGGCCTGCATTTCGGCAATTGCATCGCTACGGCGCACTAGATTAATGACTTGCAGACCACGCGCCTGAGCGATCATGGCAACCGTTTTTCCCACCGCACCGTTGGCGGTATTCTGGATCAGCCATTGACCGGGCTGAATATTGACAAAATCCAGCAGCATCAAGGCACTGATCGGCATACCAATCAATTGAGCGGCTGTTTCATTATCAATGGCATCATTTAAGGGAATGATAGCCTGTGCAGGTGCAATAAAATATTCTGCCCAGCTGCCATGCACACCAGCAACTGCCACGCGTTGTCCTAATTTACTTTGATCAACGCCTTCACCTACCGCATCGACCATACCGACCGCCTCACTACCGCCAATGGCAGGAAGGGTTGGCTTATAGCCATAGCTGCCACGGACAGTCCAGACATCGTGATTATGCATGGGAGACAGGATGGTTTTAATACGAACTTCACCGGCTTTCGGTTCAGGCTGTGGCATTTCTGCCTGCTGTAACACCTCGGCAGGTTCACCAAAACTGTGATGGATAATACTTTGCATCTTTTTATTCCTTAATCGGTTGTAACAGCTGTTGTGTGGTTTCCAGGGCCAGATGTAGCGGTGCTTTGTCTTGGGCTAGTTTGGTCATCAGGGCTGCACCCAGCCATAACTGATACATCACCTGAGCCGTTTTAAATGGCTCCAGATGCATTGGAATGGAGCCTTGTTGTTGCCCTTCTTGTAGTAACAAGGCCACTTTTTGTGTCAGCCGATGTCCACCGAGATTGAGAATTTCACGCATGTCCTCGGATAAATCTGCCACCTCTGCACCTAATTTCACAATCAGGCAATTCTCGGCCCAGCTGCCATACACAGGATCATCAATCCAGGCCCGCCATAACGCCATCAAACGTGCATAGGCATCTGCTTCTGTCTGTTGCCAAAGCTGCTCGACCCGGACTTTGTAATCTGCCATGTACTGTTCCAGCAAGGCACAGCCGAAGGCTTCTTTAGAAGCAAAATAATGGTAGAACGACCCTTTCGGAACAGCACAGGTCTTGAGAATTTCTTGCAAGCCCACCCCGACAAAACCTTTACGCAACACCAGTTCAAAACTGGTATCGAGAATATGTTGTCGCGTGGCTTCACTTTTAATTGATCGTTTCATCAGCACACTATAAATTAATATTAGACCAGTCGTCTAGTGATTTGTATATTTTTATTCCTTCCGTGTTGATAAGTCGTAATTTGGCCTAGGGAAAGCTCAAAATAAGAGGCATATTACCAACAATAAATGTGAACCAGTTCATTAACCGTCACAATTTGTCGTTTTAATTATTTTTATATCACTTGAACAATTTTAAATCGTTATCATATACATGTTTTCATGTTCAGCTTATTGAGATGTATTTATGAGTCAAAGTCATATCCGTATTCGAGGCGCACGTACCCATAATTTAAAAAACGTGTCGCTCGATATTCCACGTGACAAGTTTGTGGTGATTACGGGACTTTCTGGCTCAGGAAAATCATCCTTGGCCTTTGATACCTTGTATGCCGAAGGCCAGCGCCGTTATGTCGAATCGCTGTCGGCCTATGCACGCCAGTTCCTGTCACAAATGGAGAAGCCGGAAGTCGATTCGATTGAAGGTTTATCTCCTGCGATTGCCATTGAGCAGAAGTCGACCAGTCATAACCCGCGTTCGACCGTGGGGACCATTACCGAAATTTATGACTATTTGCGTTTGCTCTACGCGCGTGTCGGTACGCCTTACTGCCCTGAACATGACTTACCGATGGTGGCCCAAACCATTTCGGAAATGGTCGATGTAGTCAAGAGTCTGGAAGAAGGCACCGCATTGATGCTGCTTGCGCCTGTAGTGCGGGAGCGTAAAGGTGAGTACACCCAACTGTTTGAACAGTTACAGGGTCAAGGTTTTGTTCGTGCCCGTGTCGATGGTGAAATTATTGATATCGATACCCCACCCGAGCTGGACAAAAAGAAAAAGCACACCATTGAAGTGGTGGTGGACCGCTTTAAAGTACGTGATGATCTGGGTAACCGGATTGCAGAATCGTTTGAAACTGCACTACGTCTAGGCGGCGATATTGCGGTGTTATCCTGGATGAATGGTGAACATCCGGAACGTGTGTTCTCGGCCAAACACTCTTGTCCTGAGTGTGATCGTGCCGTCGCTGAACTGGAACCACGCCTGTTCTCATTCAACAATCCCTTCGGTGCCTGTCCGGTCTGTGACGGTTTGGGAACTCGTAGTCATTTCAGTGCAGATAAACTGATTCCGAATGCTGAGGTTTCGATCAGCCAAGGTGCGATTCGTGGCTGGGACAGACAGCGTCCGTATTACTACACCATGCTGCAAAAAGTCGCGGATCATTTTGGTATCGATCTGGATGAGCCTTGGAACAAACTCGATAAAGATACGCAAAAGAAATTCCTGCAAGGTACAGGCAAAGAGAAAATCGACCTGAGTTATATTGATGAGCGCGGCCGTAAGCACACCCGTGTACAAGCCTTTGAAGGCATCTTGCCGCATCTGGAACGTCGCTACCGCGAGACTGAATCGAATTATGTCCGTGATGATCTGGCGCAATACTTGTCGAATGCCGCATGTGATGCTTGTGGCGGTTCACGTTTGAATGAAATTTCCCGTCATGTTCGGGTCAAGGACAAGACCATTGCCCAGATCACCAAGATGTCGATTGGTGATGCGGAAAATTATTATCAGGACCTCAATCTTGAAGGTGCCAAAGGTGAAATCGCCGATAAAATCTTTAAAGAGATTCGTGAGCGTTTGCACTTCCTGGTCAGCGTTGGCCTGAATTATTTGAGTTTGGCACGTTCTGCCGAAACCCTTTCAGGCGGTGAAGCCCAACGTATCCGTCTGGCGTCACAGATCGGTGCCGGTCTCATGGGCGTAATGTATGTACTGGATGAACCGTCAATTGGTCTGCATCAACGTGACAATGACCGTCTGTTGCAAACCCTGATTCGTCTACGCGATTTGGGGAATACCGTACTGGTGGTTGAGCATGATGAAGATGCCATCCGTGCCGCTGATCATATTATTGATATTGGCCCGGGCGCAGGGATTCATGGCGGTGCCGTAATTGCCGAAGGGACTTATCAAGAACTGGCAGATCATGCCGACTCGCTGACAGGTCAATATCTGTCAGGTAAGTTAAAAATCGAAGTACCGAAACAACGCACCCAGTCTCCTCGTCCGGATGAAGTGATTAAGCTGTCTGGTGCCAGTGGACATAACTTGCAGAATGTTGATCTGACGATTCCACTGGGCATCATGACCTGTATCACCGGGGTGTCTGGTTCGGGTAAATCAACCTTGATTAACCGGACTTTATTGCCGTTGGCAGCAACGCAACTGAATGGTGCAACCACGCTAACTGCCGAGAAGTTCGATTCAATTGATGGCTTACAGCATCTGGATAAAGTGGTGGATATCGACCAGAGTCCAATTGGGCGTACCCCTCGTTCCAACCCAGCAACTTATACGGGTTTATTCACCCCGATTCGTGAATTGTTTGCGCAAACGCCTGAAGCCAAAGCGCGTGGTTATAGCGCAGGCCGTTTCTCGTTTAACGTCAAAGGTGGGCGTTGTGAGGCCTGTGAAGGCGACGGTATGATCAAGGTGGCGATGCACTTCCTGCCGGATATGTATGTGCCTTGTGATGCCTGTCATGGCAAGCGTTATAACCGTGAGACTTTAGAAGTCGGTTATAAAGGCAAGAACATTTCTGATGTCTTGGAAATGACTGTGGAAGATGCAGCGGAATTCTTTAGTGCTATTCCGGTGATTCATCGTCGTTTAGATACTTTGACTCAAGTGGGCCTGGGCTATATCCGTTTAGGTCAGGCTGCAACTACCCTTTCTGGCGGTGAAGCGCAACGGGTGAAGCTGGCACGTGAGTTGGCAAAACGCGATACAGGTCGAACCTTATATATTCTGGATGAACCGACTACAGGTCTGCATTTCCATGATATTGCCAAGTTACTCGACATCTTGTATGAGCTCCGCAATAAGGGGAATACCATTGTGGTGATCGAGCATAATCTGGATGTGATCAAGACCGCTGACTGGGTGATTGATTTAGGTCCTGAAGGTGGTTCTGGTGGTGGTCAAATCATTGCCGAAGGTACACCTGAACAGGTCGCCGAGGTTGAGATTTCACATACAGGGCGTTTCTTGAAGCCGATGTTGAAATAAACTTAATTGGTTCACTAGTAGTGGTGTAAATTTAGGCTGTCTTCGCCCTTGAAGTTTAAATTTACGCCAACTTCCTAAATATTGGACTGGAGCATATTCAAGATTATCAAACAAAGAATGTTGGGTTTTCTGGAGGTTTTCAGCACGCTTTAAACATGCTCTTAACCATGAGTAAGACATTTTCATATAATCAGCAATACTTAAGTACGTATATTTGATAAGTTTAGGTTTAAGACTTTCAAATAAATGAACAAAAGCTAAAGCCATAGAAAAACTATTTTCTTTGATTTGGTGTGTTTCTTTGTTTTGTTGAATGTGCTGATTTTCAGTATCTAAAATTCGTTGCAATGGCTCAGTAGATGCCGGAGAAGATAGGGTTAAAAGGATGGGATTAATTGCCTCGTCTAAATCATTTCTCGTACTGTGATCAAAATTAAAAGCATTTTTAAGTAGACGATCGGCACTATGGACGAATTTATTCCACATTTTATGTTTTAATTCATTCCAATGTTCATTATTTGCTAAATCAAATTCTCCAGTCCAATGCTCGATAATAAATAAAAAGGCATCTTGAGCGATATCATCGCTTTCACATTGTTTAGAAGCTCGCGCTATCTTTTGCCAGTCTTTGTAATGTTGAGATGAATAAATAACTTGAGATAATTTATTTTGGTCTTTTGCTAACACAGATAGAGTCTTATATTTTGGATTCTTCTAAGTTAGCAGTTTTAAATTTAGATATGATGACTAAAAAATTACTATTGAAATCAATACTAAATAATCACCCCTCCACCACATTCTTCCCTTTTGCCTTGGCTTTTAACAGCGACTGATCTGCTTTTTCTAACAGGGCTAACCAGCTATTTGCCCCAATCGCAACACCAATACTCACCGAAACCCGAATCTCGTCGGCCATACCCGAAAGCAGAATACCTTGCTCTGCAACCCCTTCACGAATATTTTCCGCAATCGCTTTAGCAGCATCCATCTGAATATTTTCCAGCACAATAAGAAATTCATCACCGCCATAACGCACGATCAGGTCAGAGGTCCGTACATGACGCTTAAGCTGGTCTGCAATCATGCTGATTACCTGATCTCCGACAATATGCCCGTACTGATCATTCACAAACTTAAAGTTATCAATATCAATGGCGATCACACAAGTTTGAGACAAACCCTCAGCTTTTGCCTCGAGTGCAGCGATATACTCCTCTAAGGCCAAACGATTCGCCACGCCTGTCAGTACATCAGAGTTCGCAATCTGCTTGAGTTGCAACTCCATGCTATCGCGTTGTTTCAACATCCCTCTGAGTTTATCGATGGCTTCAAATAATGAAAAAAACTCTTCCTTGTTTTTGCGCATTTGAGTCAGTTCATCCGAGCTACCGGAAAGACGCAGAATCATATTGCGTGCATTGATCAACGGACCAAATACCCTGCGCTTGGCATAAATCATGGTAAAGATGGCAATCAGTAACGATAAACTGGAAATACACAGGGTAAAGATAAATTGCAGTTTTGCACGCCGGTTTTGTTCGTCTGCAACCGCAATACTGTCGTCGAGAATATAGTTTTGCAAATCCATGACCGTAGTAAATTTACCGACCATTTGATCGGTCAATTCGTTCGCGGTAATAAAGTAGGCCTGATGATTTTTACTTTCATCCAGTAACTGCGAAATAATAGGCAGGCCTTTATCCAGAAACTCTGTTTTTACCCGTAAATATAAACGGACATATTCAGTTGATTTGGACTGTTCAGGCTGAATGGTATCCACCAACCCCCATAGATAAATGGCTTGATGCTGGGTCTGTAAGGAGCGCGCCCGATTCTCATCAGAAATTTTCTCGTCAAAGGTCACAGGCGCCATAATATTGGAAGCGACTCGCCCGGCCTGATCCCGCATATCGGTTAAAATCAGGATCGAAGTAAAGTAGTTCGACATTTTACTGTTTTTACTTTCAGACAGGACCATTAACCATTTGAGCAACTCGCGGCTTTCATCCCAGACATCAAACATGGACAGGATGGCGCGATCAAACTGGATCGAGGTCCGTTGAGGCGTTGGAGTATTTGCATAAGCATCTACCGTGCTACGCGCCTGCGCCAGTTTGGTCTTGAGGTCGGTATCCAAATCTTCGGCAATCATGCCAAAACCATTTCGTTTTAAAGTCTCAATGGTTTGTTCTATCTGCAGATCGACGACCTTGCGGTATTGTTGTAAGTCCTGACGGTTTTTGGCCAGATCCTGTGGCTGACTCGACATGACTTTATTGGATGGAGCACGTTCCCGTGAAATTTTATTGGCAGTTTTCACCAGACTTCGCAGGCTAATGATCTCGATTAAGGTTTTATTTGTTCTTATATATTCTTGATAACTATTAATAATAAGCGGAATAGACAAATAAGAGATAGAAAAAATAATAACAAGCATGCAGAGAAACAGGCGCCGACTAATTTGCTCAGAACGTAATTTCGAGCTTTTCAAGTGTTGCCCCATTAACACACCTTACACTTTTTCAAAAAATGATCTCGATTGCATTTTCAACAGTGCATAATTTTACCTGAATTTTAAATCAGACGACCATGATAAAGCAGAGTTTTTTATATATATTCAATTCTCTTCATTCAATATTTCTGATTTCCAAGTCGATAATGGATAAAAATATTATTGATTGAGAATAATTTTTATTAATATTTAGGTCTTTAAATAAGGTTTATGTGGTAAAAGGAATGAATTTATAATTCATAAAATTCAAAAAGATAGAATAATAATTTAAATTTATTTTATTTAAGCCCTGATTTATATTTATTTTTAAATAAACAACTCACCCTATTTTCAATCGAAAAACTCTATCTTAAAAATAAAAATTATCAATTTCACAAATTACTTTCTAAAGAACATAATTTAATCAGGCAAAGAAATTCTTTTATTATCCAGAAACCCTCAAGGATGTTTTTCTCACCAACGTAAAACATCCTTTTTTCAAACCCAGCTTGATCTTAAAAGCTGGGTCTTTTTTTTAACAAAATTTTATTGCCCAATTAAACCGAGCTGTTGCAGGGCCTGATAAACAATGGCTTTACGTGCTTCTGCATGTGCTGCCTTCTTCATTTCCATATTCAGTGAAAATGCAGTGACCTGTCCATTGGGTTGTTCTACCCAACCTGTCCACCATCCCACCTGAGGATTTACATCCATGCCCCATCCACTTTTGGCATAGATTTTGGTGCCCTGAATATCTTCAATCAGCAACATATCTTTAACTTGTTGCTGGGTTGATGAGTCAAATGCAAGTTGTTTTTTCGCCAAGGCATAGGCAAATTTTACTTCCTCAACAGGGGTAATTTCTAAAGGTCCCACTAACCAGAAATTATCCACTTGCGTTCCAATCGACTGATTGCCATACCCGACCCGTTTTACTTCACTGGCCATTAATTCCAGACCGATACGGCGCGCCAGTTCCTGATACACAGGTACAGCCGAAGCCTGCATGGCTTCTGCCAGGGTTAAGTCTTTTTCCCAGCTGGTAAAAGCCCGCTTCTGTCCATCCCATTTAAATACTTCATTCGGTGAAGTCTTATGATGCTGGATACCAATCAAAGCATTCAGCATTTTAAAAGTAGAAGCCGGAATATAGCGCTGATCGGCCCGATTAAGCGCATTGCCATATTTTTGAATAGCTTTGCCATCATAAGTGACCAGGACACCGAAGGTCTGGATATTTTCAAATGCAGTTGCGATCTGATCTTCAGTCTGTTTCTGCGTGACTAAAGTTTGAACGTGTGGCTGAATATTTTGGCAGCCCAACAATATTATTGAGGGCATCACAACTACAGATAGAGCGAGTAATTTTAATTTTTTCGGCATGACTATAAAATTGAATAACACAGAAAGAACCTATGACTATAAGCTTTTTCATTTATCTATACTGTAGCGTTATTTACTAGGCAGAATGGGCCATTGCAGACAAAAAAAAGCTCAGCCTTGGGGAAAGCCGAGCTAGTAAAACATTGATGTTTAGAACATCAGAATACTCAAGAAAATGTTATGAGATATTAAAATGCAAATTAGATACCTCTTGCTGATTATTATGTGAATTGCTTCTCGAAAAGTAAAGTTGATTAAATAGATCGGAATTAAATTTCCAATCGTTTTTGTTAATTGGTTATTAAAAATCAGATTTATGAGTTATTTTCGGTTATATTAACCCAACTTGAAAAAACGCATTTTTTTGCCTACCGTTTCGCATAATATCGAAATAAGGTTATTTCAGCTCACGCTTTTGATTACCTTTTTATGACAAAATAAAGCCACAACTTAACGAAAAAAACGATTATAACAATCGAACAAACCAATTAAACTATTTATTTACGACATACTGATTACATTCTATAAAAACACAAAATATAAGCTTATCTCATTGTTAGTTATATAATTTATAAATGGTTGACAACAATTTAATTAAACGTTCACTTTTTAAACGATCGCTAGTCGCATTTTGAACGTTTATCGGAAGGGCGAATTTATTACATTGACTTCATAAATTGTTACAATACAATGGCTGCAAATTTACTCTTTCTTGTTTTAAAGCTGGAAATCATTATGAAAAAACTCGGTTTAGCCACTGCTCTAGTTTTAGCCATGACCGGTGCTCATGCATACCAAGTCGAAGTTCAAGGTCAATCTGAATTTTTAGATACTAAAAAGAATGACAAAGACTTCACTGGTGCTGGTCAAATCAGCTATTTCCTTAAAGATGTAGACGCTTCTAAAGGTCCTTTAGCTGAAGCTGCATTCTTAAACCAAGCTTCAAATGTTTCTGTAGCTTATAGCTTTGCTAAAGAAAGCGGTGATGAAATCGCAACTCGTAAGAATGAGTCTTACGGTGCGAAAGGTGAAGCATATATTCCGACACCTTATTTACCAGTATACACAAGCGCTTCTTATAGCCATTCTCAAACTAAAATTGATGGCAAAAAAGACAATGGCGATCGCTATGCATTAGAACTAGGTACTATGCTTGCACCTAACTTCTTGGTTGCTGTTGGTTATACAAACATCGCTGACCAAGTTGCTATAGACGCAAATAGCGTTCTTGCACGTGGTATTGCAAAATCTGTAGCTGAAAGCAAAACTATCGGTCAAGATCAAGACGCTGTGACTGCACGTACTAAATACGTAGGTAACATCGACGGTACAAACATGGCTGTAGGTTTCGAAGCTGGTCTTGTTTACGGTGATGACACTGCTTACGAACTAAAAACTGATCTTTATGTAACACCTAAGTTAAGCGTTGGTGCTTCTTACGCAGAGTCTAGCTACGCTAACACTCCTGATTCAGCTTGGGGTGCGAACGTAAACTACTTCATCACTCCAGCAGTTGCTGTAGGTGCTAGCTACGTTAATGCAAATGCAGTTAATGCAAACTTAGATACGCAAACTGTTGGCTTAAACGCGAAGTTCCGTTTCTAATATTGGATTTTGGTTCTAGTAATAGAACAATAAATTCATAATAAAAAACCAGTTCGAAAGAACTGGTTTTTTATTTTCTGATCTTCAATAAAATTAAAAATCGAATTTGTCATTCAATTTCTTACATCTTCTTGTCTTCAATATTTAAAGCACTGATTGCCAAGACAGCCTGAGTACGGTTCTGTACACCCAATTTACGGAAGATGGCCGTGACATGGGCTTTAATGGTTGCTTCAGAGACTTCCAGTTCATAAGCAATCTGCTTATTCAATAAACCTTCTGCCACCATCATCAACACACGGAACTGCTGTGGTGTCAGTGATTGCAGGCGTTCTGCCAAAGCGGTTTCATCCGCGGCTCTTGGGTCAAAACCGGCATGCGTCGGTAAATTCGGCGGTAGCCAGATTTCACCTTCCAGAACGTGTTTAATTGCTTCACCAATATGGCTTGGATGTGAAGATTTCGGAATATAGCCCATGGCACCATGTGCAATGGCACGCTGGATGATTGACACTTCTTCATGGGCTGAAACGATGATAATCGGAATGGCAGGGTATTGTGCACGCACATATACCAAAGCAGAGAAACCGGAAGCACCCGGTAGATTTAAATCCAGTAACACCAGATCAGGTTCCGCACCATGTTCTAAGCGTGCATAGAATTCATCGACATCAGCCGTCTCCTGAATCTGTGCCTGAGGCAAACTATAACGAACCGCTTGAATCAAGGCATGTCTAAAGAGAGGATGGTCGTCTACAATTAAAATATTCATAAGCGCTTAAGCTGTCTGCAAGTACGTCACTGTACGATGTTTATTTAAATTCAATCCGTCTAAGCCTATTTTCAATTAGCGCTGAGGTCAAGCACAAGCATTGATTTATTTCTTTTTCCCGCAAAATAAATCAAATATTGATATAACCCGTTTAAATCCTAGGCAACTCAAAAAATAGTTTCAAAATCCTGAATAGAAACAGTTGATTAAATCCGAATCATTTTAAATGAAGGCAATTACATCGATATATCTATAAAAAAGATAAGCTTGCAGCATTTCCTTATTTTACAGCCCGCATGCCGATATAGATAAATAAATAGCAATTCGAAATGATCTTTTTAGGCAGTTATTATGTCCAATCGCAATACCGTATCGACTCCCCTGAATATTGTTGCTGTTTCTGGCGGTTTAAATAGTCCATCAAAAACTGAAAGCCTGATTCAGGCCATTTTAGATGAGCTTTCAGAAGCCATTGATATCAAGGTGCATTTTGTCAAACTCAGTGAAATTGGACCATTATTGGGCGGCGCCATTTACCGTAATCAATTGCCGCAAAGGGTTCAGGATGATCTGGCAGCTGTCGAAGCAGCAGATGCCCTGATTGTCGGTACACCTGTTTATCGTGCCTCATTTACCGGCCTGTTCAAGCACTTCTTTGACTTTGTCGAACAGACTGCACTGGTGGATGTCCCTGTCCTACTAGCTGCATCAGGAGGCAGTGACCGTCATGCGTTGGTGCTCGAACATCAATTACGTCCCCTCTTTAGCTTCTTTCAGGCACAGACTTTACCGATTGGCGTCTATGCAACAGATCGGGACTTTACCCCTGAATATACGGTCAAAAGTGAGCAACTGGCAGATCGGGTTACTCTGGCTGTTGCCCGTGCTTTACCGATTTTGGAATGGGCCCCCGCCAAAGGCCAGCGTGCCGCAGCCATCAAAACCAAAACCGAGCAGGCCAATCAAAACCTGGGCATTAATAAACAGATTGAACAAGCAGAGGTCTTGCCTTCCGCTGCTGTACCGAATCTGGATGTGGCTGAATCACGCCTGCATCCCAAGTCTGCAAAGAATTTAACGCACGTCGCATAAGCCATAGTTTATGGAGGGTACAACGATGACAATAACAACATCTGCAATCAAATTTGCCTATTGGGTTCCCAATGTAAGCGGTGGTCTGGTTGTGAGTAATATCGAGCAACGTACCGACTGGAGTTATGATTATAATGTGCGTCTGGCACAGGCTGCAGAACGAAACGGTTTTGAATATGCGCTGACCCAGATCCGTTTTACCGCGGGATACGGGGCTGAATATCAACATGAATCGGTCAGTTTTAGTCATGCCTTGTTGGCAAAAACTGAAAAGCTCAAAGTCATCGCAGCCATCCTGCCTGGCCCCTGGAAGCCCGTACTTGCAGCTAAACAGCTGGCCACCATTGACTATCTGACCCAAGGGCGAATTGCCATTAATGTGGTGAGTGGCTGGTTCCGTGGGGAATTCGATGCCATTGGTGAACCGTGGCCAGAACATGATCAACGCTATGTACGCTCGGAAGAGTTCATCCGTACCCTGAAAGGCATCTGGACTACAGACAATTATAGTTTTGACGGCAAATATTACCAGTTCCAGAATTACACACTCAAACCGAAACCACTGCAACAGCCTCATATCGAAGTATTTCAGGGCGGTAGCTCGCGTGCTGCACGGGATATGGCTGCGCGCGTGTCCGACTGGTATTTTACCAATGGCAACAGCGTTGCAGAAATCAAAAAACAGATTGAGGATGTCCGGACAAAAGCCAAACTGGAAAATCGTCAGGTCAAAATTGGCGTCAATGCATTTATTATCGCCCGTGATACTGAAGAAGAAGCCAAAGCAGTACTGAATGAGATCATTTCTCAGGCCAATGTTGAAGCCGTCAATGCCTTTGGAGATGCCACACGTGAAGCAGGCGCAGCTGCGCCTGAACGTGAAGGCAACTGGGCCAAATCGACCTTCGATGATCTGGTGCAATACAATGATGGCTTTAAAACCAACCTGATTGGTACACCGCAACAGATCGCAGAACGGATTTTGGCCTTAAAACAGGTGGGCGTTGATCTGGTTCTTTCTGGCTTTCTGCATTTCATTGAGGAAATCGAATATTTCGGCGAGAAAGTCTTACCCCTGGTTCGTCAACTGGAGCAACAACAGGAGACGTTATTGATCGAAAAATCAGCTTAATCTTAATTAGGAAACAAGAAGAAAAAGAAAAGATAGGGCAAATACTCTCCCCCAAGACTCGGCTTGGGGGCTTTTATTTTAAGTGGTTGCAATTTCCCGCATCACCGTTTCAACCGAATAACGGCACCATTTGGACAACTGCTCAATGAAATCATTCAACTGCGCAGGATTAAAGTGACTGACAATCATGTAACAGGCATTACCAAGAATCTTGAAGCATTCATCGACCTGATCATATTGTTTGACCAAGTGCTCAACCTCAATAAAGGCCTGCTGATCATTCATAAACAGTTGAATAAACTGCTTGTGTTCATATTGCAGGGCAATGGTGTAATTTTTAATGATGCCAGCATCCATCAGTTGGGCAATACGTGCCCCCACAGCTTGCCCTGTACGATGCACCCGCTGGCCAATCTGTTTATGGCTTAACCGCGAATCCTGTTTCAGCAATTCAATAATTTTTAAGTCGATGGGATCAAGTTCAATATTCATTTTTTCATGACGAAAGAAAACCGGCAACAATGCTTTCACCTGAATATAGCCGATTTTTCACGCTTGCCCTACTCTTGTTTTAACTTAACACGGGAAGTAAAAACCATGAAACAGGCCCTGCTGATTATTGATGTGCAAAATGATTATTTTAAACATGGCAAAATGGAACTGGTCAATCCAGACCTAGCACTGGCACAAACCAACAAGCTAGAAGATTATTTTATCCAGCATAATTTACCGATTATTTATATCCAGCATATTAGTCCGGCCACGGCCAGCTTCTTCCAAGAAAATAGCGTCGGCGCTGAACTACATCCACAGTTAAAACTAAACAATCATTCGATTATCGTGGAAAAGCATGTTCCAAATAGCTTTGTAGACACCAATCTACAGGCCATTCTTGAACAGCATCAGGTTGAGCAACTGGTAATTACGGGCATGATGACCCATGTATGTATTGATTCGGGCACACGTGCTGCCAAAGAACTGGGCTATCAACCGATTGTGATTGCAGATGCCACTGCAACCCGTGATCTCGAATATGACGGTAAAACAGTAAAAGCAGCAGATGTCCAAACTGCATTTTTATCGGCACTGGGTTTCTTTGCCACGGTACAAAATACGGCTGATTTTTTAGCACAGTATTAAACAATAGAGCTCTTTCAAAAGTCAAAAAATGATCAATCATTGGTAAAAAATTAGTTTTGAAAGTTCTTTCTCCCTTTGGGATGAGGGCTGCAATTCTGCAAGAGAATGAGAGTATTCTTCATATTAATCCTCTCCCTAGCCCTCTCCTTTAAAAAGGAGAGGGAACTTTCATTCCGAACTCAATACAGCTTAAAATGACTTATGCAAGAATTCTAATGCAGATAAAAAAAGAGCGTTCGATAACGCTCTTCTTCAATTCAAACATGGTTATCGGTTCGGATACACTGTCGCAATCAAATGATCCACCACCGCTGGCTCTGCTAGTGTTGAAGTATCACCAAGCGTATCCAGTTCATTGGCAGCAATCTTTCTCAAGATACGGCGCATAATTTTACCTGAACGCGTTTTTGGCAAGGCTGGTGCCCAATGTAAGGCATCCGGCGTTGCCACTGGCCCAAGGACTTTACGCACCCAGTTCACCAACTCCTTACGCAGCTCTTCCGATTCTTCAACATCAGCCTGCAAGGTGACAAAAGTACATATGCCCTGTCCCTTGATCTCATGCGGCATGCCGACCACAGCCGCCTCGGCAACCGCTTCATGTGCCACCAGCGCACTCTCGATTTCAGCCGTACCCAGGCGGTGCCCAGAGACGTTAAGCACGTCATCAACACGTCCGGTAATCCAGTAATAGCCATCTTCATCTCGACGCGCGCCATCACCAGTGAAATAATTGCCTTTAAAGGTCGAGAAATAGGCCTCAATAAAGCGTTCAGGGTCGCCCCAAATGGTACGCATCTGGCCCGGCCAAGAATCTTTAATCACCAGATTGCCTTCAGTCGCACCTTCAAGTTCATTGCCTTCACCATCCACCAAAGCAGGTTGCACCCCAAAGAATGGACGTATCGCTGAACCCGGTTTAAGTGCTGTTGCCCCTGGTAATGGGGAAATCAGGATGCCACCTGTTTCAGTTTGCCACCAGGTATCGACGATTGGACAACGTCCCTCACCGACGACTTCGTGGTACCAGTTCCATGCCTCTGGGTTGATCGGCTCCCCGACAGAACCGAGTAAGCGCAAGCTACTGCGATCACTTTCACGCACATAAGCATCACCTTCACGCATCATGGCGCGAATTGCAGTGGGTGCAGTATACAGAATGGTGATGTTGTGCTTATCAATCACATGCCCGATACGCGCCCAGGTCGGATATTGCGGAATGCCTTCAAACATCACCGTTGTGGTGGCATTACTGAGTGGACCATAAAGTAGGTAACTGTGTCCGGTGATCCAGCCCACATCTGCGGTGCACCAGTACACATCATCTTCTTTTAAATCAAAGATTTCTCTAAAGGTACTGTTGACATAAACCAGATAACCGCCGGTGGTATGCAACACACCTTTAGGTTTGCCGGTTGAACCCGAGGTATACAGAATAAATAACGGATCTTCCGCTTTCATGGGCTCAGGTGGACAATGCTCATCTACTTCCATAATGGCAAGGTGATACCAGATATCACGTGCTGCATTAAACTGAATCGGATTACCGGTACGGTGCACCACAATCACATTCTGCACGCTTTCAGTTCCTGCAATCTCTAATGCAGCATCGACATTTTCTTTCAATGGCAGCAACTTACCGCCACGCATCCCGGCATCGGCAGTAATCACCAGTTTGGCCTGACTGTCTTCAATCCGGCTGGCCAGTGAATCTGGCGAGAAGCCACCGAATACAACACAATGCACGGCACCAATCCGTGCACAGGCCAACATCGCAATTGCGGCTTCTGGTACCATCGGCATATACAGCACCACACGATCGCCTTTGCTGATCCCGTGTTTTTTCAAGACATTGGCAAAGCGGCACACTTCATCATGCAGTTCGACAAAAGAAATGATCTTGTGACGTGATGGATGATCACCTTCCCAGATAATCGCCGGCTTTAATGGATTATCCTTAAGATGGCGGTCCAAACAGTTTGCAGAGACATTCAGTTCACCATCGGCAAACCATTCGATTTTAAAATTATCTTGCTGAAAACTGGTATTTTTTACCTGGGTAAACGGTTTGATCCAGTCAATATTTTTTGCTTCTTCTGCCCAAAATGCTTCGGGCTGCTCAATCGATTCCTGATAACGTTTGAAATAGTCTGCTTCCGAGATTCTTGCCGTTTCTTTGAATTTATCAGGCACTGGGTAGATTTCTTTCATAGCTTACTTCCTTGGTCTTTTATTTCATATCCTAGATGCTCTCATCTATTCTTCTGGATATGTTTTGTTCTCTTTAGCAGTATGTGCATCATTTACAAGTGCAAACAATGCGGCTTTGGTCGTAGGAATGTTATTCTGTTACGACTAGGGGCTGTTAACATTTCACCTTGCAAGCTAAAGCTCTCAATGCATGGCTGAAGTGTCAACAGTCCCTAATTTATTTTCAAAAATTTACTCAAAATAATTTAAATCTGAACTGCTTGTCTATGCTTTTTCTTTTTAAAATAAGTGATTATTTTGATCATTGCAGCAAGCTTAAAAGATTTAATAAACAAAAAAACAGGACCCACCTATGTTCAACCCCGATACCCCGACCTCATCCCCACCACTAAACGACCATCCGCTGTCGCCAAACGGCCGTTTTAATCGCCTGAGCTATATTGGCTGGTACGGATTACTCAGTCTGCTGTGCATGGCTGCTTTTCTTGGCCTGTTTGCATTTACCGGGCTTTTTAGCATGAATCAGGTCAATATTGATGCTGCGATAATGTCGGCCTTTTCTGGCTTTTCGGTCTTTGCCCTGATCGCATTGTGGTTGGTGGCAATGTATTTCCAAATTGTGTTCTTGATCCGTCGTTTACATGACCTGAATAAAACAGGCTGGCTCAGCCTGCTGATGCTGGTACCTCTGCTGCAGTTCTTTTTTACCTTATATGTGTTACTGGCACCGGGCACGCCACATCGCAATGACTATGGCGAGGTACGTCCATCACGTGGCTGGGAAAAACTGCTGGCCTGGCTCATGATTCTGGTCACAGTATTGATGATGTTTGGCCTGTTTACTTTTGCTTATTATTTTGCCAGTCCAGACCTGTGGGAAGCCCCAACACAAATGATTCAAAATACAACCGATTATTTCTAGAACATAACAAAAGGTAGCGGATAATTAGAGGGATCAGGTCTATGAATTATGCATGCGTATTCGCAAGAAATTCATTATGATTGCTTCCTTCATTGACTCCATCCTTTGCGAAATAGAGATTTTCCTGTGGCGAATGAACAAACAACATTGACTGAAGTGGCAAGAGATACGGGTGAGCTGATTCATCAGGCAGGGACCAAAACTACCCAGACCGTACTCGCTCATACTGAAAAATATCACGATGCCTATACCACGATTGATAAAATCATGGATAGCTTTTGGGAGCGTTTGCCTTATATCGGGATCGCGATTACGGTTTTCGTCATTTTCTGGCTTTTGACCAAATTATTTAAACTGTTTATTCGCAAGACTTTAGAAAATCGCAGCTATACCCGTCAGAATCTGGTGCTGGTCCTGAATCGTGTCGGCAGCACCTTTATTATCTTCTTCGGTTTCCTGATTGCACTGGTCATCGCCATTCCAGGCTTCACACCCAGCCAGCTGATTGGCGCCTTGGGGATTGGTTCGGTTGCGATTGGTTTTGCCTTTAAGGATATTTTCCAGAACTTGCTGTCAGGTATCCTGATTCTGATCAGTGAACCATTCCGTATTGGCGATGATATTGTGGTCAATGGTCTGGAAGGCAATGTCGAAGATATCCAGATTCGCGCGACTTTTTTACGTTCGCCTGATGGCCGCCGTATCGTGATTCCGAATGCAACCGTCTATACCAGCGCGGTCACAGTCAATAATGCCTACCAGCGCCGTCGTTGTGAATTTGTGGTCGGCATTGGCTATGAAGACGATATGCAAAAGGCCAAGCAGATCATTCTGGATATTCTGGATCGTAACCTGAATGTGCTCAGCCAGCCCGGTTTCTCTGTCAATGTCACGGCGCTTGCAGATTTCTCAATTAACCTGACTGTACGCTGGTGGGTCAATACCACTGAAACCTCGACCTCCACCTCAATCAGTGAAATTCAGGAACAGGTAGTCACGGCTTTTGACGAGAAAGGTATCTCTATTCCCTACCCGGTACAGGAAGTCAAAGTCTATCGTGGCGATCAATCTGAACAGGCTGATTCCTCAGACAAACAATCGACCTAAAATATTCGATACGGCTGTTTCAGTCCGCAAAATCCGGTTGCCGATGCTCATTGCCTGGCAGCCGTTTTTTTTGAGTAGATCAACCTCATAGGGAATAAATCCACCCTCTGGTCCCACAATCAAGCTACAGCCCTGCTGAATCGCATAAGGCATGTGCTGGTCTGCATAGGGATGCGCTACATAAGCAGGTCGCTCGGCATTGATCCAGGTCGGCAAGACATCTTCAACAAAGGGCTTAAAACGTTTATATAATTGGATCTCGGGTGCAATGGTATCGCCTGCCTGCTCCAGACCCAGTGTTACATAATCATCCAGCTGTTGTAAAAATGGCGTTTGCCAGTAACTCTTATCCACCCGATAACTATGAATCAGGCTAATCCGTTCAACGCCGATCGTCACGGCATCCATAATGATACGACGCAGGACTTTGGGGCGAGGCAAGGCAAGAATCAAATGCACAGGCAACTTTTCCGGGACAGTTTCTAGCCGAACAGGTTTCACCAGAATGTGCTGCTCTGAAATCTCCAACACTTCGCTAAGATAACGAGGGCCTTGGCGGATGCCCACTTTCAAGCTATCGCCAATTTTTAAATCAAGATGCTGCCGTAAATGCTGTAATTGACGGGGGGACTCAATTTTCCATGCATCACTACCAGCAATCTGCTCAGGGTCAAGTAAAACGATATTCATGGCAAAGTGGCTTGTGCTAAATAATGATCAAGTAACTGAATATGTTTTTGTAAGGAACCCTGATTGCGTTGCAATACCTGTTGTGCACGTTCAAGCCGTTGCGAGACGTGGGCAGAATTCTCCAGGCAACTCAATAACTGCTGTACCACCTGCGCTGCATCCTCACCGATCAGAATCGCTTGTTCAGCCACGAACTCATCCACAATCGTTTGAAAATTAAAGTACCGTGGTCCAATCACGGTCGGCACATCCAGCACCATTGGCTCTAGGATATTATGTCCGCCACCTGGCTCATTCAGTGAACCACCAACAAAACAGGTTTGACTTAAGGCATACCACAGCCACATTTCTCCCATGCTGTCAGCAAGAAAGACTTGGGTATCCGCCTGAACCGGCTGTTGTAAACTACGGCGTTGCGTTTTCAAATTTAGACGCTGGCAAACTTCAAACACCTCATCAAAGCGTTCCGGATGTCGTGGCACCACGATACAGAGTAAATCCGGATTTGAATTTAAATACGGTTGCAACTGTTGCAACAGGCTTTGTTCTTCAGGCGCATGGGTACTAGCCAGCGTGATGATTTGACGTCCCGACAATGGCCAATCCTGTTTGAGTTGCCGTGCTTGCGCGACAAAATGTTCTGGCGCGGTAATGTCAAATTTAATATTGCCGACCACCTGACTGTTAGCCTGATCAAATCCCAAGCTGACATAACGTTGTTGCGTAGCCTCATCTTGAGCCAGCATCCAGGTCAACTGTTGCAACATGGGCCGGGTTAAACGGCGAACTTTAGCGTAACCTTGGGCCGATTTTTCAGAAAGGCGGGCATTTAATAGAATACAAGGAATCTGCTGTCGTTTGGCTTCGGCAATCAGGTTCGGCCAGATTTCGGTTTCAACCAAAGCCAGTATTTTCGGTTGATAACGCTGAAAAAACTGTTTGAGTAAGGGCTTCTGATCAACAGGCAGATACACTGCCTGAAATAAATCTAGATAGGGTGCTTTTTGAAACAGTGATTTTGCCCGTGCCTGCCCGGTCTTGGTGGTATTGGTGACCAAAACGGGATGGCCTAATTTTAAGTAATGCTCAATTAAAGGTTGGGCGGCATTGGTTTCCCCTACTGAAACAACATGAAACCAGATTGCACCCATATTTTTGACGGGCTGGAATGGACCAAAACGCTCAAGACATTCCTGCTGAAACAGTGCATCACTTTCCGCCCGCTGTTTGATTTTCCAACGATATAACGGTTTGAGACATGTCAGTAGAAAGTTATACCAGAACGGGGTTTGCTGTACTGCGTTTTGCGGCGCCATCCGAGACCATCATTGACAATTTGATTCCCGCTCATTATGCGGAATTTAAATAAAAAACTCATGCAATTTTGGTAAATTACATGAGTCATTTGTAGCATTTAATACGGCTTAAGCTTCTAACTTTTCAAATACCGGATAATCGGTATAGCCTTCCGCACCAGCACCATACAGGGTTTGGGGCTGAAGTGGATTTAAAGGCAAATCATGTTGCAAACGATCCAGCAAATCCGGATTGGCAATATACTGTTTACCGAATGAAACCGCATCCGCCTGACCAGTTGCCAGAATACGTTTCGCAGATTCAGCAGTTAGGCCTTCATTGGCAATCCATACACCTTTAAATTTAGGGCGTAATTTTGGCATTAGGCTATCTTCTGCTTCATATTCACGCGTGAAAATAAATCCAATGTTACGCTGATCCAGTTGCTCCACCACATAGCCAAAGGTTGCCAACGGATTTTCATCTCCCATGTCATGCGAATCACCACGTGGTGCCAAATGGACACCGACACGACCAGCGCCCCATACCTCAATAAAGGCATCGACCACTTGCAATAATAAACGCGCACGATTTTCAATTGGACCGCCGTATTCATCATCACGTTGGTTGGTCGTGCTTTGCAGAAACTGATCGATCAGATAACCATTGGCGGCATGCAATTCAACCCCATCAAAACCAGCGGCTTTTGCCAGTTCAGCCGCATGTTTATATTGCGCGACAATTTCCTGAATTTCTTCATGCGATAAAGCACGTGGAGTTACAAAAGGACGTTTTGGTCGAAGCAGGCTCACTTCACCTGCGGGCTGAATCGCGCTTGGTGCAACAGGGATATCACCATCCAGTAAGTCCGGATGTGAAATACGTCCAACATGCCAGAGCTGAACCACAATTTTTGAACCCTGTGCGTGCACAGCATCAACAATTTTATGCCATGCCTGAGCCTGTTCTTGTGTCCACAGACCAGGGGTATTGGCATAACCCGCTGCTTTCGGACTGATGACGGTCGCTTCAGTAAGAATGAGGCCCGCATTGGCACGTTGTTGATAATATTCCACCATTAAATCATTCGGAATACGTTGTTCACCACTCCGTGCTCTGGTCAGAGGTGCTAAAACCAGACGGTTTTTAATGGTAAAATCACCTACTTGTAACGCAGAATTTAGTTCAGCCATGATCGCCTCAACTTACACTTATTGATCTAAAGTGTTTGTTTTAAATGTTCGATATATTGCTGAATCAAAGCTTCATTACGGGTGAAATATGACCATTGCCCATATTTTTCGACCTTAATCAGGCCTGCCTGTTGCAAGACAGACAAATGATTCGACATGGTCGACTGTGCAACTTTTCCTAAACGTTCGATGTGCCCTGCACATACGCCCCGTTCGAAACTGCCACCACATTCCTGTACCGGTAAAAATTGCTCAGGCTCTTTTAACCATTGCAAAATCTGTCGACGTAATGGATTGGCTAAGGCCTTGCTTATTACATCAATATCCATAGACTCACCACGCTTCTCAACAGGCAAAGCTTTGTTCAGCATCTAAATCCAGTATATCGAAATTTTCAAATATTAATATCCATTTTTTTCGATATTAATATCATGTTTTTTCGATTGACCAGCCGATGCTGAACGAGATTGCCGTTTTAATTGATAAAAACTTATAGACCTTGCTTCAAACTTGCTTCGATAAATTTATCTAGGTCACCATCTAAAACTGCTTTGGTATTAGAGGTTTCCACACTGGTACGCAAGTCTTTAATACGTGAATCATCCAGGACATAAGAACGAATCTGGCTGCCCCAGCCAATATCAGATTTCGAATCTTCCAGCGCCTGTGCTGCTTCATTACGTTTGCTCATCTCTAATTCATAGAGTTTGGCACGTAACTGTTTCCAAGCATGGTCACGGTTGGCGTGTTGTGAACGCTGGTTCTGACATGCCACCACAATACCGGTTGGTGCGTGAGTTAAACGGACCGCAGAGTCAGTTTTGTTAATGTGCTGACCACCTGCACCCGATGCACGGTAAGTATCAGTACGGACATCAGAAGGATTAATATCGATTTCGATATTGTCATCAATCTCAGGTGAAATGAACACCGCCGAGAATGAAGTATGACGGTTATTGTTACTATCAAATGGTGATTTACGCACTAAACGGTGAACACCGCTTTCAGTTCGTAACCAGCCATAAGCGAACTCGCCATCGACACGAATGGTCGCAGATTTAATCCCTGCCACATCACCATCCGACACTTCCATCAATTCCGCTTTAAAACCGTGACGCTCGATCCAGCGCAAGTACATACGCAATAACATCGATGCCCAGTCTTGTGCCTCTGTCCCGCCAGAACCTGACTGGATTTCAAGGAAGCAAGGATTTGGATCCATTGGATTGCTAAACATACGGCGGAATTCAAGATTACCTAATGCCTGTTCAGCACTGTCCAATTCAGCCTGTACATCGACAAGCAGGCTTTCATCATCTGCTTCAACTGCAAGGTCCAGCATGGCTTTGGCATCATCGAGCTGTTCAGCAAGACGATCAAATACACCAATGGTATTTTCTAGGCTGCCCTTTTCTTTCGCGATCGCCTGAGCACGACTTTGATCATTCCAGATCGCAGGGTCTTCTAATTCTCTTAAAACTTCTTCTAAACGCTCAACCTTTAGATCGTAGTCAAAGATACCCCCGTAGTGTTTGGCTACGATCAGATAAATCTTTCAATTGGACTAAATACGGATTAATTTCCACGCGTGTTTTCTCACAATTTTCTCACTTAATCCGCTATTTTAACATAACTGTTTTGGTCGACACAGCATCCTTATTCTGGCTCAATCTGTTTAAAAAAAAATCTCTAAAGTAAGCTGGGCTGCTAAATCAACCGTATTTTAGGCCTTAATTTTGATTAAAATTTCTTAACAATTCACTTAAATTAGTCTTTAAAATAGCCAAAAACACAATCTCTACTAAGTTTTAATAATTCAAAACAATTGAAATTTATATTTAAATATCAGAAACTTGACCTGTCAATTTTACAAGTCCATTACATTTGTACACTCTGCTTACGTTCCTGCGATTGACGCTCCTGTTATTTCAATTAGACTGGTAGTTGTAACAAAACATGTAATTAACATTCATCTGGTTCATTATCTCAAAAGGGGCATAACCATGAAAAAATTAGCAATTGCATCAGCACTATTATCTGCTTTGGCAGTAACAGGCACTGCTCATGCTTATCAAGCTGAAGTTGGTGGTTCTTATAATTATCTTGATCCGGATCACGGCAACAGCGTAAGCAAATTTGGTGTCGATGGAACTTATTATTTCAATCCAGTTCAGACCCGTAATGCACCGCTTGCAGAAGCAGCTTTCTTAAATCGTGCCAGTAATGTTGACGCCCATGTGAATTATGGCGATAACAGTGGGACTAAAGATACACAATATGGTGTAGGTATTGAATACTACGTTCCAAACTCTGATTTCTACCTCAGTGGTGATGTAGGAAGACAGGAACGTGAAATTGACAAAATCAATTACGACCAAAAATTAACGACCTATGCTGCTGAAGTAGGTTATTTACCAGCGCCTGGTTTATTACTTGCTTTAGGTGTGAAAGGTTACGATGAGAAGAATGGTAAAGACGGTGCAGATCCTACCGTTCGTGCGAAATACGTAACACAGGTCGGCGGCAACGATATCAACCTTGAAGCTTATGGCGCTTTTGGTGATCTTGACGAATACCGCGTTAAAGGCGACTACTACCTTGATAAAACTTTAAGCGTAGGTGCTGATTACTACAACAATGACCTAACTGATAAGGATGAATGGGGTATTAATGCCAAGAAATTCTTAAATCAGCAAGTGAGTGTTGAAGGCCGTATTGGTTTCGGCGATAACGATAAAAACTACGGTGTCCGTGCCGCTTATCGTTTCTAATCTCCGCCAGAAACAAAAAATCCGCTCAAATGAGCGGATTTTTTTATTGTTTTAAATAGGCAATTTGCAGCTGCAGACAGGTATTGCCATTAAAGACATTACGCTCCAGTGTATAGACCAGATCGACATGGCCCAGCATGGGATCAAATTCAAAACGATCTTTGGCATTAAAGGCAATGGCATCGACCGAATGTGGCCCGACCGCCAGTTTCAATTTCAGATGCTGTTCTTTCAACCAGCGATAATCAATGACTTTGAAGCGTCCCTCGAATTGAGGTAATGGAAACTTTTGTCCCCACGGGCCCAGTTGTTCGATCCAGTCCAGGGTTCCCAAATGCAGATCGGCATCGGTCAATTCACCATCGGTCCACAAAGTCGCTTGAAATAGATCCTCATCCATCTCGGCAATCGACTGGGTAAATACGCTTTTAAATGCCTCAAAATGTTCTTTTTTCAGGGTTAAGCCGGCTGCCGCAGCATGACCACCAAAATGGCTGACCAGATGCGGATACTGCTCAGCCACCTGCTCAATGGTATCGCGAATATGAATACCTTCGATCGAACGTGCCGAACCCTTGATATGCACACCATCTTCATCAGGTGCAAACACCAGACTGGGACGATGGAACTGTTCCTTTAAGCGCCCTGCCACAATGCCAATCACCCCTTGATGCCATTGTTCATCAAACATCACTAGGGCAGCCGGTAGATGGGTCGTTTCCAGTTGAATATGTTGCAGCGCTTGCATTGCCTGCTGCTTCATTTCATTTTCCACCTGACGGCGTTCGATATTCAATTGGTTCAACTGTTGCGCCAGCGGATAAGCCGTTGCCATATCGGCGGCCAGCAGGCATTCAATGCCGATCCGCATGCTTTCCATCCGTCCCGCTGCGTTAATGCGGGGACCAACAACAAAACCTAAATCTTGTGCGCGCAAGCTGGCAGGATCACGCCCGGCAATATCCAGTAAGGCCAAAATGCCAGCACGACACTGCTGTTGCTGAATCCGCTTTAATCCCGCGTCAATCAGAATGCGGTTGTTATAGTCCAGTGTCGCCACATCGGCATAGGTGCCCAAAGCCACCAGATCCAGATATTGCGTCACTTTAGCACTACTTTTCCCTTGCTGAGTCCGTGAACTTGCCAATCGTGCCAGCACATAGAAAGCAACCCCGACACCAGCCAGGGTCTTACTGGGAAAGTCACAGCCCAGTTGGTTCGGGTTGACCACCGCTTCGGCAACTGGGGTCGGTTTAGTGGTCAAGTGGTGGTCAGTAATGATCACCTGCATGCCTAGCCCTTGGGCAGTTTCCACCCCTGCATGACTGGAAATACCATTATCCACGGTAATCAAAAGATCAGGCTGATAACTGTGCTGGGCCAATTCGGCAATTGCCGGGGTCAGACCGTAGCCGTATTTAAATCGGTCAGGCACCAGATACTCGACCTTGGCGCCCATTTCTTGCAAGACCAGCATCATCAAGGCAGTACTGGTTGCGCCATCCGCATCATAATCCCCAACAATCACGATCTGTTTTTGTTGATCAATGGCTTGATCCATCAACTCAACTGCCATCTCCAGGCCTTTTAACGCTGGAGGCAGTAAATGTTTCAGTTTCAGTTCAAGCTCTTGTTCTGACTGCACGCCCCGTCTGGCCAGAATTTCAGCAATAAAAGCAGGCACGCCCTGAAACTGTTCAGGGCGTGTAATTAAAGGTCTTTTTTGAATTTGCATCTGCGTCATTTATGGCATCAAACGTTGTAGGGCCCAGCGGTCGTTCTGTTTTTCATAACTTAAACGATCATGTAAGCGATTTGGTCGCCCCTGCCAGAACTCATAATAATCCGCTTCTAGGCGGTAACCGCCCCAGAACTCAGGTTTGTCCAGCTCGGCCTGGGCTTGGCTCTGTAATGCTTGAAAGCGTTGTTGCAACACTTCACGACTCTCAATCACGCCACTTTGTGGTGTACTGATATGCGCTGCAATCTGACTATCACGTGGACGTTTATGGTAATAGTCGGTCGATTCCTGTTCAGAAATCTTGGCCACCTTGCCGCCAATGCGGACCTGACGCTCCAGACTCGGCCAATAGAATAACAATTCAGCATAAGGATTTTCCGCAAGGTCCAATCCTTTCTGACTGTCATAATTGGTATAGAAGTCATAACCCGCTTCTGTGGCACCACGTAATAACACCGTACGTACATGTGGACGGCCTTGTGCATTTGCGGTGGCTAAAGACATGGCATAGGGTTCATGCAAATTCGCGGCAAGGGCATGATTAAACCAGTTTAAAAACTGCAAGTGAGGCTGATCGCTCACTTGGGTTTCATGTAATTCACCTTGTTCATAGCTTAAACGCAATTCACTCAGGTCTTTAATCACATCATTCATGCGGGGACTCTCTTAAGCAGCTTGGGCGTGAGCACGGACCGCATCAGCCAAATGGTTCGCCAATGCTTCAACTTCTTGCTGTTGATCGCCTTCCACCATGACACGAATAACAGGTTCAGTACCTGACTTACGAATCAAGAGTCGACCACGGCCTTTGAGTTGCTGCTCTGCTTTTTCAAACTCTGCAACCAGTGCAGGAATCGAATAAGGATCAATCATGTCCTGTAGGCGCACATTGACCAAGACTTGCGGGAATAGTTCAAAACCTGCAACCAGTTCATGTAAAGCCTTACCTTGTTCCACCATCACGGTTAATACCTGAAGTGCTGCAATGATCGCATCACCAGTGGTACTCTTATCCAGCGTCAGGATATGTCCTGAAGGTTCGCCACCTGTCACCCAGTTATTTTCTTCCAAGGCCTGTAATACATAGCGGTCACCGACTTTGGCACGGACAAAACCAACCTCGGCCTTTTGTAAAGCCAGTTCCAGCGCCATATTACTCATCACGGTACCGACAACGCCTGCTGGCTTGTGGTTTGCCTGTGTCGCAAGGATATACAGGATGTGGTCACCATCAACCAATTGACCATTCTTATCCACCATAACCACACGGTCTGCATCACCATCAAACGCAATCCCCAGATCCGCCTGATGCGCTACTACTGCTTTTTGCAATTGTTCAGGATGGGTTGAACCGCAGTTTTCATTGATATTTAAACCATCTGGCTCATTAAACAGTGGAATAACTTTCGCGCCTAATTCACGGAATACCGATGGCCCAACGCTATAAGCAGCGCCATTGGCACAATCCACCACGATTTTTAAATTACGCAGGTCGAAATGGTAGGGGAAGGTCGATTTACAAAATTCGATATAGCGACCATTGGCATCTTTGACACGCACGCTTTTACCGAGATTTGCCGTGTCCTCAATAACCAGCTCTTTTTCTAATTCCTGATTGATCTGATCCTGAATGGCATCAGGTAATTTCTTGCCTTCACTGGAGAAAAATTTAATCCCGTTATCGAAATATGGATTATGCGATGCTGAAATGACGATACCCGCATGCGCATGTAGTGCACGGGTTAAATGCGCAATCGCTGGTGTTGGCAAAGGACCTAACAGATGCACATAAACACCTGCGGCATTCAAGCCAGCCTGTAGAGCCGCTTCCAGAATATAGCCAGATAAACGGGTATCTTTTCCTAATACCACAATCGGCTTACTTTTAGGATTATTTCTTTTTAATACTGTTCCTGCGGCAAAACCTAGTTTTAATGCGAACTCTGGGGTAATTGGCATTTGTCCAAACTTGCCTCGAATTCCATCAGTACCAAAATAGCTCATGTTTTACTCACTTTCTTATCTTTTATATGGCCTGTAACCATATCCTTCTTCATCCTGTTCACTTTACACCAAAACAAAAAAAACCGTCAGTACACTGACGGTTTTTCGATCGGCAAAATTACCAAAAATCAACCAACTCGGTAGTTTGGTGCTTCCTTGGTAATGGTTACATCATGCACATGTGATTCAGACATACCTGCTGAAGTAATTTTCACAAATTTCGCATTTTGACGAAGATCTTCAATCACAGATGAACCGGTATAGCCCATTGATGAACGTAAGCCACCCATCATTTGATGAACGATATTGCCCATTGGGCCTTTATATGGCACGCGGCCTTCAATGCCTTCTGGAACTAACTTCTCAGCACCTGCTTTAGCGTCCTGGAAGTAACGGTCCGCAGAACCGGATACACCTGCCATCGCGCCTAATGAACCCATACCACGGTAAGCTTTGTAGTAGCGACCCTGGAAGAACTCAACCTCACCAGGCGCTTCTTCAGTACCAGCAAGGAGTGAACCGACCATAATCGTACTCGCACCCGCACCGATCGCTTTTGCCATATCGCCAGAGAAACGGATACCGCCATCTGCAATCAAAGGAATCTGATCTTTCAGTGCATTGGCAACGCTGTCAATCGCCGAAATCTGTGGCATACCAATACCAGCAACGATACGCGTGGTACAGATTGAACCTGGACCGATACCGACTTTGACCGCATCTGCACCGGCATCAAGCAAGGCCAACGCTGCATCACCCGTTGCAATGTTGCCGCCAATCACTTGAACTTGTGGGTAGTTGGCTTTTACCCAACGTACGCGTTCAATCACACCAGCAGAATGACCATGCGCCGTATCAACTACAATCGCATCGACACCCGCCTCAACCAAAGCCTCTACACGGCTTGGAGTTTCAGCACCGGTACCAACTGCAGCGCCGACACGTAAACGGCCTAAATCATCTTTACAGCTGTTTGGATAGCTTTCGGCTTTACGGAAATCGGTCACCGTAATTAGACCTTTCAGCTCATGGTTCTCACCAATCACCAACACTTTTTCAATACGATGCTTTTGAAGCAAAGCTTGGATATTTTCTTTTGATTCACCTTCACGAACAGTCACCAAACGGTCTTGACCGGTCATGATGTTGCTTACAGGCTGTTCAAGATTGGTTTCAAAACGTGTATCACGTCCGGTGACAATACCCACCACTTTGCCGTCTTTCACAACAGGCACGCCGCTAATATTATTGGCCTGGGTAATCGCAATCAGTTCACGCACTGTTGTCTCAGGTGATACAGTGATTGGATCTTTCACCATACCTGCTTCAAATTTTTTCACACGACGGACTTCAGCAGCTTGTGCTGCGATATCCATGTTTTTGTGCAAAATACCTATACCACCGTTTTGCGCCATTGCAATCGCCATACGTGATTCAGTCACGGTATCCATTGCAGCAGAAACGAGAGGGATATTAAGTTGAATTCCGCGAGTTAAACGTGTCTTTAAGGAGACATCTTTTGGGAGAACAGTTGAGTAGGCAGGAAGTAATAAGACATCATCGAAGGTTAACGCTTCTTGAACGATGGTCAGCATAACAATCTCACTGGTAATTTCCGTGAGCTATTATAAACAAATTTCGATGTGATTTTCATTTTCTATGATGAAAATAATTTCAATCGTTGTTTAAAAAGCTTTCAGCTAGAGAGTTTTACCCTTCGAATCAAATACATTCCGTTAGCAAACCTGATCATAATTGTCATTATTTTCAGAGGCCTGCTGGTCAATCGCGACCAGCGGGATCAGGTTATGCGCCAGCCGTGCCTTGTTACAATGCGAATCGGCAATCTGTACTTCCTTGCAACTTGAGCTCCGAACTGGATAGATGGAACAGCTAACTTGCTGCCCCACTTCACCTTGCAAGGCCACACATTTGACTTGTGCCTGATTGGTGCCTTTCATGCATGAGTAGACTGCAGTCAACGGCTCAACCATGTGTTCAGGAATTAGCTCTGCCTCAGCCCAATAGAAAGAGACACGGTAATTTGCACAGCAGGCACCACAACTGACACACGCATCGGGAGTCGCAATTTGAGACAACATTTTGTTAAAATTCTCGTTATCAGATTCAATCCTTGATCCGATAAATCCTAAGAAAATTTATGCCTGCCGACAAGAGTGTCTGATCAATGATTGATGTATTTTCCAGTCATTTTCCAACCCCGGACATTTAGCTCATTTCAGCCGGCAAACTGAACACATATTCATTCATCAGATCTACACCACATTCCAGCGTTTCGATCCAGTCCAGGAACTGATTGATCATCGCTTTACCAACAAAAGCGGTCCCATGCTGCGGCACAATCATTTCAAGATCCATCTGCCGAACCATATTGACCCACAAACGAATCACCTTATTGGAACACATATAACGCTGGTGAAAACCTTTCATTTTTTTGATGTGGGCATCAAAGTCAGTAATTGGTAAGCTGGCATCTTCGACAATTGAAGCCCCCATATCGCCTGAAAATAAAATTTTTGCAGTCGGATCATAGAACTGGAAATTTCCAACCGAGTGCAGGAAATGCGCAGGCACAGCCACAATCGAAGCTTCACCGAGAGGAATGACTTGCCCTGTATCTGATAGCTCAATCAGGCGCTCCTCCCAATTGCCTTTCATACGGTCACTCATAAAGGCCGAATTCAGATGCGGTAAAAAGCGTGCCCATAACTTGGAAGCCACCACTTTGGCGTCAGTATAGACCAGCCAGCGCGGCATCGAGGTAATAATGTCAGGATCTTGATGGGAGGCCATCACATAGTCCAGATTTTTTAGTTTGGTATAACGGTTCAGTTCCATGGTTAAAGGGACATAGGTCAGGTCACCGCCCGGATCTAAAACCGCGGCCCGATCATGGTTAATAATTAAAAACTGATTGGCCTGAATGCCTTCCCCTTTGACCAGACTGGTAAAACTGATGCATTTATGTGTGCCATTATCAAATAATATTTGTGACGTTGTGCGCTCGAAACTCATAACTACCCCGGAAAAATTCTTTAAATATGAAATATTTTTTAATTCCATAATAAAATAATGGGATTTAATGCATGTTTCAATCAGAGTTTAGATTTTTATCATTATTTATAAAAAAACCCGTCACGACTGGACGGTTTTTTTCAGGTTCTAGCTCAATTAGAAGAAATAATGCTGCACTAAGGTTGAGACACCCACCACCAGGAAAATTGCAGCACCAATTTTATGGATCAAGGAAATCGGTAATTTATCTGCCAGCTTATCACCAATAAACACAGCGGGTGCATTGGCAAGCATCATGCCGAACGTGGTTCCACACATGACCCAGAACACACTATCAAAACGTGCCGCCAAAGCCACGGTTGCAATCTGGGTTTTATCACCAATTTCAGCCAAGAAAAATAAGATGAAGGTGGCACCAAAAACCCCAAATTTCTGCCATTTATTGATACTTTCGCTTTCATCACCCAATTCATCCGGAATCAGCATCCAGATCGCCATGCCGATAAAGCCTAGGGCGAGAATCCACAACAGGATTTCAGGACTGAGTACGGTGGTAATCCATTGCCCTAAGACAGCAGAAATACCATGATTAATAGTGGTCGCAAGCAGGATGGCAATCAAGATCGGAACAGGTTTACGGAAACGCGCCGCCAGTAATAATGCCAGCAATTGGGTTTTATCGCCCATTTCAGCAAGGGCAACAATTGATGTGGAGATGAGGAATTCATACATAGTTGAATGCTCTGGCTAGCAAAATATACCGATGACCTACCCCTCCTGCTAGCCAAAATCAAATAGATTGATGCAGAGTGGTAAATCAAAGGTCTTGCCAACAAAAGCACAGCTGAAAAGCTGTTCTTGGTTCTTTGCTATGATGACCATGTTCGGTTGAACAATTATGTTGATCATCACCTCTTTACTTTGCGTAAAGAGCGGCTACTCCCCAATGAAGTAAGGCCATTCTAGCAAACAATAAAATGCTTTTGAATGCTTAAGCCCAAAATTTTTGGTAACTCCAGACCAAGAGACGGATCAGCCCCAGCATAAACGCCAGATAGGCACTGAGACCGAGAAAACCAAAACTGCCCCCAGCACTTACCCCACTGACATGCTGTGCCTGATATTCCATGGCCATCACTACAGTCCCGACCAGTACCTCCAGCCCCATAACGGCGTACATGACCCAGTCCCAAGGGAAATGCAAGAAACTCACCCATAAGCCCATTAATACAAAAACGATGAGTAATAAGAGTAGCATCACCCGATAAATCACTAACATCCTTGCTCCCTGATCCAAAAAATCGTTATCAATACGGATTTATTTTAGGCAAAAGTATTCTCAAATAAAGCCATATTTTTGTCACCCTAAAAATAGAAAACCCCGCTGATGCGAGGTCTTCTAGATTTAAAATCGATTACAGCAATAAGCTACGAATGTCTTTGAGTAACTTGGTCAGCTTATTGGTAAAGCGTGCTGCATCCGCACCGTTAATGACACGATGGTCATAAGACAATGACAATGGCAACATCAAACGCGGATCAAAGTCTTTACCATTCCATACCGGTTGCATGGTTGCAGGTGAAATACCTAAAATCGCAACTTGTGGCCAGTTCACTAACGGTGTAAATGCGGTTCCACCAATACTGCCTAAGCTGGTAATGGTAAAGTTGGCACCTTGTAAATCTTTCGGCGACAATTTGCGGTCACGTGCTTTCTGGCTCAGTTCAGCCAGTTCAGTCGCGATTTGCTTAATTGATTTCTGGTCAGGATTACGCAGTACTGGAACAGTCAAGCCATCTGGGGTCGCAACCGCAATACCCATATGGATTTCGTTACGTAACAATATTGACTTCTGATCATCCGCCAGATGGCCTGCGAAATAAGGTTCTTCTTTCAGCAAGTGTGCGACTGCTTTGGCAATAAAGGCCAAAATGGTTAAGCTCAGACCCTGCTTTTTAAAGCCGTCCTTCAGCTCGCCACGCCACGCTTCAAGCTCGGTGATATCGGCCAAATCAAACTGTGTGACTTGCGGGATAAAGTTATTCAATGACAATTGCGGTACAGACACTTGCTGTAAACGCGTCATGGCTTTCACTTCACCGCCACCAAAGGCACTAAAGTCTGGCAACTTCGGCAAGCCCGACGCTACTGGCGCTGCTTGCGCAGCAGGCGCTGCCTGAGCTGTAGTGAGACGCGCTTTTACATAAGCAAAAACATCGTCTTTCATCACACGACCATGTTCACCTGAAGCCTTCACCTGACCCAGAATAACACCTAATTCACGTGCCAGTTTACGCACCGCAGGACCTGCATAAACCTTCGCATTTTCAGCTTCTTGTTCTTTGGTCAGCTTTTCTGCTTGCGCTGGTGCACTCGGTGCTGCGGTCGCTGCTGCCTGTGGTTTTGCTGGTGCTGCTGGAGTCGCAGGTGCTGCGGCAGGGTGAGCTTTCGCTTCTGCTGGAGCAGCAGCCTGACCGCTCACCTCAATCGTTGCCAAAGCCACGCCTTGACGCACTTCCTGGTTGGCAGAGACATGAATTGCTTTCACAATCCCTGCAACCGAGCTTGGCACTTCAACCGATGCCTTATCTGACTCAACCACACATAGGCTTTGTTGAGCTTCAACGCGATCGCCAACATTGACCAGAATTTCTGAAACTAGTGCTTTTTCTACACCCAGATCAGGCACTTCAATTTCAACATTACCTGTTGAGGTCTTGCTTGCAGCTGGTGCTTCTGTAGTTGTGACTGGCGCTTCTGCTTGAGCTGGGGCAGCTTGCGGTTCCGGTTCCGATGCTGCATGAGCAGCTGTCTTCACCTGAATTAAGACCACACCTTCTTTGATGCTGTCGCCTTCTTTGATCTGAATGGCTTCTACAACCCCTGCAACCGAGCTTGGTACTTCTACCGTCGCCTTGTCCGATTCAACCACAACAATACTTTGTTCTGGTTCAATCTGGTCACCGACTTTGACCAGCACTTCTGCAACCAAGGCTTTTTCTACACCAATATCTGGAACTTTGACATCCACAACCTGGCTTGCTGTCGCTGTTGGAGCGGCAGCGGGTTGTGCTTTTGTTTCAGCTTCGACAGGTTTTGCTTCTGCTTTTGGCGCTTCCGCTTTCGGTGCTTCGTTCGCAGGTGCTTCCGCAGCAGACTCCGACTCTAGTTCGATCAATGCCACGCCTTCAGTGACTTCATCACCCTGTTTAACCAGAATACTTTTTACAACACCAGCTGCCGTGCTTGGCACTTCAACCGTTGCCTTATCTGACTCTAACACCAGCAGGCTATCGTCAACTGCAACATGGTCGCCTACTTTGACCAGGATTTCTGCCACCAGCGCTTTATCTACGCCAATATCAGGTGCTTGGATTTGCATGATTATTTCCCCTCACCTGTTTGTGTTTCATTGTATTCAGCCACGGCCTGAACTTCCGGATGCGCTTGTGGCGCCCATGCAACTGGACGATCTGTATCTAACTCAAAGTTAGAAATGGCATCTTTCACCAAACGCGCATCAACTTCACCTTCGTCAGCGAGTTTTTTCAACGTCGCCACAACGATATGCGCAGCATCAACACCAAAGAAACTACGTAAGTTCGCGCGTGTATCTGAACGACCGTAACCATCTGTACCTAATGCAACAAATGGACGACCATCTGGAAGATAGGCACGAATTTGTTCGCTATACGCACGCATATGATCTGTTGCAGACACAACGATACCTTCAGTACCACGTAACTGTTTCGATACCCAAGACTCTTTCACTTCTTCAGCCAGTGGGTGTAAACGGTTGTATTCTTCACATGCCATACCGTCACGTGACAACTCATTGAAGCTGGTGACACTCCAAACGTTTGAATGAATCTGGTATTCATCACGCAAGATTTTCGCAGCTTTAATCACTTCACGCAGAATGACACCTGAGCCCATTAATTGAACCGTAGCTTTGTCATCTTTTTCGAACAGGTACATACCACGTTTAATGCCTTCCTCAGCGCCTTCTGGCATTGCAGGATGCTCGTAGTTTTCATTCATTACGGTTAAGTAATAGAACACACGCTCTTGGTTGACATACATACGTTGTAAACCGTCATGTACGATCACAGCCAGTTCATAACCAAAACATGGATCATAAGATACGCAGTTTGGAATCGTGTTTGCCAAGATATGCGAATGACCATCTTGGTGCTGTAAACCTTCACCGTTCAATGTGGTACGGCCAGCAGTCGCGCCCAACAAGAAACCTTGTGCCTGTGCATCACCTGCAGCCCATGCAATGTCGCCAATACGCTGGAAACCGAACATTGAGTAGTACATGTACATTGGAATCATCGGCAAGTTATTGGTCGAATAACTGGTTGCCAACGCAGCCCAAGCGCTCATCGCACCCGCTTCGTTGATCCCTTCTTGCAGCATGTGACCGTCACTTGCTTCACGGTAATGCATTAACTGCTCTTGGTCTTCTGGGGTATATTTTTGACCGTGAGCGGCATAAATACCGAGCTGACGGAACATCCCCTCTAAACCAAATGTACGTGCTTCATCTGGAACGATTGGCACGACGCGGTCTTTAATCGCTTTTTCTTTCAGTAAAGCAGCAATTAAACGCACCATCAACATCGTGGTCGATTGCTCTTTACCACCAGAACCATTTAATACCGCATCAAATACTGATAATTCAGGAATCGCTAAAGTTTCACTCTCTTTACGACGTGCAGGTAGGTAACCGCCTAATGCCTCACGACGCGCTTTCATGTACTTCATTTCTGGAGAGTTTTCACTTGGGCGATAGAATGGCAGCTCTTCTAACTTATCGTCTGTAAATGGCAGGTTGAAACGGTCACGTACATATTTCAAAGAGTCGATCTGCATTTTCTTGATTTGGTGAGTTTTGTTCACCGCTTCAATTTCTTCAGACAAACCATAGCCTTTAACCGTTTTCGCAAGAATAACGGTTGGTTGACCTTTGGCTTTCATTGCTTCGGCATAGGCAGCAAAAACTTTGTACGGGTCATGACCACCACGGTTAAGATTGTCGATGTCTTCATCGCTTAAATCTTTGACCAGTTCCGCAGCTTCTGGGTACTTACCAAAGAATTTCTCACGTGTATATGCACCGCCTTTGACTTGATAGCGTTGGTATTCGCCATCAACGGTTTCATCCATCACTGCTTTTAAAGCACCAGACTTATCTTTGGCAAGGAGCGGATCCCAATGACGGCCCCAAACCACTTTAATCACACGCCAGCCCGCACCACGGAATAACGATTCTAATTCTTGAATGATTTTACCGTTACCACGTACCGGACCATCCAGACGCTGTAAGTTACAGTTCACCACCCAAATCAGGTTATCAAGCTTTTCACGACCTGCCAGTGAAATTGCACCCGTACTCTCTGGCTCATCCATCTCACCATCGCCGAGATAAGCCCAGACTTTACGGTCTTCTTCTTTGATCAGGCCACGATTCATCAGATATTTCTGAATATGTGCCTGATAAATCGACATGATCGGACCAAGACCCATTGATACGGTCGGGAACTGCCAGTAGTCCGGCATTAAATAGGGATGTGGATAGCTAGGTAAACCGTTACCGCCCACTTCACGGCGGAAATTACTGAGCTGCTCTTCATTTAAACGTCCTTCAAGGAAAGAACGCGCATAGATACCCGGGGCACAGTGACCTTGATAATAAATCATGTCGCCGCCAAAGTTGTTCGAGGCAGCACGGAAGAAATGGTTGAAACCAACATCGTACAAGGTTGCAGACGATGCGAAACTTGCAAGGTGACCACCCAGATCATCCCCAGTCTTGTTCGCACGTAATACCATTGCCAAAGCATTCCAGCGGATCAAAGCGCGGATACGGCGTTCCATATCCTGATCACCTGGCATTGCAGGTTGTTCATCAACTGAAATGGTGTTGAGGTAAGGTGTATTTAAGCGCTGGATTGGCACATGTTTCGCAATTGCCCGTTGATAGAGTTTTTCTAGTAAGAATGCAGCTCGTTCCGTGCCCATGTGTTGTAATACAGAATCAAATGCTTCTTGCCATTCTTGGGTTTCTTGCGCGTCAGAGTCGCCATAAAACGCCATACAATTCACCTTTTCCCTTAAGTTATTTGTCGACCCTATTTTTATCATGTTTTGCTTTATAAAGGGTATGGCCCTAGCTGAATGGGAAACGCTATATTATTTTCTGACAAAATAGTCATTGACCGAACTGAAACAAAACACATAAAAAATCGCCAATAAAGGCGATTTTCTCTTAACATTTATATACAACTGTTAACAAATTACATTAAGGCAACATTGCGAGGTAAGTTGAAGGGTTTTTACGCTGTCCATCTTTCACAACTTCAAAATGTAAATGCGGGCCAGTACAACGACCAGTACAGCCAACATTGGCAATATGCTCACCTGCGCTAACACGATCGCCTGCGTTCACGATTAAACGTGATGCATGGGCATAGCGAGTGATATAACCATTGCCATGATCAATTTCAACATATTGACCATAACCCGTGCCCCAGCCTGATTTGGTCACAACACCAGGACCTGTTGAATAAATCGGTGTGCCTGAAGGTGCAGCCAGATCAACCCCTGAATGATGGCGGGTTGAACCGAGTAAAGTACGTGTTCCCCAAGAAGAACTCACGCGACCTTCCTGTAATGGATGGCTGACCAACCAAGAATAACCGGTATTTGCAGAGAACGAAGAAGACGCATTGTCTTGAGATGAAACCGCTGAACGACCATATTTCTTTTCGATCGTTGCATTGTTCAATTCAATGGTTTTTTCACGTAATTTAACTGACACATTCGAAATAGCAGGCAGATCCATATCTGCAGAATGAGTATAAGAACCTTGAGCGAGAGTCTTTGATAATTGCTCTAAACGGTCATCACCTGTTGACTGACCAATATTCTGGTAGTCTGCAAAAGCAACCGAAGCAGCTGAAGCAGCCAATGAAAATGCGAGTAAAATACGACGCGTATGATGCATAAAAAACCTCTTGAAACCGTCCTTCAAACGTTCCTTTATCATCTCTTCCTTGATAACAGTTGAACCAAACGCTTAAGATGGACACATTACCTCCGAGGAAGTTCTATGTCTGAGCCTAACAACGTTTTCCAACAGAAAGGACAACACATAAAAACTGGAAACTTAACGTTTCTGACAACGCAAGTTACGCAATGGAAACAACTTACGAAAATTATTCAACCGTTATTGCCCCAACCAGAGCAATGGCAAGTTGTTTGTTATCAACATGGTGTTTTGATCATTACTGGTGAAAATCAGGCCATGATTAGTCAACTCAGCTATTTACAAAGCAACTATGTTGCGCAGTTAGCTCAGCTCGAAGGACTCAAGGAATTACGAAAAATTCAAGTTCGTTTAAGAAACAAAACAGTTGTCTCGCGTGAACCCTCTCCCCCAACAAAAGCACTTACATCAGAGACCCAAGAGCAATTGCGTAGCGCCGCTGAATATGTGAGCGACCCTAAGCTTAGCCAAGCTCTACTACGTTTGGCAAGCAATAAAAAGTAAACTTCATACATTCAGTATCGAAATACATCATTATATTTTGTGACAAAATTCTCAGATTCATTTGTTATAATATAACATAGCCAATAAAAGACAATGACTTATGTCACACTCACATAAGGAATTGGACAATCCTTCTCGTTATTAAATGTTACAATTTCATAGCTGCTTGGATCATTTTGAACATTGCGTAATAACTGATTGTTCAGCGCATGACCCGACTTATAACCATCAAACTTGGCAATAATCTGGTGACCAAGCAAATATAAGTCACCGACTGCATCTAAAATCTTGTGTCGCACAAACTCATCGGCGAAACGCAAGCCTTCCTCATTGACCACACCAGTATCATCAACACCAATGGCATTTTCCAGGCTTGCACCCAAGGCCAGATTATTGGCTTTGAGATAATCCAGATCCTTCATGAAACCAAAAGTTCGGGCTTCACTCACTTCATAGACAAAGGTTTCTGTTGAAAAATCAATGGTCGCCGACTGGTATTCTTTGGCAAAGGCGGGATGATCAAAATCAATGGTAAAGTTAAGCTGAAAGCCCGAATGAGGCATAAAAATCGCTTTTTTGTCATCAATTAAAGCTTCGACGGGCTTTAAAATGCGGATAAACTTCTTTGGCGCATCTTGCTCTGCCAGCTCACCTTGCATGAGCAGATAGATAAAAGGTCCCGCACTGCCATCCATGATCGGCACTTCAGAAGCAGACACTTCAACAATCAGGTTATCGATTCCCAATCCAGCAATCGCACTCATGACATGCTCAATGGTGCCCACTTTGATATCCTCACGCACCAGATTCGAACACATAAATGCTTCTTGAATCAGCAAGGCATTGGCTGGAATATCTACAGGGGGATTTAAGTCGATACGGCGAAAGACAATACCTCCGTCAATATGGTGTGGAACAAAATTGATCAGCACCTTTTGACCACTGTGCAAACCAATCCCGCTCGCTTTCACCACACGCTTGAGAGTACGTTGTTTCAACATGCCATACCAACTTCATTTGCAAAAACCGATATAACTTAGCATATTTTGCCATTTTAAAAAAATAAAAAAGGAGGCAATTGATTGCCTCCTTTCTCTAAATAACTGATTTTATTATTTACGTTGCTGATTTTTCAGATAGTCTTGAATGCTCATTGGCGATGAACGTGGCGTAGAACTTGCGGTAGCACTTGCTGGAGCATCTACATTTGCTCGTTTACTAATCGCCGGAACGTCATCTTCATCAACCGGTTGTTGTGCCACTTGAGCAGAACTTACATGCGAAGCAGCAGTCCGTCGTTTCTGATCCACTTCACTTGCATTACGCGTTAAACCAGTCGCGATAACCGTAACACGAAGTTCATCACGCGCATCCGGATCGAATACCGTACCGTAGAAGATTTCACCTTCATCCAGGTCAACAATCTGGTTCACCACATCGGTAATGATCTCGGTTTCACGTAAGGTAATATCATCACCACCGGTGATGTTGATCAATACACCTTTCGCATTGATAATATTCACATTATCAAGCAACGGGCTACGGATCGCCTGTTCAGCCGCCTGACGGGCACGATCTTCACCACGACCTAAACCAGCACCCATCATGGCATAACCACGCGTACTCATCGCTGTTTTCAAGTCGGCGAAGTCGAGGTTAATATGACCACGATTGACCACAAGGTCAAAAATACTGCGAACTGCGTTCAACAATACATCATCTGCCTTTTTATAGGCATCTTTCATTGAGATATCGCCATAGACACTGAGTAAGCGCTGGTTCGGAATGATAATCAGTGAATCAACATGTGCTTCTAAAGCATCAATGCCTTTTTCAGCAGACTTTTGACGGCGACGGCCTTCAAAATTAAATGGGGTTGTCACTACACCAACGGTCAGGATACCCATTTCTTTGGCAACTTCAGCAACAACCGGTGCAGCACCTGTACCAGTACCACCACCCATACCGGCAGTAACGAAGACCATATCAGTACCTTCAAGGTGCTGACGGATCACATCACGGCTTTCTTCAGCTGCGATTTGACCCACTTCCGGATTCGCACCCGCGCCTAAACCACGCGTACTTTGTTCACCCAATTGAATTTTGAATGGCGCGTTCATGCTGTCCAGTGCTTGTTTATCTGTATTGGCACAAACAAACTTGACACCTTGAATATCCGATTGGGCCATGTGTTGCACGGCATTACCACCGCCACCACCCACACCAAATACTGTGAAACGGGCTTGACCGTTGCCATTGTCTAGTTCATCTTCTATAAATTCAAATGAGGCCATGACCTTTAGATTTCCTAATATTAATGGCAGTTACTTCAGCCCGTTACTGCCCTGATTTTTAAACAACTGATGTTTAGGATGCTGTTCAATAATCACCAGATTGTCAAGTACAGTGGCAGATTTAGAACAACTTCCTAACAAATTTTCCCAAAAATAACTACAACTTAAAAAATGGCCTTTAATTTGCTATTTAATGCATTCCAACCATTGGCAACCCGATCAACAAAACTACGATCGCTGGCCTCTTCTGGTTCTTCAACCGTATCCTGCAAATCACTCTGGCTAAACATCAACAAACCTGCTGCAGTAGCATACATTGAACGACGCAATGCTGGTAAATGCTGATCCTCCGCATATACTTGCAGTGGCGGATTGCCCAGATGCGCAGACACACCGAGCGTACGACGCGCCAGATTCACCATGCCTTCAATTTGGCAGGCATCTCCAGTCAGCACCACACCATGATATAAACCATGAATCGCTCCGCTATGCTCCAGTTCTTCACGAATTGAAGCAAAGATTTCTTCATAACGCGCAATAATGATTTCTGCAAGCTCAATACGACTGATGGTTTGTGTGCCATCAATGCCTTGCACCTGAATCATATGGTCTGGTTTCACCACACTCAGATCGACGCAACCATGTAAAATCTTGATGCGTTCCGCTTCTTCTGTGGTGGTTTGTAAAACCGCTGCAATATCACGGGTGACATTCTCGCCACCACGTGGCAAGGTCCGTGCGAGTGCCAGACGACCATCCAGATACACTGCAACATTGGTAATGCCTGCGCCAATGTCGACCAGACAAACCCCATATTCTTTTTCATCTTTGAGCAGACTTGCCTCAGCCGTTGCCAGACAAGACACCACCATTTTCTCTACCCCGATATTGGCCCCTTTCATGGCACGATCCAGGTTTTGCATGGTGCTGATCGGCATCATCATCAACTGATAATGGCCTGTCATGCTATGTGCAGACATATTGACCGGATTCTGCACCCATTCAGCCGAATCACCGAGCTCAAAGCCCAATGGCACAGCGCTGGCCAGATAATAATCCGGTGAGACATGACTGGCTTTGGCCAATTCCAGCGCACGCACCACTTCATTTGTCGTAATAATATGATCGTGGTTGGCGACAGGGGTACGGCCTGATGCATAAAAACTTTGTAATTCAGTACTCGGAATAGACACCCATGCGCTATGAATACGGCACTCTGCCATATCTTCTGCTTCGGATACTGCATTTTTAATCGCAGCAATGACCTTGTCCAAGCTGACAATCTTGCCTTTAACCATGCCTCGGTTGCGAGCAGTTGCCATGCCAATGACCTGGATCTTATCCGGTGCATGGACCTTACCAATCAAGACTGAGACTTTATGGGTCCCAATATCAATCGCAACAACTGAGGGAACAGCTTCACTCATTACTTCAATACCATATCTTTAGTGTTGTTTAGGACCACTGCCCTTTATTTTAAGCCACGTATTATGGCTTTGCCTGAATTGCCCCTGCAAGGCTTGTGTCATCAATCGTTACAACTAACTGACCATTCACAATCTTAGGCGGAGCTGCGTTTTTCCATTGAATGGCCAGGCCATTGCGGTAACGCAGATCAATTGCCGTGATTTTAGACCATGCAGGTTTTAGATCTGTCTGTGCCAAATGGCTTAAGCGCTGCAGCTTATTCATGGTCTGATCCTGATCCACGATAATCCGTAAACCCGAATCAAACTGCATAAACCAGGTCATGCGCTCAGTTAAATACAGTTCTTTTAATCTTAAATTCGCTGGATGAAATAACTGGTTAATTTCATTATAGCGACGCATCATCATTTTGGATTGGCTGGCCGGCCCATGTAACAGTGGCAAATTTGGATGTGCTTGCGGAACCGCTTCACTAAACACCTCACCATTATCACTCAGCAAACGCCCTGTTCCCCAACGTGCAATCGCATGACGCGGCATCACCCGCACCCGAATTGCATTTGGCCAAGCTCGTGATACCACCACACGGTCCACCCAAGAAACCTTTAATGCCTGATCCCGAATCTGTTCTAAATCCGACGTAAAGTAGTTATCTTTAATAATCGGGTTCAGGTATTTAACCAATTGCTGATTTTCGACTTCAGAATTGGTGCCCACCACCTGCAACTCTGCCACTTTGGCATCGGTCATAACTTTATATAAGCCAAACAGACCTAATGCCAGTACAGCAAATGCAATAACAAGTAATGCCCAGCCGCCCGCATTCACCATCTTTTGTTTAGGCGAAGGTGGTTTCTCGTGAATCGAGCTAATGGCGGGTCGCGTTTTGCGACGCATGGATGCAGGAAGTTGAGCCATAAATAATTAAGCCGGCTGTGCTAAGGTTTGCTCTAAAATCGCAACACAGAGCTGATCGAAATTATAACCAACGGCTTGCGCTGCTTTTGGTACCAGAGAATGACTGGTCATGCCTGGAACGGTATTAACTTCCAATAACCAGAAATCCCCCTGTTCATCCTGCATCGCATCAATACGGCCCCAGCCTTCTGCACCTACGGCCTGGAAAGCACGTAAGCATAATGTCTGTAGACTTTTCTCTTCTGTCTCGCTGAGACCGCAAGGAATACCATATTCCACATCATTACGCTGATATTTTGCTTCATAGTCATAAAAAGCCACATCTGCGGGTGGCTGTAAACGTATCACCGGCAAAGGCTGACCGTTCAGGAATGAAATCGTGAATTCACGACCTGTAATCCATTTTTCTGCCATCACCACTGCATCATGCTGGGTCGCTTTTTCGATCGCAGCGGCAAAGTCTTCAGCTTTTTCAACCTTGCTCATGCCAACGCTCGAACCTTCATGTACCGGCTTGATAATCACAGGCAAGCCCAATTCAGCAATTACAGGTTCAAGATCGGTATCCTTGGTAATAATGCGGTAAGGCGCAGTCGGTAAATCGCTACCTTGCCAGATCTGCTTGGTTTTGACTTTGTCCATGCCAATGGCAGAACCTTGCACGCCAGTCCCAGTATACGGAATATTCAACCACTCCAATACGCCTTGAATCTGGCCATCTTCACCGCCACGACCATGCAATACGATAAAAGCACGATCATAACCGACCAGTTCAGTCACACTACGATCTTGCGGATCAAATGCTTCTGCCTGCACACCCGAACGTAACAATGCGTCTAAAACGGCCTGACCGCTGTCCAATGACACCGCACGCTCAGCCGATTTCCCACCAAATAACACAGCAACTTTGCCGAATTTCGCAGCATTTGACACGTTTATATCCTTAAAACTGTAAAACTTTTAATATTCAAAACACAAAATTATTGGGCATACAAACGATGCTGGGCCAATTCTACCGAAATTGCACCCACGTTACCCGCGCCTTGTGTTAATAACAGGTCATTAGCTTGTAACACTTTTTGTAAAACGCCTGGTAAATTGCCTTCCACTGGATCAACCAGAATCGGTTCCACTTCGCCACGCAGACGAATACTACGTGCCAAGGCACGGCTATCCGCACCCACAATCGGTTTTTCGCCTGCTGGGTAAACTTCTAACAATAATAACTGGTCGACTTGTGATAACACATCTACGAAGTCATCAAAACAGTCACGGGTACGGCTAAAACGGTGCGGCTGGAACAACATCACCAAACGGCGGTCCGGATGGCTGGCACGTGCCGCCTTAATGGTTGCCTCAACTTCTTTTGGATGATGACCATAGTCATCTACCAATTTCACCATGCCCTCGCCAACTTCATATTCACCTTGCACCTGGAAGCGACGACCCACACCACTAAAGCCTTCTAAGGCACGGCAAATCGCACCATCAGAAACGCCTTCATCAGTTGCTACTCCAATCGCAGCAAGCGCATTTAGGACATTATGCAAGCCAGGCTGATTAATGGTGACACGTAAAGGCTCACGATCTTTACGCAATACGGTAAAGTGCGAACGCATGCCTTCCTGCGCCACATCAATAGCACGAATATCGTTACCTTCGTCAAAACCGTAAGTTAAAACCGGACGACCAACACGCGGTAAAATCTCACGAATATTGGCATCATCGCCACAGCCCACAGCCAAGCCGTAAAATGGCAGGTTATGCAGGAACTGGATAAAGGTATCTTTTAACTTATCGAAACTGCCTTCATAAGTGTCCATGTGATCTGCATCAATATTGGTCACAATCGCAGCCATCGGCTGTAAATACAAGAATGAAGCATCCGACTCATCTGCTTCCGCCACGATAAAGCGGCTTTCGCCCAAGGCTGCATTGACCCCGGTACTATTCAGCAAACCACCGATCACATAGGTTGGATCTAGATTTTCTTCCGCCAGCATGGTGGTCAATAAACTGGTGGTGGTGGTTTTACCATGTGTTCCCGCAACCGCGATACCATGACGGTAACGCATTAACTCACCCAACATTTCTGCACGGCGCACAATCGGGGTACGTTGTTCAATTGCAGCTTTAATCTCTGGATTTTCAGGATCAATTGCTGTCGACACCACCAGTACATTGGCGTTTTTAATATTGTCTGCCGAGTGGCCGATAAACACCTTGATGCCGTTGGCTTCAAGTTGAGCGGTGGTTTTTGAGGCTTTGATATCAGAGCCCGAAATTTTATAACCCTGGTTACTCAATACCTCGGCGATACCACACATCCCCGCCCCCCCAATACCAACAAAGTGGATATTTTTAATACGGCGCATTTCTGGCACTTTAATCAGCTTTTTGGCTTGGTTTGGATTTGTAGGAGACATAGATAAACTCGAATTACAATTTTTTAATCAGATCAACCACATGCTGCGTCGCATCCGGTTGTGCTTGTTGACGTGCTTTAACTGCCATTTCAGAGAGGAGCTGGCGATTGAGCAAGCTGGCAAATAACTCATCTAAAACAGCAGGGGTCATTTCTGTTTGCTGGCAAATCTTTGCAGCGCCTGCATTTGCCAAAAATTTGGCATTTGCAGTCTGGTGATCATCCACCGCAATCGGTAAAGGAACAAAAACCGCTGCCAGACCTGCGGTTGCGACCTCAGTTACCGTTAAAGCACCGGCACGACAAATAATTAAATCAGCTTCGCTATAGGCTTTGGCCATATCATGAATAAACGGCTCAACCTGAACCGTTAAATGCTCAGCTGCACCTTGATAGAGGGCACGCGTCGCATCTTGCTTATTTTGACCACATTGATGGAATACATTCAGCGGTACACTAACTTTCTTCAATGCCTCTGGTAAACGTTCATTTAACGCCTGCGCCCCCAATGAACCACCCACAATTAAAATATTCAGTGGCAATTGTTGCTGTTCACGGGTTTGATAACGCCATGACGGATTCAGAATCGCAGTGATTTCGGCACGCACAGGATTGCCTGTGGTCACCACTTTATCACTACTTGGGAATGTCTCTGGAAAAGCCTGACATACGGTTGTGGCGATACGTGCCAGTTGGGTATTGGTAAAGCCTGCAATCGCATTCTGTTCATGGATCAACACAGGAATACCCAGCAACCGTGCAGCCAAGCCACCTGGCCCGGCGACATAACCGCCAAAACCCGCGACAGCATCAATTTTCAGCTGCTTCATGTAGTGCATGGCGCTTAAGGTTGCTTTTAAAATTTTAAATGGTGCACTGAGTTTACGGATCAGGCCATTACCACGCACACCTTGAATATCGATCTGATAAATCGGAATATTTTGATCTTTGAGTAACCGGTTTTCCATTCCTGTCGGGGTCGCCAGCCAAGAGACCTGACAGCCCTCTTGTTGCAGTTGTTTGGCAACAGCAAGCGCAGGAAAAACATGTCCACCTGTACCAGCGGCCATCATCATGACATGTTTGGGTTTGTTCTGGGGTGAATTGGTCACGGTTTAATTCTTCAACTCAAAAAAAGGTTATCGTCTATTGTTTTCGAGCGTTATTTTAATCCTAAAGCTTCATTCACGAAAAGCGAATTTCACTTGTTTACAACAGAAAGCTGAGCTTTTTTCGATTGTTTGTTAAAAACTAGAGACCGCCGATATCTAAAAGCCCATTTGCATCCAAAATTCGAGGCAATACAAACGGGCAGTTTGGTCAAAAAATAAGAATTATTTAGTTTTTAGATCCTGCTTCCAGCACGGCAAATAGATCATCCGCAATCGATGTCCCAAATTGTGCATCAATCTCACGGATACAGGTTGGACTGGTCACATTAATTTCAGTCACGTAATTACCAATCACATCCAGACCAACGAAAACCAAACCTTTTTCACGCAGGAACGGACCAACTTTTGCCGCAATCAATTTATCATTTTCAGTCAGCGGACGTGCCTGACCTAAACCACCTGCCGCCAAATTACCGCGCACTTCGCCATTTTGCGGAATACGTGCCAGACAATAGGGAACCGGTTCGCCATTGACCATCAAGATACGCTTATCCCCTTCTACAATCTCAGGAATATAACGCTGTGCCATGATCGGACGTGTCCCCATTTCCGTGAGCATTTCCAGCGTTGAACCGATATTCACCCCGTCTTGATACAAACGGAAAATCCCCATGCCGCCCATACCATCCAGCGGTTTCACAATCACATCACCATGTTCTTTGATAAATTCACGAATCAGGCTTTGTTGAGACGTCACTAAGGTCGGGACTTGCAGTTCTGGGAATTGGGTGGCAAATAGCTTTTCATTACAGTCACGTAGCGATTGCGGTTTATTGATAATCCATGCACCTTCACGTTCTGCTTGTTCCAGAATATAAGTGGTATAGACAAAGTTCATGTCAAACGGCGGATCTTTACGCATCAATACCACATCGTAATCGGCCAGCGATTCTTTGCGCTGCTCACCCAACTCGTAATAATGATTGTAATCTTCAAATACTTTTAAAGGAGAGATCAGACCAAACGCTTTGCCTTGATCGATATATAAATCGTGCTGTAATGCATAACCCAGTTCATGTCCACGACGGCTGGCCGCCCATAACATCGCCATGGTGGAATCTTTTTTAAGATTCACGGTTTCAATCGGGTCCATCACTACCAGTACACGCATAATCTGACGCTCGTATTTTTAATCTTGGCAAAAAGTATAACCAAGTTTGCGGTCAATCGTGAAACAAGTTGTATAAATCTTAGAGATTAAAAAATCTATTTTGTTCAATTAATTACAACATATTAAAAATATTCAGCTTTATCATTTAATTTATTGAGGAGAAGGAAACCACCAGTTGACTCAACTTATAAACCAGTCATTTCCACTCTCCTTATTTTAAAATTGCTTTAGCCAAGAAGGCGTTGAATATCTTTGGCAATTTTTTCAGGTTTGGTAACCGGCGAATAGCGTTTGACCACCTCACCATTTTGATTAATCAAGAATTTGGTGAAATTCCATTTAATACTTTCACTGCCCAAAATACCCTTGGCTTCAGAAGTTAAATATTGATACAAGGGATGTGCGGTTGGACCATTCACATCAATCTTGGCAAACATTGGAAATGACACACCATAATTACGCTGACAGAAGCTGCCGATTTCTTCGTTGCTGGATGGATCTTGATTGGCAAACTGGTTACATGGGAAACCAAGAATCACCAATCCTTGCTGTTGATAATCCTGATATAACTTTTCCAGACCTTCAAATTGTGGCGTAAGGCCACATTGGCTCGCCGTATTCACCACCAATAACACCTTACCTTTGTAATCGGCGAGGTTCTTTTGTTCGCCTTCTAACAGTTCAGCCTGAAAATCATAAATCTTGCTCATACACATACTCTCATCAATCAAATTGCGGACTTACCCAAAATACGCTGCTTAATCATTCAGCTTGTTTATTTAATATTGCACACAATTATATTGCGCACAAGTTAATTATACGCAATGTACTTTTTGAACGATCCAATTTATACTGAATGTTCAACAACCAAGTCGAGGAAAAACATCATGGCTGAAGTTTCATTTTTGGATAATCAGGTATGTTTTGCCATGTATTCCGCGACCCATGCCATGATTCGCCAGTATCGTCCGTTGCTTCAGGAATACGATCTGACCTATCCGCAATTTATTGTGTTACTGGCGCTGTACGAACAAGACAATGTTATGTTGTCAGAGATTGGACAAAAAACTTTTTTCGACTCAGGTACCCTAACGCCAATTATTAAAAAACTTGAAGAAAAACAGTTTTTAAAACGTGTTGCGGTCAAAGAAGATGAGCGGATGAAGAAAGTGATCTTGCTGGAAAAAGCACTGGTTTCAAAACATGCAATTACCGCGATTCCGTTTAAACTCGCCTGCGCTTTAGGCATGAAGCAGAATGATCTGCTGGCGATTCATAACTTATGCCATCGTTTTTTAAAGGGTTTGGAACAATCGAAACTCGAGTCTATGGAAAGTTAAATGCAGCAAGCGATTGTGGGTTTTCATCTCGATGAAGAAGGACATTGGGTTGCAGAGCTTGCCTGTGGGCATGGGCAACATGTCCGTCATGATCCACCGTGGCAAAATCGTCCTTGGGTGTTGACCGAGCAAGGACGCAAAGAGAAATTAGGGATGATGCTGGAATGTAAGAAGTGTGAGGAGAAAAATTGCAGTGCACTTTTTTAAGACAATGTCGTTAAAAAAAAGCCCAATACAGGATTGAGCTTTTTAATTATCTTTCTAGTTTAGATATCCATTTTTCTAAACAAGAAGAAAGGTAAATTACGGATAATCATCATAATAATTGCCCATTTACCTGGTGTATAGACAGTTAATTTACCCTGATCAATGCCTTGCACAATATCAGCAGCAACTTGCTCAGGTGAGGCAAGCTTGCCTTTACCCGACATTCCAGCCGTCATCGGTGTCGCTGTTGGACCCGGCTTAATTAAAGTTGCTGTAACAGAAGAACTAATTAAAGCGAGGCGGTGTTGTAATCCTTGCAAGTATTTATCAATCAACGCTTTCGATGCACCATAGACATAATTTGATTTACGCCCTCGGTCCCCTGCTACCGAACCAATCACGGCCAATTTACCGTGATTCTGTTCGATCATATGTTTGGCAATGATTTCAGTAAACAGGACTGGAGAAAGTGCATTGACCTCAATCGCCTGCTGACATTGCAACAGATCATTCTGACATTGCTCTTGATCAGGTAAATTGCCATGCGCAATCAGGGCAATATCAATTTTACCCTGTTGATTAATGGCATCAATGCAGTCCTGAATCGCTGTCGCATTTAAAAAATCGACGGTCTGAAATTGGATATTGGCCTGTGGGGTACGGACTTTCAGGTCACTTACCACACGCTGTAATTTATCCTGATCCCGACCTAATAAAATCACTTCACACGGCTGCTGCTTAAGCCAGAGTCTGGCACAATGTTCAGCAATAGCGGACGTCCCGCCTACAATTAAGATTTTGGGTTGATTTGACATTTAAGCCCCTAATAGACGACGAGACATTTCCGAACTGATGCCGGGATCCCGATATTTTAAAAATTCATTCAACTGCGGATAACCCGCTTCAAAAAGTGATCGAGGCATACGCGCATCTTTGGCTAAATAAAGGCGGCCTTGCGCTTGCGCTACAATATGATCCAGCTCATTTAACAGTTTTAAGGTTTTTTCCCCACGATTCGGAAAATCCAGCGCCAAAGTCACCCCTGGTTTTGGGAAGCTCAGCAAGCCTCCTGACTCACGGTCACCAAATGTTTTTAATACAGCCAGAAATGAACCTTCACCTGATTTCTTAATGGCATTTAACATCTCTTGAGTGACTTCTTTACCAATCTCTTTCGGCACTACACTTTGATATTGATAAAAGCCTTTCGGTCCATACATTTTATTCCATTCATGCATGGCATCTAATGGATAAAAGAACGGCTCGTAATGGACCTTTTGCTGCTGGCTTTTGAGTGAGTTACCGTGAAAATAGGCAAAATTAAACACAGGTAAACTGAGTTTATTGACCAAGGAGACCGGAGGCGTGATTGGAAAGGTTTTATCGTTAATTGCAGGTTCGACTTGCGTAGAAGCGCCCGCCAGATTGCCGCGTGAAAAAAGTCCTTTGGCATTGGCACCATTCATGCAATCAATCCAGGAAACGGTGTATTCCCAGTCGGGTTCAGATGAGTCAGAAAGTGCGAAAAACTCATCCAGATTATGATAGGGAATGGTTTCTGCATCTATCCACGAACTTTGGACCGGACGCAACTGTATTTTCACTTCCAGTATGATGCCTGTTAGACCAATCCCAGCGACCGTTGCATAGAACCACTCTGCTCTTTCCGTCTTTGAACACTCAATAATCTCACCATCCGTACGCAGCAATTTGATGTACAGGACATGATCGCCAAAAGAGCCAAAAGCATGATGATTCTTGCCATGCACATCATTGGCAATCGCCCCGCCGACAGTAATCATCTGTGTACCGGGTGTTACAGGTAACATCCAGCCCTGCGGAATCAGGGTACGTTGAATATCCTGTAAGGTTGCACCTGCTTCGCAGTGTAGAATTCCAGTCTGCAAGTCAAAAGAAATCAGATGATTCATGGCTGTCGTCAGCCATAAAACGCCGTTGCCATTTAATGCAACATCACCATAACTTCGCCCCATACCATGTGCAATACCGGGAAAAGTTTCTTGTCGTATTTGTTTGAAGGCGTGTACAGGTGTTATTAACGGAATAACCTGATGCTCAGTATTAGAAAGCCTACCCCAGGCCTGTATTGTTTTCATTTATGCCTCAACTTTACGAAACACAAAATGTTTATCGAGGTAATATTTACATATATAGCCAATCATTAGACCGATTATTCCACCCAGATAGCGCATCTCTTTGGTTCCAAAAGCGGCATGAAAGCCAAACTCAAAACCCCAGAAAATAATAGTGGTAAACAGACCCATGACGGCATATAGCATAAAAAGCTTTCCATCATGTTTGGTATTCTGAGTTTTATATTTAAAAATATATTTTTTATCCAATATATATTTAACCACCAGGCCAACCCCTGTACCCACAACTATTGAAATAAAAATATAAAAATTTCCAACATAAATATAACTAGAAATATCTTGTGCTATAATATTGCAAAACGTAGCAACTATAGCAAACGCTGTATAAAGCAGCGCGAGCTTAATCGAGTCCATCATTTATATTTAATTAATAGCGCTGAAAAAAAATGTATGATATAGCAGAAAATCGGTCTTTTCTAGCAGAAATCCCAGGACTGATAAAACTAATAAGACCAAAACAATGGCTCAAAAACACCTTTGTTTTTGCACCTTTAATCTTCGCAGGCGAATTCGTAAATTTAGAATCTATTTATTCCGTACTCTTTGCGGCATTTCTATTTTGTTTAGCTGCCTCCGCCGTCTATATCGTCAATGATTTGAAGGATATAGAAAAAGATCGGGCCCATCCTGAAAAATCCAAAAAACGACCTTTAGCATCAGGTCAGGTCAGTCCTCAAAGTGCCATCGTTTTATTAACCTTGATTTATATTGCTTTGGGGTTTTCCTGGTTAATTGCACCCAAGGTTATTTACGTGATCGTAGTTTATTTGCTACTGAATTGGGCCTATACCTTTAAGCTGAAACATGAGCCTGTCATTGAAATCTTTATTGTGGCCTTCGGTTTTGTATTACGTGTATATGCAGGCGCTGTGGCGTTGGCAGTACCCGTCTCGCACTGGATGTTTATTACCACATTAAGTATTTCACTTTATCTTGCCTCGATTAAACGTCGTCAGGAACTGCTACAAAGTGGTTCGCAAGGACGTGGTGTACTTGAACACTATTCAGTGAGCTTGATTGACCGCTTTGCTGGCATGTCTGCTGTTACCGCGATCATTTTTTATAGTCTGTATACAATGCAAGTACAGCCACAACTTATTATCACCATTCCATTTGTCATGTTCGGTTTATTCCGTTACTGGTTTATTGTTGAAACCTTGAAAGGCGGAGAATCCCCGACTGACGTGATTGTTCAGGACTGGCAAATTATGATTACAGTTGTTTCGTGGGTCGCGTGTTGTATCTGGACATTATTGCCAGCTTAGTTTTATTTTGGATGATTTTGTGACGTATTATATTTATTTGATTACCCCGTTTTTAGCCTGGCTCGTTGCAGGCTGTCTAAAGTTTCTTATTAATTCAATTAAGGCCAGAAAACTGGCCTTTGGATTAATTGGTTATGGGGGATTACCGAGTAACCACAGTGCGATTGTCAGCAGTATGACTGCACTTATTGCTTTTAAAGAAGGTATTGATACCCCCGCTTTTGGTGTTGCGCTTACCCTTTCATTTATTGTGTTATTAGATGCAAATAGTTTAAGACAGGCTGTTGGTAAACATGCAGTGGTGATTAATCATTTGGCTAAAGATACACCTGAGTACACACAATTAAGAGAACGCATGGGACACACCAAGATTGAGATCTTGGCTGGTGTATTAGTCGGCTGTCTTATTGCATATTTAGCTAGTACGCTATAAATCAAATATTAAATTATGAGGATATAACTCATAGATGTTAGTTTCTTCACCAATTTAGCTATCCCTCTTTATTGGTTAACTAATAGTTATTTTAACAATTAATTTTTAGTAGCGCACTTATGAACACGTTTATAAAAGGTAATAAAGAATATTTTAAATTTACTCTATATTCTTTATTAACACTTCTTGTTATAGTATTTATTCACAGCAATATATATTCTTTTGACTTCAAAATAACATTACATGACTATTTATACTCTCAATGGGTATTTAGTTATGATTATGGCTTTGTTAGAAGAGCTTTGCCTGGTGAAGTATTAAGTGCCATGGGGGTAGACCCAACTTATAGACATGTACGCTTAGCATCAAATATATTATTAGTTATATTATTCTCGCTTTTTACTAGAATTACATATCTTTTTTTCAAAAAACTAGATATTAAAAACAAATATATTATAATTTTTTCACTATGTATATTTAGCTTATCTTTTCTAACCTCCCAATGGGTAAGAGAGTTGTCCCGTTTTGACCATATTGGTCAAATTATTTTATTAATTTCAGTTCTACTTATACTGAGAAATGTAAAAAAATCAATTGTTCTCATATTTATATTATTAACATTACCAATCATGGCACTGACTCATGAAGCAATGCTTATCTTTTTTGTTCCAACTTTAGCTTATATATATTATCAAAAATACAGAAAAATAAGCCATATTCTTCTGATAAGCGCAGAATCTCTTTTACTATTAGCTGCGGTTGTTATCTATGGAAAGATGTCTACTTTTCAGGTTAACTCAATTATTAATAGTTTTATGTATTATGAACATTTTCAATCTTATGCTGTCAGCACATCGCTACTTACGTTAAAGGAGAATTTCGAAACCAATTATCAGACTTTCTTTGAAACCCGAGCATATTTAAAAATATTTTTTAGTTTTCTATTTTGCTCACCTATACTTTTATTTATTAGAAAATGTACCGATAAAAAAACTTTCCTCTTGATACTATTCTTTTCCGCATCTCCTCTAGCGCTAACATTAATAGCTTTTGATTACATTCGATGGGTTGCATTATTCTTCTTTAATCTTTCAGTGATATTTATGTCATTAGCAATAATGAATAATATTGATAGAGATTTAATTTCCTCAAATTTCCTAAAATTCAAGAAACTTATTTACTCTTATTCACTAGTTTCCTTATTATTAGGTCCTTTAGGAATAGGCAGTACTTTCATCAACTTCTATGAGATAAACCATCCATGGGAAAAAAGAGAAAAATGGGATCAAGACTTACTTATCAAGTTAAATGACCCCCTACCTTTATCTAACATTAGATTAAGTATTGGTGATGTTAATTCAATTACACAACTTTACTTTTTAGGGCAAGAAAAGATTAAACAGGATAAGCTCAATAAAACGGTTATTAAGTATTACACAGAGGCTTCAAAAACAGGAAATACTGATGCCCAGAACACACTTGGTTTCTTTTATTTCAATGGAATACATACTGCTAGAAACTATTGTACTGCATTAGAAATGTTTAAAATGGCGGCACAAAATAGAGATAAGCATGCTTTATACAACCTATCTCTTTTATATAGGAATGGAATTTGTATCGAAAAAAATATTAAAAAAGCAAATACTTTATTAGTACAAGCTGCATCTCAAGAAAATGACTTGGCAAAATTCATGTTGGCTATAAATTATTTACATGGCAATAATGGATTCATTCAAAACAAAAAAGAAGCTTTAAAAATATTAAACGAACTTAAAAACAAAGATAATTTGCCTGCTAAAATCACATTAGAATCACTTAAGCTGGAGCAAACTAAAAAACTTGATTCTAATACGTAATATTCGCATTGAATTATTGGTTTTAACTATTTAAAAATAGTTAAAACCAATATACTAATTTTGATACAGGACCTATTTGTTCTTTTTCCTCTAAATCCGTTTCAGCACACTGGGACGGATTTTCTATATTTTAGGTATCCATCCAATAAACATAATAAAAATTTTCTGAATACATCTTATCTACAGCACCTGAACTGATCCATGCTATAACCCAGTATTTTGCGCTTAGTATACAATACAAATATCTAGATACTTAGGCCAATCCAGACTGACCTAAGTCTTTAGACAGACAGCGAACCTATCAAGGTGAATAAACACGCCATACCGTATTGCCAACATCATCCGCAATCAACAAAGCACCGCTTTTATCCTCAGTGAGACCCACAGGCGCACCATATAAAGTTTTTTCATCTTTTGAATAGAAACCCTGAACCACATTAACAGGCTTGCCATTCGGTTTACCATTTTTAAATGGAATAAAGATCACGTTATAACCATTGAGCGGATCTCTATTCCAGCTACCATGATTACTTACAAATGCGCCATTTTTAAACTGGTCAGACAGCTGGGTTGTATTTGAAGCAAACCATAAACCTAAGGGTGCAACATGAGAACTCAAGGCATAATCAGGTTTAATCGCTTTAGCAACCAGATCTGGACGTTGTGGTCTAACCCGCTCATCCACATGCTGACCATAATAACTATACGGCCAGCCATAAAATCCTTTTTCCTGGACCGAGGTTAAATAATCAGGCACTAGACTGGCACCAATTTCATCCCGTTCATTCACAATCGTCCATAATTTTCCAGTTTCAGGTTCCCATTGCAGTCCGGTTGGATTGCGAATGCCAGTGGCAAAAATACGGCTTTAACCTGTGGCGGCATCAACTTCTAAAACCGTTGCACGGCGATATTCAATCGCCAATCCATTTTCAGTGATGTTACTGTTTGAGCCCACACCGACATATAGCTTCTGCCCATCTTTACTGGCCAGTAATGATTTGGTCCAGTGATGATTAACCGTATCCGGTAAATCAGACAGTTCTTCTCCCTGATCAGTAATTTGGGTTGCATTCTCCTCATAGTGGTATTTCATAATATTATTGGTATTTGCCACATATAGATTATTACCAATCAATTGCACCCCAAATGGAGAATGCAGATGTTCCAGAAACTTATATTTCTTCCACTGGCCATCGGCTTCCAGTCGAAGTAAGGTGATTCGATTTCCCCCTTTACCACCTTTGCCTGAAGATTTTTTAACAAAATTAGCAATCACCTGTTTTGGTGCAGTCAGTGGTGCCTCTCCAGGATTGTTCGATTCAACCACCAGAATATCGCCATTCGGCAGAGTATATAACTGACGTGGATGCTCAAGCTGATCAGCAATCTTTTCAATCTTTAAACCCTCGGCAACCACAGGCGTCTGATTGGCTTTCCAGCCCACCCCATTTGGTACTTTCATTGGAGGAACCAGAAAGTTCTTTGCTTCAGGTAGTTCAGGATCGGGACCATATTGCGTTTGCGGGTCAAGGGGTTTTCCACCAGAACAGCCGAATAAACCTATACCCAGCAAAGCTGAAAAGAATAATGTATTTGATCGTTTCACGTTTATTCTCCAATCAGTCTATTATGGATATGGGTGGATTGATATAAATAATGCAGTGCAATCAGGACAATGGTCAGGGTCGACAAGATAAGATTTTCTGGCGCGATGGCAAAGGCGTCACGACTATGCACAAAGGCATTAAAGGTCGCTGCAATAATGGCAAAACCATAGAGCCAGAAGCCGACAATATCAGCTTTTCTTTGCTCAACAACGGGACGAAACCAGACATAAAACAAGTTGATAAAACGTGGAATAATACAGATCAGCAGACCGAACGTAATACACCAGGCGGCTGCCTTCGCCCATAACATTTCAGCACTCTGATTATAGAAAATATCAAAAATCCAGCCAGCGACAAAAAAGCCAAAGGGAAGCGGGTTCAACAGCATATAGATGGCATACAGAACGCCAGATCTTGGAGTGTTTTTTTCATTCAAACCTCTTACTTTTAGATTATTTATGGCTATTCAATACAGCGTAAAAATCTCATTATTTATTGATAAATCAGCTAGTATAATTTTCATCCACTATAAATGGACTATTCATTTTCTGTCAAAAATAATAAAGAGGAAATATATGTTTAATCTTTTCTAAAAAAATAAAGCTCATGATTTATTAGGATAAAGATAAACATTTTTTATATTTTTATTTAACATTTTAGGACATGCTTAACTTGGCACAAGAAATTTTTTATATTTTAGTAATCTTATTTTACTTAGCGTTAAATTTTAAGATAATTTATTACGAATCAATTACTGAGTAATAATTTGTAAAAAACAGCCTATAATGTTAAATAAAATGGACCATTTAGTAATATAGTTTTCGCTTTCCCTCACTAAGCTTTTAAATACTTTTGCAACAGATATCGATAAAATCATAATTGCCAAAACCATTTTGGTCGGTCCAATAGCTGGTGCAAGGGATAAATCGCCCCATAAACAAATGGTTTTCTCGGTAACTCAGTTTTCGCCGAGACAAATCGCAGTCACGATTAAAAAACTTAGAGATCCCTTGATTGATATGGTTTTAGAAAAAACTGTTCTTCTCTTCTGCTGGCTGATGTGCTTCAGGCCATACAGTATCTATTTTTAGCTCCGTAAAATTCATTTGCGTTAAAGAAAGATGACCAGACTACAGGAATAAAGTGTTTAAATTCTGATCTAGGCGGATATTGTCCCTCCTCAATATTTTATCTTGTATTTTTTATAAAGACTCATCTGTATACTATCTGTTTGCAATGAATGCCTTTAAGTTCATTTTTCCAAAACGATTAGATCAACTCAAAATTCAAGATGTACAAAATTATTCTAATTCTATTTTTATGCTGCTTATCTACAGCTTGCATGAATACCAAGTATATTGATCATCCAGATCAATATTTCGATCTTTTGGGCGAAAGCACAGCAAGCAAAGCTTTTGAAAACTTCGTCAATCAACTTGAACCCAAAGAAATGCCCCAGCTCACTAATCAATTCTGGAATGAAGAGTTTCCCAAGCTTGATTTCTATGATCAAAGCTTAATGTTTCCTCTCAATGGCATCGAAATGCTGTTAAAGAATAAGAAAATTGTCTCGATTAAGCTTTATCTTCCTGATCCTGAAATTACATTTGCCAATTATAAAGGTCATCAATTACCACTCGGCCTTTTCAGTGATGATACTGAACAAGAAGTGACGGAAAAACTGAAGACCGATATAGACACCAATACCAATCCTTATCGAAACGTAAAAGAATTTGAGACGGAAAACGCCAGTGTTGCAATTGATCAGGACAGCGGAAAAATTATTTATATCGAGTTATATAAACAATCTCCTTATCGAGATCAAAAAATCAAACAATAGATCTACACGGAACATCAAATATGCAAAGCACATTCAAATATATATGCATTAGCCTGATTTTGCTTCAATCAGCAAACAGTTTTGCAGAGAACCAAATACGTCCTGAAGAAAAAGCCGTTTATCAAGATATCGGGGCATTGCTTTCAGGTCAGCCTCAAGGCACTCAAATCACGCCTACAAGAAATGGTGTCTATGTCGAAGCTTTATTTTGTCGAAAACAGACCTCACCCTTTACCACTTTATTGAAAGGTCGCTTGTCCATTCAGCAGGATCAGGCGTTATTGTCGCTTTTCCAGAATATGTTTTGTGCACCGGCCGACAAGGAAGAGCAAGTCAGTTTAAGCGCCTTTGCCAATCAGATTCAGGACCCGCTTCCCTTTAGTCTGGTGAGCTATTCTGGTATGCAAGAACTGGGACAATGGTCTTTCGAAGAGGCTACCCTACTTTCCACTACTCCAGCCAAACAAGTTGAAGTCAATATGTTTGGATTACATCCTCGACAAGTCTCAAACTCGGTGGTTTTTTGGGAAGTCCTATCCCCGACCCATGTCCGGGTCTGGTATGGCATGTTTAAAATGGCACCTTCGGATGCAATCATCTATGAATTTAGATTTGCAGACCAAGCGTGGAAATTGTCTCATCTGTGGATGGGCACCCGTTTGTAAAGCTTTTGATGAAAATAAAAAAGGAAGCCTTCGCTTCCTTTTCTTTTACAGCTAAAACTTAGATGCCATATTTTTCACGATAAGCCTGCATATTCGCCAAAGCGTCTTTTTCGCCTTTGGCATCCAGATAATCCATCAAGTCCTTCATGGTAATTAAGGCATGCACCGGGATTTCGAGTTCTTTTTGTACTTCCTGAATCGCAGAAAGCTCACCTTGACCACGTTCCTGACGATCGAGTGCAACCAATACACCCGCAATTTCAGCACCGGCATTTTTCAAAATGGTCACGACTTCACGAATCGCAGTACCAGCCGTAATCACATCATCAATGATCCAGACTTTTTGACCGGCAACTGAGGCACCCACCAACACGCCACCTTCACCATGATCTTTGGCTTCTTTACGGTTAAAACCCCATGGCACACTTTTGCCATGAACCTGAGACAAAGCCACCGCGGTTGCTGCCACAAAAGGAATTCCCTTATAGGCTGGACCAAAAATCACACCGACATTGTCACACTGCACCAGTTTGTCGGCATAGCCTTGCGCTAATAAAGACAGTGCTTCACCATCATTGAGTAAACCTGCGTTAAAGAAATAAGGGCTGACACGGCCTGATTTTAAGGTAAACTCACCAAATTTAAGCACTCCACGTGATAATGCGAGTTCGATAAAAGCTTGCGGATGAAATGACACAGGCGTTGTCATATAAGGTGCTCCAAATTCTTCAATTGAGGTTAAACAGACGTATGATACCAAAGGATAGCTATCCAAGTGATGTAAAAATTCTTCGAGTCGTTTCAATTAACGTAAATGGCTTGCGTGCTTCTGTCACCAAAGGCCTGCTCGAATGGTTGGAACAGTCTGGTGCAGATGTGGTGTGTATGCAGGAAAGTCGCATTACCCATGAACAATGGACCGATAAATTTAAACCTGAAGGATGGTACACCCACTTATTCCCTGCTGAACGTGCAGGTTATGCAGGCACAGCCATTTATAGTCGCCTGCCTTTCGTCTCGGTGACCAATGGCTTGGGGTTTGAACTGGCCGATACCCAAGGCCGTTTTATTTCAGCTGAATTTGATTTAGGGCTGTCACAAACCGTTCATATTGCTTCTTTATACTTGCCATCAGGATCAAGCGGCGATGAAGCACAGGCACGCAAAGACGTGTTCTTAAAAGAGTACGCGCAAGTACTCAAACAATGGCGCGACGAAAATAAATCCATCATCGTGTGTGGGGACTACAATATCGTGCATAAACGCATCGATATTAAAAACTGGTCAGGGAACCAGAAGTCATCTGGCGTATTGCCGCATGAACGTGCCTGGCTCGATCATATCTATGATGAGCTGGGTTATGTGGACACCTTCCGTGAGGTACGACCTGAAGCAGAGTTGTACTCATGGTGGTCAAATCGCGGTCAGGCGCGTGCGAAAAATGTCGGGTGGCGAATTGACTATCATGCCTGCTCTCCAGACTGGAAAGCACGTACTGCGAATGCATGGGTCTATAAAGAACAATGGTTTAGCGACCATGCACCGGTGATTATCGACTATAAAATACACGAATAAGTGAACATATGTTCACTTAACCCGCTTCTTTAGCTTACAGAACTTGTCGCTTTTGTGTATTTTTATTTACCAGCTAGAACGGCATTATAGCTTCACGGCACAGGGAAGCGGTCAGGATGACCAGAAAGGGATAGGACGCCGTAGGAAGATAAAATAAACTTGATTCAAGTTTATTTGCATGGATGAGACATTGGACGTTGAAATGAGACCCGCATAATCAGGAAGATTAAATGCGGGTTTTCTCTTTTTTGATATTAGATATTTTCTGTTTATTGTGTCATTCACCATTTTGCTCAAAAAACCTGCGCATTTTGATCATTGCATCATAATTGAACCGCTCTACCGATAAACTTAATAAAAAATTTCAACTGGCGCATCAGCTACTTTTTACGTTAGGCTTTCATCCATATTTTTCACTCTTTCTAGGGTTTTTTCTCATGTTTAAAATTTATGGCATTAAAAATTGTAATTCAATGAAAAAAGCCTTTGATGCGTTACAGGCAAAAGGTATCAATTACGAGTTCCATGATTACAAAAAACAAGGCATTGATGCCGATACTTTAGCAATCTGGTTAAAAGAAATTGGCGCAGACAAAGTCCTAAATAAAAAAGGCACGACCTGGCGCAAATTAACTGCTGACGAGCAAACACACGCCACCAGCAATGAACATAACCTGATCGAAACACTGATGGCCCAGCCTAGCCTGATTAAGCGTCCTGTCCTACAAACCCCTAACGGCTTTGTGATTGGTTTCGATGAAGCAACCTATCAGGATTTATCCGCTTAAAACCAATAAATCGCAGCGATAAAAAAACCGAGTCTGATGACTCGGTTTTCTGTGATTTAAATCTGGCTTAGTTGGTACGAATCCAGGTCTGGTTACGACCTAAAGCTGCAACACCAATATAGCCACGTAATTTCAGCTTTTTGCCGCCATCGAGAATTTCAGCTTTTAACTTATAGGTTTTGCCATTTTTAGGATCGATGATCGAACCTTCATCATAGCTGGTACCGCCTACATTTTTCAGGCCATGTACGATGGTCACGCCTTTCAGCGGTTTGTTGTGATAAGGTCCTTCACACTTAGAGCATGCATTTTCCTGACCTGCCACTAAATATTTTTGAATAGATGCGGTGAGGGTTCCATCCTTTTGCTCAGTAAACTTCACAATCGCCTTCGGCTGTTTCGTTTCATCATCAATGGTTTGCCAAACACTGCCATTCAGCGCATCCGCTGCATTGGCAAAAGTTGTTAAACCGAGCAATCCAAATGCTAGAGCAATTTTCTTCATTTTTGTAATATCCTTAAGGGGTCTTTCAAACTGAAAGTATTGAGAAGTTCAATCAATATTGCAATTCTTGATTATGACTATTTGGTATAACCTGCGTAAGAGTGACATAGCGCACAATTTTTCAGTTTTTATCATGAGGTCTTGGCGCGACTGATATTCAAGAACTTTCTTATTGGTATACCCAACTAACAATATGGAAAAATTATGAAATTTGCTACTGTTTGGAAATATTATTTTACTGAATCTTTACTTAAAGCCACGATTCGGACACCAAGCCAATTTAATCTGGCACCCAATGCTTTACGACCATTACTGGATCAACTCTGTCGCCTATTTCCACACAATCCAACAGTACAAATTCGACCGTTACGTTTAGCGGGTGTTCGTGGTGAGGAAATTAAAGCGCAAGCTGCGGCAACACAACTGATTTTACATATTCACGGCGGTGCTTTCTTCTTAGGTAGCCTGAATACTCATCGTGCGTTGATGACCGATATTGCGGCACGTACGCAAATGCAGGTGATTCATGTTGATTACCCGCTAGCACCAGAACATCCTTTTCCTGAAGCGATTGATGCGATTTTTGATGTCTATCAGGCCTTGCTGGTACAAGGGATCAAACCTAAAGATATTATTATCTCGGGGGACTCTTGTGGTGCCAACCTCGCCTTGGCCTTGTGCTTGCGCCTGAAACAGCAACCTGAACTGATGCCAAGCGGTCTGATCCTGATGTCGCCTTATCTGGATTTAACCTTGACCAGTGAATCACTTCGCTTCAACCAGAAACATGATGCCTTGCTCTCGATTGAAGCGTTACAGGCAGGTATCAATCATTATCTGAAAGAGGGTATTCAGGCTGATGATCCACGCGTTTCACCATTATTTGATGATCTGACCGGCTTACCCCCAACACTCGTTCAAGTCGGTTCTAAAGAAATTCTGCTGGATGATTCAAAACGCTTTAGAGAAAAAGCTGAAAAAGCCGATGTTGAAGTGAACTTTAAACTGTATACCGGCATGTGGCATAACTTCCAGATGTTTAATGCCTGGTTCCCTGAGGCTAAACAAGCCTTGGCCGATCTTGCTGAATTTGCACATGCCTTAGATCGCGACTAAGCCCTCTCAAAATCTGTGTAAAAAATGGTCAGCTTGGGCTGACCCTTGTCACTCTTGATTCAGTTTGGTCATCAACAAATAAAAATCATTGAATATTCTGATAACAGCTTATTTTTCAAAATATTTTTCCCGTCCTGATTTGCACTAAATCCGCCAGATGCAGACTTTTTTCTCATTCTAAAGATGCTATTGTTATTTGAATAAGCGTTCCTCCGTATTTTGATGACGGATATACAGTTCCTAGGAATCTCATTGCATAAAAGGATGCATGCCAATGGTGAAGATTCATTTTAATAGGTCAACTGACGCAAAACGATGGGGCTTTCGGCTTTCTTGGGAACATCATATTGTCGTCAATTGGACCATGCTTAAAAAAAGCATTTTATTACTTATACTTGCTGCATTAATGAACCTGTTCTGGATCAGCTGGGATATTTTCGTACTCATGAATCCTGTTTATTCGGAATGGGTCCATCTCAAGCTGGTCCGTTCACAATTATGGACCAGCCTGATTATGCTGGTGGTTTTGATCCTGTTGATTATTCCCTGCCATGTGTTCAGGGAACAACACTGGGTACAGGAAGTCCTCCCGATCCTTAGTGTGCAGGTCTTTACTGCCATGCTGTGCCATAACAGCTATCTGGTCGGCAGCTTTAGTCCGGCCACCATGGTGGGCTATGTCAGTGTCGTGGGTGTCGGTCTGGTGCTGTTTGATCGCCGTATGGTGTATTGCGCTCTCATTCCTGCCACGCTGGCTTTGTTCTTTTGCAATTATCTCAGCATGGTCGGGATCCTTAGCTACGCACCATTATTTAACATGCAACATCTGAATCAGGTGGCCATGCATCCCTTCTGGGTCGGCAGTATGCTGTTTTTTCTGGTTCCGATCTTGCTGGCCTGTTTATTTCTATTTGAAATTTTACTGACCCAATGGCGGACTCGCGAAATGACCATCCAGATGTTGAGCCGTCTCGACCCCCTCACCAATGTCCTGAACCGGCGCAGTATTGGCAGTTATCTGGACAGATTACACCAACAACCAGAGCAGCAATATTCGATTGTGCTACTCGATTTAGATCATTTTAAAAATATTAATGATCATTTTGGACATAGCATGGGAGATCAGGTGCTGATTCAGGTGGCACAGTGTCTGACCACCCATCTTAGAGAGCAGGATATGATTGGCCGCTTTGGCGGAGAGGAGTTTATTTTATTGCTGCCCGATACCCATACCGCTCAAGCACAAAAGGTTGCAGAGCGCTGTCGGCAGGCGATATCTCAATTGCGTTTTATTACCGAACATAAGCAAGAATTCAGTATTAGTGCCAGCTTCGGTATTAGCAGTTCGCTTAGTGCCGATGAGCCACATCTGATTATTAGTCAGGCAGATCAGGCCCTGTATGCGGTGAAAGCGGCGGGACGTAATCAGGTTAGAATCTTTACTGACCTGATCACCCGTTAGCAAAGTGAAGGCCTTGACTAGACTTGCCTTCACTTGAGTCCCAATCAGACTTTTAAAAATTCTTCACGCTGTTGACGATAAGGCTCATCAAAAGGCACAAACTGCTGTTCTTGCTTGGCTTCAGCAATCCATTGTTGTACTGAAGGTAAAGCCAATATTTTCTGCATATAGCTTTGGCTAGAAGCCGAGATGGGGAGTTGATAACAGTCAAAACGCATCACCACCGGCGCGTAAAATGCATCTGCAATACTGAATTCGCCACATAAAAAACTGTCGTCATCTGGACGTTCTGACCAGATCTGTTCAATACGGGCCACATCAGCACGCAATTGCGCATGCTCAGACCAGAGCTGCTGACCAATATATGTCAGGTCTGCTTCAACATTCATGGGACAAAGATTGCGTAATCCCTGAAAGCTACTATGCATCTCGGCACTGATACAGCGCGCTCTGGCACGTAAGCTTTTATCTTGTGGCCATAAGGCATGCTCAGGATGTTGTTCTGCCAGATATTCACAAATAGCCAGTGTATCCCAAACCACCCGTTCTCCATCCAGAAGTGCTGGCACTTTCCCGGTTGGATTCAGTTTAAGAATTTCTGTTTTAAACTGGCTATCTGCTTCAAAGCTATCAAACCGGATCAGCTGCTCCTGAAAGGGTATGCCCGCCTGTTTCAATAAGATCCACGGACGCATGGACCAGGTTGAATAGTTTTTATTGCCAATAAAGAGTTGGTACATTGTTATTCTTTTCCTTTAAATAAGGCCAGTTGTTGTAATAGCTCGGCTTTCTGGAATGCACCCGTTAAACGTAGCGAGCGAATTTCTTGTTGTTGCTGATCGAGGAATAAATAGGTTGGTGGACCTAAAATATCCCACTGTGCTAAAAGTGCCTGATGCGATGCATCATAGTGGCTTAAATCCAGTTTAATTAAATAGTAACCCGCTAACGCCTGCTGCACCTCGGCATCTTTTAAAATACGATGCTCAATTGGCTGACAAGCCACGCACCAGTCTGCATAGACATCAATCACGATACCGCGATCTTTCGGTGCCTCGGCGAGAATCTGCTGAAACTCGTCCGCAGTGTGTGCCACATGCCATTCAGCCAGCTTGTCTGCCTGAACTGAACTCAGGCTTTGGATGTGCTGGTATTGGTTAAAAGCCAAGGCCGGAATCACGACAATCAGTAAGACCGCATACAGCCATTGCAGCTTGGATTTTTGCCCGAACAGGCGATAAACCGCATAGATAATAAATGCCAGACCCAGAACTAAACTCAGGATTTGAATAGCGAGTTCCGGCAATAAAGGACGAATGAAATAAAGACTCAGGGCCAGCATCAAGAAGGCAAAGATCACCTTGATCTGGTTCATCCAGTCACCGGCTTTTGGTAAGGCTTTGGCCCCCAAAACACTGGCAAGTAACAATGGAATGCCCATGCCAAAACCCAGGGTAAACAGTAATAATGCACCCTGCCATTGGCTCTGCGTTTGCGAGATAAACAGTAATACGCCGGCCAGCGGTGCCGTCATGCATGGCCCAACCAGCAAGGCTGAAATCATGCCCATAACACTGGCACCCACCAAGGTACCGCCTTTTTGATTGGATTGCATCTGATCAAGTCGATTGACCCAACGCTGGGGCAATTTCAACTCGAACAGGCCAAACAGATTCAGGGCAAACACCACAAACAGCAAGCTAAATGCAATCAGGGTCGCAGGTTGCTGTAACCAGCGCTGAAAATTCAAACCTGCTGCGGAAGCAATTAAACCGAGGACCGCATAGACCAGCGCCATACTAACTACAAAGGTCAACGCAATTGACCATGCTTTCACGCCTTTATTATCACGTACGATCAACGAGGTCAGAATCGGTAACATCGGTAGAGAGCACGGCGTAAAAGCCAACAGAATGCCTAAGCCCAAGAACAATAAGATGCTATAAGCCAGGGAATGCTGTTCCAGTGCACTGGACCATTTCTGGTCTTGGGCCATCACACCCGAGTTGCCTTGTGAGGTTGATTCTGCAGCTGTTTCAGTCTGTACTTCATCATCGCTGGCTGACTGTTGTGCATTCAATACACTGGATGAACGGGCCACGTCCAGAAAGCTTTTTTGCGTATTGGAGCTGACATTCTGGGCACTGACCAAACCATCCGCATCGGTTTGAAACTCAATATTTTGTGGTGGATAGCAAATACGGTCTTTGGCACAACCCTGCCAAGTCACGCGGTAGTGTTGTGATGCTTGAGTCGGGATACTGAATTCAGCTTGTTGATAATAAACCTGGCTATGACCATAGTTTTCATCATATTGCTCAACCGCTTTGGGCAGATTCAAGGCAACCGGTTGATTGCCCTGCTTTACCTCAAATTTATGCTGATAGAGATAGTAGTTGGGCTGAATCGACCAGTGTAACCGTGCTTGATTCGCTTGCGTCGACTCAACCGTAAATGCAAACGCCTGTTCAGGGCTAAGTAAGGGTGCCGATGTATTCTCTTGGGCATAGGTCAGTGACCCACATAACAACAATAAGGTCCCCAGAAAATAATGCATCAGTGAAGAACCGTCTCCACCTTGAACAGAGCTTTTCATTCTCATCTCGCTATTTTTCTCCCGAATCTGCTGGGCACTTCTATAAAAGTAAGTTTAAGCGTATTCAGGAGCATGATTATTAGAATAAGACCGATACGCCGAGGCCACCGTTATAGCTTTTCTGGTCGCCATTGAGATCAACCCCAATGCTGGCGTCCAGCTGGGTACGATTATTCAAAGCATAAATCAGGCCTGTACCTAAACCGTATTCATAGTCTTGGCTCTCGGCTTTACGGTAAACAAATTCTGAATAACCTGATAATTTTCCTGCAATTTTATAGTCAATGGTTGGAATCGCAGTCACCGCCCAATCACTGTTTTGCGCTTCATAACGCATGGTAATCGAGGTGCCGATCAGGTCGCTAAATTCATAAGCAACCGCTGAGGTAAGACTATAAATATCATCATGGTTGGTAAATTCATCATTACCTGTCGCAATGATGGCTTCTGCCAACAAAGCCATAGATAAACGGTCATCTTTGAGATCAATGGCTTTTTTCAAACCAATACTGACATCGCCTAATCCATTGGTTTCCTTTTTCATGCCGGCACGCTTATATTGCTGCCAGACCGGACCTTGCCAACCCAATTGCAATTCCAGGCCATCTGCCAGACCGGTACGCAACAACATATCGCCATTTAAGGTCAGGGTCTTATCTTTTACCCCATCGACATTACCTTCCTGATAACTGACGCTTGGCAAGCTTTGTTCCCATGCCAGTTTACCAACCGGGGTAATGCCTGTGCCCATACCGGCACCAGGACGGTCAAAAGAAAAATCAGCCGCAAAAGCGCTGCTTGCCAGCATCGATACGGCAACTACGCTTAAAGTTTGAAATATTTTCATCATGTTCCTCGTTCTGTTATATCGGCTGGGCTTAAGCGCCTAGCTCTTTTGACATTTTTGCGCCATGCTGACGTAACAATTCCAGTGTTGCACGTTCTTCTGGCAATGATTCTGACCAGTCAATTTCATCAAACTCACAATCAAAGAATAATTGGCTAATTGAAGATAGAACAGTTAAACCCTCTTCATCACGGGTATTTGGATCTACTTTTTCTTCGAGTAAACGTTGTACCACAGGCACACAAGCCGAACTTGCTGCATCCCAAAGCGGGCCATAAAATTCTTCAGCATCCCATAAATGCAAATTGGCTTTGGCCTGAATCAGCGCATCCAAAATGTCCAGATAGACTTGAAGCGATTTTTGCTTTTCTTCTTCGCTTAATGGCTGGCCTGCCTCATATGCTTCACAAATTGCTTCCCACCAGGTGAATAAACCATCACAAATCACCGATACAGGCGGCCCCTGTTCAGGATCAATAAAATTCGGGTCGAGTCCTTCAGCAAGTAAAGATTGCACTTGGTCTAAATCGAGTTGTTGTATGGCTTGCACCAAGGCCTGCTGTTGCTTATTTAACATGACCAGTTCTCACAATATTTTTTAATGAATGTATTATGCCGAATATCCTGACAGGATTTTATAAAACCATCTAAAAAATCATGTAGAAATTTGATACAGGCATAAAAAAAAGCCTTAAATTAGTCTAATAACACATTATTTGTTTAATGAGAATGGACAGTGTCGGAATGAAAATAACTTTATTAGAGGTACAAAAAGTATTCACCGATGTGCTAAATCATAGAATTAGTCGAGAGCAAGCTGAAGCATGGGCAGCAACAAAGATGAATGCCTTGGACAACAATGAATTGTTCTTTGATCCTGCTACAAAAGAGGATCTTCTATGGGAGGCTGTACTCTATTTAAGTGGTATTGGGTTAAAAATAGCCCCTGATAAGTATTTGGAGAATGAAGATGGCATTAAAGAAATGTTTGATAGTTATTGGAATTAATAAGTGAAGATCTAAAGCTAACCATGAGAAATATATTCACGATTAGAGTCACAATAAATTCAAGCTTAAATTAAAAGGACCGAGTCCTACCTATATACAGAACTCGGTCCTTAAAAGCTGTTTAATCAAACTGCTCAAATTATTGAGATCAGCTCAGATAAGGCCTTTTTTGCGTTTATTTTTACGCTTCGTCGTCTACTTTGACACCTTCATCTGCATCGACATATTCTGGTAAACCGCCACGGTGATGATCTTTCTTCTCATAAAGATGCTCCAGACTGCGTTTTAATTTATCAATCGCACCATGAATCGAGTGATCAATATTTGGCGCTTTATGTGTCACTGCAACAGGTTTCATGCCTGCTGGACGGGCTTCAATCATACAACGTTTGTCATGATCGCCCGATTTGTCCCCGTTTTCATCACTAATATGAACCGAAAAGTGCGTAATACGCTCGCTATAACGTTGGAATTCCTGTGTAAGTTCTGCACGAACATAACTAATTAAACGTTCACTACCTTGAATGTTTTTATCTGTACGGATTTCAATATTCATAAATATCTTCCTCTCTTTTCTGTGAGACGGTGCTACAAAACTTTGTTATTCAGCACACTTTGAGCATGCGGTCATTCAGTGCAGTTGTATATTTTGATTATGTAAATGCTTGTGGTCTCCTCGCTTAGCATCTGTTGATTTTCAGTATGTAAGAAGATCTTCTATAGTTCCAATATCTGTCTTTCCTCAGAAATATGCAAGCTGATTTTTGACATTTTTATTAAAACTTAAACAAAAACAGCTTTAACTTTACACGACTTTATTTTTGGCCCGAGCTCTACAATTATTTTGTACCTTTGGTCAAATTTGGCTTTATTTTTGCTTAATACCTTGTATGCTTTACACGCCTTTTTGGGGGGAGATTTTTAAATGCAATTGAAGCAAGTTACAGCAGCATGTTTATTGGTATCTACAGCAGCTTTCGCACAGGCAAAGCCAATCTGGCAGGACTTTAGCCTGACCGGTTTGTATGGGGAAAACTACGAAGTTGTTGATGAAAAACAAACAACCTTAACGGTTGAATATGCGGCAAAAGTGAAGTATGCCGATGTGTTTTTCTTTATGGACCGTATGCGTGGTAATGAAGACCATAAAGTGACTTATTTCGAACTCTCTCCGCGTTTTAGCTTAGGCGAGATTTCAGGTCACAAACTTGCTTTTGGTCCAATTAAAGATGTATTGATTTCAACCACTTGGGAAAGCAACAATGATGACTTTTCCAGTTTTGACAACTTCTTGTATGGCGTAGGTTTTGACCTTGCAGTTCCATATTTCCAATATGCAAATGTGAACTTCTACCGTGCCAACAATGAAAATACATCTGATGACTATCAAATGACCATTGCCTATGCATTGCCATTTAAAGTATCAAATGAAGATTTCCTCGTCGATGGTTTCCTTGACTGGTCGACAGGTGAAAAAGATCACGCCAGTGAACTGAACTGGACCACACAATATAAATGGAATGTGGGTAAACACATTTCACCAGATACTCGCCTCTATTTAGGTGTTGAGCATTCGGTCTGGAATAACAAGTTCGGTATGAAAAACCGTGACGAAAACAATGTCAGCGCTTTGATCAAATACCACTTCTAATCAGATTAGAATGTTAAAAAACAGCAAGGATTTCCTTGCTGTTTTTGTTTGCATCCCCGAATATAAATGTCAGTTGATCTCTTGTCCTGTCAGCATCCATCTGTTTACTTTGTCTAATTTGATGACCTTTGCTTATGTCTGAAAATATCGTACTTGCCGCTTCTACCTTAGCCGCACATTTCCGCATTCGCTTTGCCACAATAGATGACCTCGAACACATCCTCACGATTTATAATCACGAGATTTTAAATGGCACAGCCAACTGGAATGATCAGGCGGTTTCCTTAACAGATTATCAGCAACGTTTTCAAGGCATGCAGCAACGGCACTTCCCCATGATCGTAGTTGAAGACCTGAATAGCCATCAAGTGGCTGGTTATGCCTATTACGCAGCGTTTCGTGCGATCAGTGGTTATCGCCAAAGCATTGAGCATTCTGTTTTTGTTGACCCACGTTATGCTCGCCAAGGTCTGGGCAAAGCGCTGATGCAACAGCTCATTCATCTGGCCAAACAGCAAAATATGCATATCATGGTCGCCGCCATTGACAGTGAAAACAAAGGTTCAATCGTGTTGCATGAACAGCTTGGCTTTGTGCAAACAGGCTATATGCCACAAGTGGGACAAAAGTTTGGACAATGGCGGGATTTGGTCTGGATGCAACTGCAACTCACAGAAGCCTAATAAAATATCACTTTTGTAATACGATCCTAACAACAATTTTTGACTTAAAATGAAAGACATACTTTATTTTAAAAATAGCCACAATGATTAAAACATCCCAACTCGGCCTAGGCCTCACAATCGTCCTTGCTTCAAGTGCCAGCTTTGCAGAACTGTTCTTCGAGCAAGAATTGCAACAGGGCTGCGCCAAAGTGAAACAATATGCTCAAGCAGGTAAAAAGTTTTACGATCAGAAGCAATATCTCAAAGCAGCCAAGCAATTTGAAGACCAAGCCGCATGGGCACATTTCTGTCAAGCCAATGCAGATGAAAGCGGGATTCAGGTCAGTGACCGGGACATTGAAATCGCCAATAATAATGTCGGTTTAAGTTATGCAAAACTTGGTCAGCCGCAATGGGCCAGAGTCTGGTTTTTACGTGATAAAGACTCGAAAACCAGCCAATACAATTTAAAACAGCTCCCAAAACCAAAGCTATCTTCTGATTTACAAGGGACTTATGTCCGTGCCAATGGCTTTGGGCAATGGGACTATATCAAGGTCAGCAAAAAACAGAATCAATATCAGATTGGCTTCGATGGCTACTATTTTGGTCCACGCGGCCTGATCTATGGTCCCAATATGGGACAGTTTGAAACCAGCATGCCAATCAAGTCAAAACAGGCGAACTATCGCAATGAAGACTGTGTGATTAAACTTCAATTCGCCAATGACGCAAAGCTTGGACAAAAAATTGAGGTTGAACAGCACAACGGCGAATCTTCATGTGGCTTTGGGCATAATGTCTATGCAGGTGGAACGTTTTATAAGGTTGAAGACAAATAAATCGAGTGCCAACCCTTTAATTTTCTAAATTGCATTTTCCCAACATTCACTATCGTGACAGGCGACATGAATGTCGCCATGTTCGACTGCCTTACGCTGCTTCCAAAGCCATGCTTTGGAATTGCTCAGGATGTACCGTCAGTCGAACAAAAGATTTTTGCTTACTTTTGATCTCTCAAAAGTAAGGTCCATCATAAAGATACATTCCTTAGAACAAGGATAAAGTAACTGTTAGCCAAGAAATACTAAATCGCCACCAACTCCCGAATCCCCTTCTCAGGCATCTCCTCACCCCGCCCTTGTGCAATCACCTGCCCACGTGCCATCACGCTATACGCATCGGCCAACTCTTCGGCAAAATCATAAAACTGCTCCACCAAAATAATCCCCATCTCGCCTTGATCTGCTAACTTGCGAATCACCCGACCAATATCCTTAATAATTGAAGGCTGAATCCCTTCCGTCGGCTCATCCAGAATCAATACGCGTGGTTCTGACGCCAACGCCCGAGCAATCGCCAGCTGCTGTTGCTGACCACCGGATAAATCTCCTCCACGGCGGTGTTTCATTTCATCGAGTACAGGGAAAATTTCATATAAATGCGTCGGCACCTTACGCGTCTTGGCACCCGAAAATTTTGCCATGCCAATTAAAATATTTTCTTCAACCGTTAAAGTCAAAAAGATATCGCGACCTTGCGACACATAGGCCAAACCTGCACGTACCCGTTGCTCAGGAGACATCTTGGCAATGTCTTTACCATCTAGCAGGATCTGTCCTGACTTGATCGGCAGAATCCCCATCAGGCATTTCAGCAAGGTGGTTTTGCCAACGCCATTACGGCCTAGCACCACACTACATTCACCCACAGGCGCGTTAAAAGACACATCACGCAGAATATGACTGCCACCATAGAACTGATTAACTTGTTTCACTTCTAACATGTGCCTCTCCTAGCGTCCTAAATACTTTTCAATCACATCTTCATTGGCCTGAACCTCTGCCAATGTGCCCTCGGCCAAGATTGCCCCTTGTGCCAAGACCGTGACTTTTTCACTGATGGTGTCAATAAAACTCATGTCATGTTCAACCACGACCAGCGTGTGATTTTTTTTCAGTTCCAGACACAGTTCAGCCGTGCGCTCAGTTTCAGCATCGGTCATACCTGCAACAGGCTCATCCAGCAAAATCAACTTGGGTCGTTGCATCAGCAACATGCCGATTTCCAGCCACTGTTTTTGTCCATGTGAGAGCAGACCTGCGGGCTTTTGCACAAATTCCTTTAAACGGATCTGCTCCAGACTTTCATCCAGTGCCAACTGCGCTTCTGGGTCTAAACGGGAAAAAAAGCTTTTTTTCACCCGCTTATCTCGTGGTGCTGCCAGCAGTAGATTTTCCATCACGCTAAAATTTTCAAACACCGTTGGTTTCTGGAATTTACGTCCAATCCCCGCTTCAGCTATTTGCTCGGTACTCATTTTGGCAAGGTCATAGTTTTGCCCAAAAAATGCGGTGCCTGTGGTCGGACGAGTTTTGCCGGTAATCACATCCATCAGGGTAGTTTTTCCTGCGCCATTCGGTCCAATAATGCAGCGTAACTCACCCTCGGCAATGTACAGTGACAAATCATTCAAGGCCCGAAATGAATCAAACCAGACACTGACTTTTTCCAGATATAAGGCAATGCCGTGACTAAAATCCGCACCTTGCGGCTTGGCCCGTCCATAGCCTTCACCCAGTTGACCGCCATGTTGAGCAGCGTCTATTAATACATCACTCATTTAATCACGCTCCTTTTTAAAACGGTCGAATACACCAATCACACCCTTAGGCAAGAACAAGGTCACCATGATGAACAGCGCACCCAAGATCAATAACCATGCTTCTGGCGCAGCCACAGTAAAATAGGTTTTCACGGCATTGATTAAACCTGCCCCTAAAATCGGACCAATCAAAGTGCCACGTCCACCCGCAGCCACCCACACCGCCATTTCAATTGAGTTGACTGGGTTCATTTCACTTGGATTGATGATGCCTGCCTGTGGCACATAGAGCGCTCCGGCAATACCTGCAATCACCGCAGACAATACCCATGCCGACAGCTTGTACCACAGCGTGCGATAACCGAGATATTGCAAGCGATTTTCACTGTCGCGAATTGCGCCGAGCACGCGACCATAAGGACGATTCATCAACTGGCGCAAACCGAGGAAACACAACATCAACATCAACGCAGTCACAAAGCACAGCGTTGCGCGCATCGGTGCCGAGGTAATATCAAAACCGAGAATGGTCTTAAAACCTGTAAAACCATTGTTGCCACCAAAGCCTGTTTCATTGCGGAAGAACAACAAGGCTGCGGCAAAGGTCATGGCTTGAGTAATGATCGAGAAATACACACCTTTGATTTTGGAGCGAAAGGCAAAAAAGCCAAAAATAAACGCGATCAAACCTGGTACAAGAATGACTAAAGCCAAAGCCCAGGCAATATGCTCGGTCCCGATCCAATACCAAGGCAACTCGGTCCAACTGAGGAAGCGCATAAAATCAGGCAGACCATCGCCTGCAGATTGACGCATCAGGTACATGCCAAAAGCATAACCACCCAAGGCAAAATACAAACCATGGCCTAGACTCAAAATTCCGGCATAGCCCCAGACCAGATCCAGTGCCAAAGCCACTAAGGCCAAACACATGATCTTGCCAATCAAGGTAATCCAATAAGCCGACAAGTAAAATGCAGAGTCAGGAGACAACAGGTGCAGCCATGGCAACAATAAAAGCACGCCGAAACAAACAGCAATCGCCACCGCGCTATAGGGTTTGTCGTCAAATAAGGAAGTGATTTTCATTGGCTTACTCCACAAAACGGCCTTTGATGGCAAACAAACCTTGTGGACGCTTTTGGATAAACAAAATCACAAGAATCAAGAGAATAATTTTTGCCAGAACTGCACCTAAACCAATTTCCAGCACTGTTCCACTGATGCCCAATCCGAGTGCTGCCAATACCGCACCCCAGACTTGGCCCACGCCACCGACCACAACCACAAGGAAAGCGTCAATAATGTAGTTTTGACCAAGATCAGGCCCCACATTACCGACCTGTGCCAAGGCACAGCCTGCCAAACCTGCCAGACCTGAACCCAGACCAAAAGCCAGCATATCAATCCGGGCAGAGCGAATCCCAACCGCACGTGCCATTTGACGGTTTTGCGTGACCGCACGGATAAATAGGCCAAAACGGGTTTTATTGAGTAAAAACAGCAGCAGCAATAACACTGCGACGGTAAACGCAATGATGGCAATCCGGTTATACGGCAGCATCAGGCTCGGTGTAATTGCAATCCCGCCACTCAACCAGCTGACATTGGAGACTTCGACATTCTGTGCACCAAAGACCATACGTACCAGTTGCATCAGAATCAAACTCACCCCAAAAGTGGCGAGCAAGGTTTCCAGTTGACGACCGTATAGCGGGCGAATCACGGTGCGTTCAATCAACATCCCGATCAAGGCACTTACCAGAAATGCGGCAGGAATGGCTGCTACCAGATACCAATCCACCCACCCCGCAAAATAGGTTTTAAAAAAGCTTTGAATCACGTAAGTGGTATAGGCACCGATCATAATCAGCTCACCATGTGCCATGTTAATCACACCGAGCAGACCATAGGTAATGGCTAAACCAAGCGCAGCAAGCAGTAAAATGCTGGCGGTACTCAGACCTGAAAACACATGGCCTGACCACTCACTGATTTGTAAACGGGTTTTAATTTTATTTTGTGCATCCAGCAAGGCAGCCTTTAATGCAGGATTGCTTTGCGGTTGTTCTAAAGTCTGGGTGACGAGCGCGAATACGTCAGGCCGATTGGAATCTGCCAAGACTTTCACGGCTTCAAGCTTGGTAAATTCATCAGCACTGTTAAAATCCAGACGGGCTTTGAGCTGTGCTAAACGCGTTTTGACCTGATCATTTTTTTCATTCAGATAAAGCTGCTTCACCATCGCCACATCAAGTTCACCCAGATTATTTTCTAAAATATCGACCGCGGCCAATCGTTGTGAGGCATCACTGGAGTTGAGTTTGGCTTTGGCTTGACCAAAATTCAGGGCCTTGCGTAAGGTATTGACCAAAGTCACTTGGGATAAATCGGCAGGCCATTGTTGCAACGCCTGCTGCTCAGGATAGCTAAACAGCTTGTCATCATTTTTTAACAGATAAGTATTGCCTGCACTATCGGTATAAAGCTCATTTTGATCAATATAGGCCACCAGTTGATCCAGTTGTTCAATACTGGCAGGCCACTGATTGAGCATGGCACGACGCGTGGCAAAGTCAGCCTTTACAAAGGTCTGAATGGCATCTGGAGAAGCTGTAGACGTCACAGGTGCTGTGGATGTGGCCTCTGCCCATGCTGGAGTAAATATCAGCTGCGCCATGATGCAGAGCAGTGCCAAAACATAATGCTTCGCCATAGAACTCCCCTTATGGTTACGGTTTAAATAGATCAAGCAAAAAAACAGAATGAAAAGGCCTGCTGCTAAGACAACAGGCTTGAAAAATTATTTAGGGATATACGGACTCCAAGGCTCCGCCTTGATGGTTTGCGGGGTTTTGTAGACCACATCGAACTGGCCATCGCCACGGATCTGCCCAATCATCACAGGCTTATGCAAGTGGTGATTGCTTTCATCCATTTTGAGGGTATAGCCCGATGGTGCAGCAAAGGTCTGACCGGCCATCGCATCACGAACTTTATCCACCTCAGTGGTGCCCGCTTTCTCAACCGCCTGCTTCCACATATTGATCCCGACATAGGTCGCTTCCATCGGATCGTTGGTCACCACTTTGTCGGCATTTGGCAGTTTGTATTGCACTGCATATTGTTTGAATTTATTCACAAACTCGGTATTTTTAGGATTCTTGACCGACATGAAATAGTTCCATGCCGCTAGATGTCCCACCAAGGGTTTGGTATCAATACCACGTAATTCTTCCTCCCCGACCGAGAAAGCCATGACCGGAATATCGGATGCTTTAATGCCTTGGTTGCCCAGTTCGCGATAGAACGGCACATTGGAATCACCATTGATGGTCGAGATCACTGCCGTCTTTTTACCTGCAGAGAACTTCTTAATATTGGACACAATGGTTTGATAATTGCTGTGACCAAATGGGGTGTATTCTTCCATGATGTCGGCATCGGCGACGCCCTTCGATTTCAAAAAGGCCCGAAGAATTTTATTGGTGGTCCGTGGATAGACATAATCTGTGCCCAACAACACAAAACGTTCTGCTTTGCCGCCCTCATCTCCCATCAAATATTCAACTGCGGGAATTGCCTGTTGGTTCGGAGCCGCCCCGGTATAGAAGATGTTTTTCGATTGTTCCTGACCTTCATATTGCACCGGATAGAACAACAAGCCATTCAGCTCTTCCACCACAGGCAACACGGATTTACGCGACACAGAGGTCCAGCAACCAAAAATAACCGCGACTTTATCTTGGGTAATCAGCTGACGCGCCTTTTCTGCAAACAGAGGCCAATCTGAGGCTGGATCGACAATCACAGGTTCCAGTTTTTTGCCCAGTACCCCACCATTGGCATTGATTTCATTGATGGTCATCAAGGCGGTGTCTTTCAGTGAGGTTTCCGAAATCGCCATGGTGCCTGAAAGCGAGTGCAGAATCCCAACCTTGATGGTGTCACCGTTGGCTGCAGGTGCAGTTTTGGCTTCCGTTTTTGCTTGTTCTGTTTTTTCGGCCGGTTTTGAACAGCCTACCAGACCAATCCCCATCATGGCTGCCATGAGCACTGACATCGACATCAATTTGTTTTGCATCATTCTCTCCACCCATCAATATTGTGATTTTTACTGGATGGTGTTATTCAATTTTTATGCCAACACAACAAGCTATTGTTTTTATTTAATTTTAATAAATTTTACTGATGTTTTTTTTGATCTTGTATACAACATTGCATACAAAAAATACGCAGCGACCTAAAATGATGCAGATTTTTTCAGGCACAATCTAAAGGCTTTACACAAAGAAAAAGCCAGACATTTGTCTGGCTGATCTCGATCTTCTAGGGGTAATTTAGACACTGATATCTGCTAAATTACCTTTTTGCTCTAACCAGTGCTTACGGTCGGCAGAACGCTTCTTCGCCAGCAATTTATCCAGTAATCCAGCCGTTAAATGGGCATCGTCCAGATCCAGTTGCACCAGACGACGCGTATTCGGATCCATGGTGGTTTCACGCAATTGGCTAGCATTCATCTCACCCAAACCTTTGAATCGGGTGATTTGCGGATTTTTATTGCCTTTGACTTTTTTCAAGATCGTCTCTAGCTCATCATCATCCAAGGCGTAATACACATCCTTCCCAATATCAATACGATACAGCGGTGGCATCGCCACAAACAGATGACCTTCTTCAACCAAGGTTGGGAAATGTTTTACAAACAATGCGCATAATAAGGTCGCGATATGCAGACCATCCGAGTCTGCATCGGCCAGGATACAGATTTTGCCATAACGTAATTCAGACAAATCGTCACTGCCCGGATCGACCCCGATCGCGATGGCAATATCATGCACTTCTTGCGAGGCCAAGACCTCATCGGAAGATACTTCCCAGGTATTCAGGATTTTTCCTCGAATCGGCATAATCGCCTGAAAATTCTTGTCGCGTGCCTGCTTGGCACTCCCGCCCGCAGAGTCCCCTTCGACAATAAACAGTTCACTGTCTTCACGGGTTAAACCGACACAGTCAGCCAATTTCCCGGGTAAGGCTGGGCCTGCGACAATCTTTTTACGCTCGACTTTTTTGGCGGCTTTGAGACGACGTCCCGCTTTGGCAATCGCCATTTCAGCCAGTTGGGTCGCAATCTCGGCATGCTGGTTCAGCCATAAAGCAAATGCATCTTTGGCAATGTTCAGCACAATATTAGAGGCTTCACGGCTGGATAAACGTTCTTTGGTTTGTCCTGAGAATTGTGGTTCCTGAAATTTCAGCGATAGAATAAAATTTACCCCATCCCAGACATCTTCCGCAGACAACTTCATATTACGTGGCAATAAATTGCGTAATTCACAGAACTCACGCAGCGCTTCGGTTACACCTGAACGCAGACCATTGACATGGGTACCGCCTTGCGCAGTAGGAATCAGGTTGACATAACTTTCCTGAATCTGTTCGCCACCTTCCACGTTCCAGCAAATCGCAAACTCACAGGCTGCACGGTCCGCTTGCCCATGACTGACAAACGCAGGATCAGGCAGAATTTCACGATCTTGCAGTTCGTCCATCAAATAGTCGACTAGGCCATTTTCAAACTGCCATTCAATTTTTTCTTTATTGATTTTATCGTCATAAATAATTTTTAAGCCCGCAGCTAAAACAGCTTTGGCTTTTAAATTATGTTTGAGGGCCTTCAAGGCAAATTTAGGGCTGTCAAAATATTTGGCTTCCGGCCAGAAGCGAACGGTTGTTCCTGTGGCACGCTTAGCGACCTTGCCTTCCAAAACCGATAAGGGGGCAACCGGTTCGCCCTGTTCAAAGGCCATTTGATACAGGTTACCCTGACGCTGTACCGCCACTTCAACACGGGTCGACAAGGCATTGACTACGGAAATACCAACACCATGCAAACCACCAGAGAACTGATAGTTATCGGTACTGAATTTACCGCCGGCATGTAACTTGGTCAGAATAATTTCGATACCGCTTTGCCCATATTCCGGATGGATATCGACTGGCATGCCGCGTCCATTATCTTCAACTGACAATGAACCATCTTCATAGACCGTGACACAAATCTGGTTGGCATGACCGGCAAGTGCTTCATCGACTGCATTATCAATCACCTCTTGCGCCAAATGATTTGGACGTGAGGTATCGGTATACATGCCTGGTCGACGACGGACAGGATCTAAACCAGAAAGAACTTCAAGGGATTGGGCCGTGTATTGTGTCACTGGGTTGGACTTCCTTTTTGGAGGGCTGCCGATAAAAATTCGAGTACTAAAGGTAATTTTTCTTCAAAATCATCCATTGCATGATTACCACCAGCGTCAGTTAAAATCAATGAGGATGGATGAACTGCACTATAATAGCGTTGAGCCTGATGATAATCCAAGACTTCATCGCCTTGTTGCAACAGCACCAGAATTTTATCAGCATGCTTTAACTTCGTGTCAGCAATCGATTGTAATTGCTGCAATTGATCTGTATCAAGTGTCCATGATTCAGTGACTTTGAGCGGGATTTGTTCAATACCGAATAAATCTTGAAAGAGTTGCCATGGTTGCATAGCAGGATTGATCAGTACAGCAGGACAAGCATACTTTGCGACAAGGTATGTCGTATAGAACCCTCCCAGACTACTTCCCACCAAAACCACTTTATCACACGATAAATTTTCGATAAGCTGGGAAAGCTGTGCAAGTACCTGATCAGGTGCACGATTTAAGTCAGGTAAATGCACCTGAACGTCATCGCGTCCTGCACAATATTGTTGCAGCTGTTGCCCTTTGATCGACATCGGGCTACTTCGAAAACCATGTAAATAAATAATTTGCATATGCACCAAAAAAGACAGCGGCTTGACTTAAAGTGAAATAAATCACATTATTTTGCTTAATTGTTATGCAAATAACAATATAACATGCAGATAAGCTCAATATTGTCAGACATAAAAAACCATACTGGACTCCGTTCATCAGTATTCTAAAAAAATTAGTTATGAAAGACATAAGATGTAAACGTTTGTTGTAGTTTACCTAAACAGTATCAAGTGAATCACTTCAAATCTTCGGTATATATCAAGGATGGGGAAAACAATATGCCAAGTTTAACACCGCTGCATGAAACCTACTGCAAGTGGGACCGTACGCCCCCGAGTCAGGCCGATGTTCTGGAGGGTTTGGCCCAGTTGGTCAGTACCAGCCTCAGCGGGGTACACGAATTGGTGCAACTGGTACAAACTGAGGTATTACGGACAACGCTCGGTTTAAGTGCACAAAAAGCCAAGAATTTACAAAAGCACCCGCAACTGCAAAAGTTCTACCAGTTTTCTTATGTGGCACTGCAAAAATACGGCAGTCATTTTCTTGCCCCTAATTTACGCCGCATTATCGCCAAATTTCCAATCCTGCATGATAAACCGCTGACACCGACCTTACATTTTGCAGTCGGCGCATTAAATGGCATCTTTGGCGATTTCTTTTTAAAGCAGCATAATCCAATGGCCTTGCCCATGGTGCTTTATGATCACTATGGTTCTTTACAGCAGGGGGAACTAACCGGCCGTGTGGTGATCCTGACGCATGGTCTATGCATGAACCATCTGACCTGGTCCAATCATCGTTATGGCGGGATTGGCGAGCGCTTACTTGCCCAACGTGATAACAACACCATGTTGTATCTGAACTACAATACAGGTCGCCGGATTTCAGCCAATGGCCGTAGTTTTGCCAATACGCTAGAAGATCTGGTCCAGCGTAATCCGCGTATTACCAGTATTGACCTGATTGGGCATAGTATGGGCGGCCTGGTTTCCCGCAGTGCCCTGTTTTATGGCAAGCAGAATCTATATCAATGGGTGCATATGGTCGAGAACCTGGTCTGTATCGGTTCACCACATCATGGCGCAGTACTGGAGCGTTTTGGCTTTGTCTTACAGGATAAACTTGGTGCATTTCCATTTATCAGCCTGATTGGTCAGTTGGTCAATGTGCGCAGTAACGGTATTCTGGATCTGCGTCACGGTAGCGTTCGTGATGATGACTGGGAACATAATGATGCACGTATCGGTTTTGCAGATGACAATCGTAAGCCTGCGCCACTCCCATCACATATCAATACGTTCCTGATTGCAGGAACTTTAGAATTTGAGAAGCTGCGTAATAAAGCACTTTCTGTGATTGGTGACTATCTGGTCAGTGTCAAAAGTGCTTTAGGCGAACATCCAAATCCACGTTTTCAGCTCAAGCTGCCCGATACGCATAAAGCAGTTTTCTACGGACTAAACCATTTTGAAATCCAGTATCACTCGAGCGTAGCCGAGCAGATTACACGCTGGCTGTATCCTGATGCGAGAGAGAAAGTGGAAGCTGGCGTACAGACCCATATGATCAATGTACCGAACAATTATACCTTTGATGACTTAGAAGGGATTGTTGAGACCTAAATAGAAAAGCCCAGCTTTATCGCTGGGCTTTTGTAACTTTGAATTCGTTATTTAGTTTCTTTTTCAGCTGCCAAAACACCTGTATTTTCAAGAAAATTATCATTTTAATTGTATTCGTTTTTCTTTATTACCTTCCATATAAGTTAAATTATAATTCTTATCAATTAATACATTTTTAGTTGCTGGAATAAATTTCTTTCCTTCTATTCCAAAAGTATTAATGCTTAAAATAGCAAGTTGTGGCCCTTCATCTTCATTATCTTCAAATGGAGAAATAATAATTTGTTTACCACTTTCTGTTTCTGGAAGAACAACACCATCCCCATAACTTGGAGAAATAGATGGATAGAATTTTATCAAATTAGATGAGCTAACCAAATTAACTTTAGAACAACTATTTATATCTTTCTTTAAAATACATTTAAAATGATCAGCTGAATTGTAGGGCAAATAGGTTACAATTAAACCATGAATATTTTTTTCTTCTTTCGAAGTTTTTCCAGTAGTTAAAAATGCTAACCTAGATAAATACTCATCCCTATAACATTGACTTCTAAATAGACCCGCACCTTCCCCAGCTATATGAGTTACTTTTCCTTCACACTTTTTTTGAATTTCTTTTTCCCATTTTTTGAAATCTCTTTCTTTACTATTTCCTTTATTTATTAACTGTTCTTTTAGAGAGTCATTGCTTTTCAAAAGACAACTTAGATTTTGATTTATATTATCAGACTCGCACTCCTTTTCTGAAGCATTCGTACATGAAGATATTAGACCACATAAGCTAGCCAAGCATAAGATATAGATATGTTTTTTTTGAAAAAAATTCATCTTAAATATCCTATTAATTTAAGTAATTTTGCAATACTACAAAAAATTAATTTAAAAGCAATACCAAATCTTCAAATTTAAATATTAATTTTACACACAACTAAAATTTAAAAAAAATTATTACTCATCATGATCATCACAATTCACATCCTTACTCTTTAAACTAACATCAGTTGTATAACGAATTTTAAAATTTAAATTCAATAAGTCTTCTTCTCTAAAAACTTTGGGAACAATATTCCAAACATTTCTACCATTAGTGAGAAAGACCAAGTTAAATTCTGGAACTTTATTATTATTAGTATCAATTTGATATTCTACTGAAAATTCATTTTTTGTCTTACCAACCACATTATATATACGTGGTTCACTTAAACTTTTGTCACAAGCTTGATATACATAAATCTTGTTGTTTAAAATTTTAATTGTATTTTCAGCACAATAACACCCACCAACTTCCAATTCTTTTACAACACCATCTTTATAATTGAATGGTTTTATTAAGCTTCCTTCTAAACTATCAAAATTCAAATATGACTTCTTCAAGTCTTTAATTTTTGAATTATTAAATTCACTTAGACACTTATAGTTTTCATTATTTGCTTCTCTTCCATTAAAACTACATTTTAAATTTCTATTTTTCAGCCAAGAACGCTGAGTTGCAACAAGATAGTCAACTTCTTTTTTATTGTCACTAATATAGCCTTTAATATCAGAATATATACTATTCAAATCATGCTCACTATTGCCATATATAGTTTTCCCATCTAATCTTTGATTTTTATAATCTGCAGCATTTGAGCATGCACTCAAACCAAAAATTAATAATACATTAAGAAAACTAATATTTATGCCTTGCATCACCTATTCCTTTTTGTAAGCAATTGCTATTCACCATTCCAATATTTTAAAAAACATACACTACCAACATTAAGTATAATGATAACGAGAAATTTTTATTCATAATAAGCATTTCAGAAAAATTAATATTATGACATACTTTCCTCATGAATATCTCTTTTGATATTGCATGAAGCTAAATAAAACATAGTGGCAAATAAAAAAATTATTCATTAGTATAAAAACTCTTCCCTTACAAAATATAAAACACTTAATCCTCATAGCAATTTATATGATCCTTAGAAAACAAACCAATGGAGTCAATCTTATCATCTTGATTAGTAGTATAAATATAATAAAATTTAGAGTCCTGTGAAACCAACTTGTATTCGTAATAAGAACCACCTTCTTGGTTATCTATTTTCCTTAATTTATTAATCGATTTCAATTCCAGTAATTTTTTTGAATCTTGCCCAACACTTATTCCATTTGCATCTATCACCCTCGGATTCGTGGTATTTATCGCTGTTATGAAGCCTTTATTACTAATATCTAAGTTTGTCTCATTATTATCTATAATAATATTTTTTGAATTCTCACAGCCTAGTACATTACTAATATCCTTGTAATTTTGAAATAAAATATCTCCTTTGTATTTTTTTATAAAATCTTCTAAATTACTTCCCAAAGAAATCCCATTCAATTTATGAAAATCTAAACCATCTTTATCTAAAGCATGAACTTCGTTTTTTGCACAACCAACTAATAATATTAGTGATAGAAATAAACTAGCCTTTTTCAAAATCAAATATCCTTTATATAACTTTAAAACCTATAAAAGTATAGTTACTCTTCACAATCCGACATAGAGAAATCTTTTTCTTGCAAATGAATCCCTTGTATTTCTCTATTTACTACATCAAAAACTAAAATATTGTTTTTTTGACCACTATCAAAAACCTGATAGTTAAAATCTTGCTGAGAATCTCCAGCACCCTGACTTTTAATTTTTATAACTTTATATCCGGCTTTATAATTACTATTTATATTTTCAACGGTCATTCCATTACTAATACCCTTTGATGTATGCACACTTTTATTTCCATATTTAATTAAAATCTTAACTAGCTTTTTAGAGTGAAAAGTATATGAAATAGCTGAGTCCGGATTAAAAATAGTAGTACAACTCCCCATATCATTCATTAAATTATCTTTTGAAGAGAAATTAATTTCAGAATATTTATCACCAATAGAATAAACCTTTCCACTATAATATAAAGAGTTAAAATCTACAACATTTTTCTTACCCTCAATTTCATCAACATAACTACATGCTACTAATATCAAGCATAGCAATAGCGAAAAGTTTTTATTCATAATAAGCATTTCAAAAAATTGGATTTTAAAAAACACGATAAACACATAGTTTAATCCTCACTATTTATATTAAATTTATTTTAATTATCATTCTAGGGTTTAGGTTTTAAATGAAACCCTAGAATAAAATTTTTGTTATTTATTTTCTTTTTCAGCTGCCAAAACACCTGTAGTTTCGCAACCTAAAGTTGATGAAATACATTTTAGATTAACGTTCACAGTAATCTTAAATGGTGAAATTTTTTCATCTTTATAAGTTTTAATATTCGCAAGATACGTATACTGTCCTTTCTTAGCATCATATGTTACCTGATCACCCATGAGAAGATCTGTTTTCTCATTACCCTCATCACTATTAGAGAGTATTACTGGTATTTCAGTAAAATTATTATTTTTTATATTATATAAATAAGTTGTGACCTGAAATTTTTTAAAAGGAACTCTAACATAATCAATAGTACTAATTTCTTTTATTCTAAAAGCAACAATATCTTTATCATGATATAGCAAAGTAAAATCAACATTAGACTTCAAAGGGGTTGTTGTTTCAAATACATTATATACATATTTTCCATTTAAAACTTGAACCCCATATTTCTTTAATGTGTAGTTAATATTTTTCTTTGTTTTATCAATATTACCAAAATCAGTTAATTTTATTTTAAAATTGGGGCTAATAACAGAATATTTATTATACGTATCTATATATTCCACAGGCGATTTTATTTGGGTAGAATCTTGTAAATAATCACTCCATGAAGGATTTTCTTTTGCATAACAAACGTTAAAAGAAACTCCACAAGCGATTATCATTGCAAAAGTGTTCATAAATTTCATAAAAACCTCAAAATCAATACGGTAAATTCGCATTTATAAATGGTATAGGGTCAATCCTTCCATCCAGTCCAACGCCTAATAAAGGAGCACTCCTAGCTTCAAAATGAAGATGAGCACCATTGGAAATTGCCGTCATCTTATTCGCATTGCCAGTTGAACCTGTCTTTCCAATTTCCTCTCCAGTATCCACTGAATCTTCTTTAGCCACATTAATATCTGACAAATGAGCGTAAAAAAAGTAGACATATTGATTTTTTGTAAGTTTACTTTGAGCATATTTTTTTTGTTTTTCCGCTAAATCATTTATATCAACCCTTAAAACAATAACTTTACCATACGCACCACCAGAGTCCTTAGCAAAAACAATCACCCCTCCACATACGGCATATATTTTTGTACCAGGATTAGCCTGTAAGTCAACGCCCTGATGATTCTTGGTTCCATTATTTCTCACTTTACCAAATGTAGCTCCTTTCGCATTTGCTAATCCTGCTGTTCTTAATTTACATTGTAGTAAAGGATCATGCCATCCTTCATCCCCTCCAACAGTTTTCTCATCACTTTGAACTTGAGGCTTATTACTACTCTCACTCTTTGGTACTGATTGTTGAGCATTAGTAGTTTGTGAATTTACTTTTTGCTCTTTAGGAATAGGTGCTGGTATTGACTGTCCTTTTAATAGCTTAATAGTTTCTTCCATGCTTAGATTTATGCCCGAAGTTTTACTCTTATCGACGACATACTGATAAATATTGATGTGCCCATCAATATAATTTCTTAGCCACGCTCCATAAGCCGCTTTCGCATCTCCTTTATACCTTTTTAAGAATTCTTCAGCCTGTTTAGCACCATTTTTACCAAATTGAATAAACAATAGTTTCTTAGCCCGTTCGGGGCTTAGAGTATTTAAGACGAAATTCTTTCCTCCTGAAGCCCCCTCATGGTGCAATAAATAAGCAAATTTTGCCATTGAACTCGGCTCAGTTAAATTCTGATAAGGAAGACCAGAAGTTTTAAAATTACTAACAGCATAAGCAGCGGCAGCATCAATGGCCATTTCTGCATTGAACCTCAAATTTAATTTTTGTTCTTTAGTTAATTTGGGATTATTTTTCACATATTGCCCAACTAAAGAACTCCTGTCATTGCACATAGCGAGCCATGTTTCATCTAAGAACTGAGTCAATCCAGCAGCGGAACTAGAATTTGCTTTACTATTAACATTCCACTCCCCCGTTTTTTTTATTTTTGCCGCTTCAGCATCAATAACAGCTGCCAATGAATGTGGGGTAAAACCATGTCGCTTAGCAGCACTCACAATATAAGCTCTATATTTATTATTAACTGGCTTTAATAAAAAATTATCTTCTGTAAATTGTGCAGCAATTATATGTGTACTATTACCGGCATCAGTTCGTTTCTGCTCCTGTCTTTCTTCAGGCAATTGATTTTTTTCTTTAGATGATGTTCTTTGCGGCTGATGAGGATTTTTTGTACTCGATAGACTTTCAATCACTGAAGAGACTCCATCGACTATCGGCTTACCTACTCTTTTCAAATTATTTTTAATTTCAGATACAGTCTCGTTAAGTAACCCATCTTTTACATAATGTGACCCTTCGACTTTAATTTTTCTTGAAGTTAATTTTAAGACTTTTCGACCCAAGGGTAACATTTTATGGTCAGCAATTAAATCAAAGTTGCCATTTATATTTTTGAAGAATACTTTTAATCCCTTAGAATGGTCTTCTATTCCTATATCATCAAATATACCATTAGTTGTACTTTTTATAATTTTCTTACCATCAAAATCCAATTGAATTGTAGCTTTTGAGATTGGTTTAAAAGAAAGGTCCATTAAAACTATTTTTAATTGGGTTTCATATTTATTACTACTAGTAGACTCTTCTTTTAAATGAATCTTCTGCCCTATTTTCAAGCTATGAATCATTCTGCCTGATAATGAGTTAATTCTCGCAAGCTCTTTTACTGTAATACGATGTTTTTTTGAGATTCCCCAAAGAGTATCACCAGATTTAACTATATAAACATTTGACATATAGACTTACCTATTGTTCTAAATCTTTTTTTTCAGCTTGTAAACCATGCTCACCAATTTCAAATTCATCGTCATTTTCTTCTTCGTATTTATCCTCATCGTCAAAGATACTTGACCATTCATCAAAACCAATCAATGCTTCATATCGTTTCGATTCTTCTTGCACTGATAAGCTGCTTTTGCCTGTTGAATTCGTTAACCCTTCCCAAATAATTTCTTTTTTATCTGGCTCATACATCTGTATTTTTGCATTTTCTATCCCCGTACCTGCTAAACTTGAGAATAAGAAATCAACAGCATACGGCCCTATTTTTGGTAATTCAGGAACTTCATATGAAACTTTAGCGCCACTCTCAAACACATTTTGGCCACTTTTAACCTTAAAATAGCCTCCTGTACTAATGAATACACCATCGTTATTTATTTTGAGTTGTGAACCACCTGCTGTCAGGACAATCTCTTTCGGACTGGTGATTTCAATCTTTTCCTCAGTAGAAATCAGTTTAATCACCTTCCTCGCAATCGCCTCTATTGCATCATCCTGCGCCTGTAACTCCAATTTGCCTTTTGCTGCATAAGCTCTAAAACCCTTTTGTGCTGCAAATAGACTGATCTTGTCCTGTGCATGTCCGATAATATTCTTTTGTGCACTCAGGTTAATTGAACCACTGGCACTCTCGGCAATATCCTGAGAAGCCTGCAAAATAATATTTTCAGGTGTCGTTAATGCAATCCCATTCGGGGATGCCAACAACATCAGCGCCTGTCTGAAAATCTTGCCTTGTTCTTGCTGCTTGGCATCAGAACTGCTTTCCAGACCTTGGGTATAGCCTTCCATAAAACCCTGTAATGAACTCAATGCCTTAGAAGGTGTAATATCTAACTTGCTCCCTTTACTAAAAGTCCCACAGGTACTCATCAGCTCAAAATCTTTAATATCGACATTGGCCAAGACTTTACCAACTTCTTTAATACTCTCGAAAGGATTCTGCTCAATTCGGTCTTTAATACTGGCAAGCTTGCCTTTCACAAGATCAGCGCCATGCTCTTCGACGTTTTCGATAAACTGTTTTAGATTTTCAACCGCATCTTTGGCATCACTAAAGAAGCTATTAAACTCTTCCACTGCGCCTTTGGCATCGCCCCCGAGTGCACCAATATCTTCAATAAAACCACCGCAATCCTTTAAGGCATGAATCGGGTCTTGACTCATTCCTTGTTTAAATAGATTTAAGGTGCTATCCAGTGCTTGTCCCGTGGTTTTAAGCTCCAATGACTGAATAAACTTCGGTAATCGATTAATCACATTCAGCGCATCAGTCTGTTGCTTTGCAGCCACTTCGCTGAGCATTTTCATGCTGTCATAGCCCTGCGACAGCAAGGATTGTGCTTGAGCCGCCTCCAGATGGTCGGCGACCGCCTGTTCCTGGGCATAGGTACTAATCAGCATGCCTTTACCTGCCCGCACCGCACCCCAGGCATCTGTTCTGAGTTCAAAGCCTTCCCCACGACCATCACTGGTTTCTTGTGTTTTGGGATGGCTTAAATTACCCAGATTCAGCTGTGATGCTGCATGGCTACTTTGTAGCTGGGTACTGATTTGCCCGGTGGTATCATCAAAGCGCAACTGGTTAAAGCCACTGCCATTGACTTCCTGACTGCGGATCCCACTGAGCTTTTTGGTGTCAGGCAGTTGTCCCTTAACATCAAACTTGGTCGGGGAGCGTTGTGCTTCATGGATACGTCCAGTCACAAAAGGACGGTCAATGTTGCCATCAAAAAAGTCGATGACCACCACCTCACCAATACGCGGCAAGAAGCGTGCTCCATAGCCTTCCCCCGCCCAAGGTGTGAGCACATCTACCCATGCGGAGTCGGTGTCATTGTCATTACTACCTGCTCCACCGTCATGGCCATGATCCTCACTGCGGGTAAACAGAAAGCGAACCTTGATCCGTCCCCACTCATCCACATAAATGGTTTCTCCTTCAGGCCCGACCACTTTGGCACGCTGCGGATAGGCAACCGGACGATGCAACTCCGGATCATATTCAGGAATGATTTTGATCTGACGGCGAATCAAGGTCAGTTCATTGCCCTGACGCTCTGCCTCGTCATAACCGTCTTGATCCCAACGACTCTGGCTAAGCAGTTGATTGACCTGTTGCTGCAGATCTTTGGGTAAATTATTTTGATTATAAAAATGCTTGGCAATAATCAGGAACTCTTGATCGGCCCCTTCGTGTTGATCAATTTCAGGATGTTCCCTGAGATTAAACCAATAACCGACTTGGCTATCGCGCACACTACTATACGCCTTAAAATATTTTGCCTGGCTGGCATACATATCATTGAGTTGCTGATTCAGTTTTTCTAACTGACTACCGCCTGAAGCCGTGGCTTGGTCTTCACCCTTTAAGTCCTGCATCCAGGCTGGGCTGATATGCCACGCCTGCTCCAGACTCAAGCTGGCGGAATCAAAGCTTTCAGAATGGTTATGGGTGGTGACCACTGAACCTGCGCCTTCTTCTTGAGCCAAGGCATCGGGTTGCCAGCGTTGCAGGTGCACCGCAGTCGGTTGCAAGCTTCGAACCGCTACAAAGCCGGTAATGCTGTCCTGGAATTCTGTGGCACTGCTACGGTGATAACGAATACTTCGTCGAGGCAAAGCCTGATATTCGCTATTGTCATCCATTAATCTGAGCTTTTGCGCTTTTATGGGCGTACTTGAATGCGGGACAAACAGCTCGGCTTCATCGATTAGCCAGCTAATGCCTTCACTGCGCCACAAGCGTGTGAGAAAGGCATAATCAGATTCATTGTGCCCCATCACAAATGGCCGAATATCATAATTCTGACTTAAACCATTCAGATCAAGGCTCAGACTTGCCGCAAAAAGCGCGCTTCTTTGCTGCCATTCCTTGAATAAAACTTCAGTAATCTCGACAACAGTTTTATTCATAAAAACACGGCTGTTACGGCGTTTATGCCATAAACTGGTCGCATCTTTTAGTGTCAGCTTATACAGGGTTAGTGCGCCATCACTCTGCCCGTAACTGGCTTCCGTTACGATTCCTGTGGTTCGGAACAGCTGCCCTGAATCGGTGACCTGATCCACGGCGACCTGAACCCCTATAAATTGTTTTAAAGGAATCTGGGCATTGGTCGACAGACAAATCAATTCGGCTTCCAGTCCGACATTGAGTTGATGCTGGCCTTGTATGCGCTGTAAAAAAACTTGATTATTCAGTAGATTATTAGAAAATTGTACGTGAATGGCACGTTTCTGTGCATTTAGCCCTATTTTTTCTAATACATTAAATATATTAAAAAGCATTTTTTATAATCAGATCGTACGGGGGAATCGGCTGAACTTTACAAAAAACAGACCTATCTGTCCACAAAAAAATCTTTTGGCCAACGAAATGGCACAAACTGTTGAGAAATGCAGAAAACAAAACCCGAAATATGTTGCCACATTTCAGGTTTTAGCCATTCAATCAACAAGGTCGTTATTATTTTGCTGTGCCGTTGTAGTTCCTAAACAGCTGCCATAGGCAGATCAATAAAATCAAACTGAAATAAAGCAAAGACCACACCGGTAATGATTGACCGAGGAAGGTCCAGTCCACCACCGCACATTCACCCGAACCGGACAACACTTCCTGCAACACGGTTTTCATCGGTAATGCATCTACCAGATAATCCAGACCTGGGCCACAGCTTGGCACTTGATCCGGTGGCAAGGTTTGTAACCACACATGACGTGCCGCCACACCAACCGACCAGCCAATCGATAAGGTCGCTAGAAAAGCATAAAAACGTTTGAATCCGCTTGAAACAGGATTATGGATAAAGGCCACCAGTGCAACCAGTCCCATACCGATCAAACCAAGGCGCTGGAAAATGCAAAGCGGACAAGGGTCCAGACCCTGCACATGTTCTAAATACAACGCAAATGAGATACCAATAATGCTCGTCAGTACCAACAACGCACTCACTAAGCGGTAATTCCAACGCATGGGAAATCCTCTAAAAATATTAGGGTCTGTTGACCTGCTGATCAGTCAACAGGCTAGCGATATTGTGCAAGATATTGTTCAAAACTCATGTCGTTATCTTGTTCAAGTTGCGCCTGTTTTTGCAATGACGTTTCTGCCAGCTGCGCAAAGTACTGTTTGGTTTCTTCGCTAAGTGGATGCTGGTCATAATGATCGACATGGTGCTGTGCCATTACACTGCCAAAGTTCCAGGTACCACCATGTTGCAAGGTATCTGCAATCACATGTGCAGAAAGGGTGTTTTCAACATCATCTAAACGTTGCTGCATGATCTGGATCGCATCCTGATACAGCCGTTTACCATCCATTTGGTCTAATAAGGCTGCGCAGCCTTGAATAGCATTTAAATGACGTTGTGCCCAGTCTTTTAATGCAACCGAGCTGGCGCCTTCTTCGATCTGTGCATCTGCTGCACGGCCACGATTCACGACTTCCAGTTGATTCCGGTCAATCTGTTCCTGCTCTTCCGCAAACAAATCTGGACTCTTATTCAATAAGCAATAAAGTGCCAAACTCTCCAGAAAACCGGCCGAAACTTCATCAATACCAATCGGGCTATACGGATTCACATCCACTGCACGCAATTCGACATAACCGACACCACGGTTTTTCAATGCCTGCGAAGGAGTTTCACCGGCTTGAGGCACCTGTTTTGGGCGAACCAGACTATAATATTCGTTTTCGATCTGAAGCACATGATCATTGATCTGAATTGGCTCACCCTGCTCATCATTCAGGCCCAACTTGGTAAATGCTGGGTAAGGGGTATGCACCGCTTTCTGCAAGCCATCCAGATAATCATGCAGGTCATTGTAGTGAATCCCTAATTCTTTCTGTGCCGAGTTTTGATCCCCCAGACGTCCCATCCGCAAAGCGGTCGCTTCGGGTAAATATAAAGTCCCTTTCACTAAAGGCTGTAAATGATGCTGACGTCCTGTCAGGAAACAGCGGCATACGGAGGGACTTGCGCCTAACATATACATGACCAGAGGAATTAATCGGATAAAATTCCGGATCAGGCCAAAATAGCGATGGCTACGATAATCTTGCAGGCTAAGCTGTTTTAATTGTGGATTTTGCTCATGCTGCTGTAAGGCAATAAATAACGAGTCAGGGAAAGATAAATTATAATGCACGCCGGAAATGGTCTGCATACGGCGACCATAACGGACTCCCAGTCCACGGCGGTAAAGTGTTTTAAAACGGCCAATATTGGAAGAGCCATATTGCGCCAGTTTAATATTTTCTTCGTTATCATCCAGCATACACGGCATCGATAACGGCCACAGTCGTTCACCGGCTTCCAGTTGCTGGTGTACCACACTATGGATATCGCTTAATTCGTTTAAAGCTGCAGCAATGGTGGTTTGCGGCGTCGTAATAAACTCCATTAAGGCTTCTGAATAATCGGTGGTGATATGTGGATGTGTCAGTGCTGAACCCAAAGCTTGTGGATGATTTTTTTGTGATAAAAATCCATTACTTTGCATCCTTAAACTTTCACGCTCAATCCCGCGTAACATCCCTTTTAGTAGCGATGCATCTACCCAAGTAGGTATCACAGAGGAAGTAAGTGTGCTGGGTTGATTCATATTATAGGCTCGCTTATTCAAGATCAGCCGACCACATCAAAGGTAGCGACTTCGTCGACCATACAGGCATCATGACAATGCCAATCCCTTCGACTCAGCCAATTATAACGACAATTGTGATCTAGTCATCTAGGCTCTGTGAACATTTGAAAAATGCTTGCGACAGAAATCCCTGTTTAGTCTGGCAATTTTTATCACAATCTTGTTACATAAGACACGCTCAAATTGTGATTTTATTGAAAAATAAATCTTCTAGAGGAGACTCGCCCATGCAAGCGCAAGACATTCTGAATTTTTGGTTTGACCCGGAACACCGCTCCCTCTGGTTTGCCAAAAGCGATGATTTTGATGCAAAAATTCGCGAGTCATTTCAAGAGATTCATCAACAGGCCGCACAGGCGGAACTATGGTCATGGCGGCAAACGCCCGAAGGCCGTCTGGCCGAAATTATTGTGCTTGACCAGTTCTCCCGTAACTTATACCGCGATCAGGCACAGGCCTTTGCTTACGACAGCCTGGCCTTGGCTTTGGCACAAGAAGCGATTAGTTTACAACTCGATGCGCAACTCAGTCCTGATCAGCGCTCATTCTTATATATGCCCTTTATGCATAGCGAATCCAGACGCATCCATGAATTTGCCCTCAAATTATTCCAGCGCCTCGGCAATGAAATTAATTTAAACTTTGAGAAAAAGCATAAAGTGATTATTGATCGTTTTGGCCGTTATCCCCATCGCAATAAAATTTTAGGGCGAGACTCTACCCCAGAGGAAACAGAGTTTTTAACCCAGCCCAATAGTAGCTTCTAGGTCGGTCTCCCTCGACCACTGATATTAGGAATTGCATATGAAATCGTTATTAATGTGCACACCGCTTCTGCTCGCATTGACATTTGCAGGCTGTGCAACCGTCCCTGCCAAGCCCCGAACCTTTGACCAGTTGGGCCAGTTCACCGCTTATCCGTTAAATAACAAAACTTACCGTGTCGGTTTTCAGGCGGATAATAATTTGAGTTATGGTACAGCAGAGGAAATTACCCTGCTTAAGGCAGCGCAAACCACGGTTAAAAATGGTTTCCGTTATTTTAGTGTAGTGGATGACCCGAGTAATGCCCGGCATAAAGCGCCACGCCAGGCCGTGATTTATCCGACACCGTCATATTATCCTTATGGTTACTATCGTCGTCATCCCGCCTTTTGGCCGGATCCCTTCTACGATACCCCACAAGTGGTCAATATTGATCCAATCCAAGTGTCGTATACTATCGAGTGTTTCAAGACTCAGCAGCAAGCACCAGATGCCTTTGATGCACAACTGATTTTGCAATCTTTGGGGCCAAAATACGGTTTGAGTCCAACAGGAGACGTGTTGCAGCCGCCTGCACCACCTCAAAATAAAAAGTAATTAAAAGGATGGCTCAATGAGTTCAGTCGAAGAAATCCACGTACCTAGCCTGCAAAGAAGTAAATACTTTGCCACCATGGCCCTGATTATTGCCGTGGTGTCATGGATTGCTTTAATGGTCGCGGCGCATTTTCTCCCTGAATATAAATGGCTCATCCATATTTTCATGCTTGGTGCAGAAGCAGGCGTGGTGGGTGGCTTAGCCGACTGGTATGCGGTCACGGTACTATTCCGCAACCCCTTTGGCAGAATGCCTTTACCCAAGTTATTACGTGATCATACTGAAATTATTCCACGGAATAAGGCACGTATCGCCGAGTCGATGGGACGTTTTGTGCAGGAAAACTTCCTTTCACCACAGATTGTCGAACGCAGTTTACAAAATGCCGATATCAGTCTGGCGGTAGGACAATGGTTGGCCAGTCCAAAGAATAACCAGCAGGTAGTGCAGATGATTCAGCACACCGTGCCAAGAATCTTTGAATTTGTCAGTCAGGATCAAATTGCACATTTTGTCCAGAATAACAGTGTGCAATGGGTCAGAAGCACCAAGGTCAATAAGCTGGCCAGTGAAATGCTGCGGGCAGTGCTGGAAAATGATTTCCATCAGGATGTATTACAACGTGGCCTCGATCTGGCGCATGAATGGATGGTCTCGCATCCTGAAGAAGCACGCGATTTATCACGTAAACTGTTTCAGGAGCTTGGTGTCTGGAAACTGGCCAAAGGTGCCAGCTGGATCGGGATTGACGTCCAGCAACGCACCATTGACTCGCTAATAGAAAAAGTTGAGTCGATGCTGGCCAATCCTGATCATCCATGGCGTCAGGATATTGAAACCACCACACACAATCTGATGCTGCAACTGGCAGAACCCGACAGTGAAGCCAGCCAGCGTTTAAATCGTGGCAAAGATGCCTTGCTGGATAGCCCACAAGTGCTGAACTTTATCAGTGGTGCTGTGGCCATTCTATGTGATGCGATCAAGACCGATTTAATGCAGCCAGATTCCGGCATTGCCACCAACTTACAGGCTGCGATTCAACAACTGGGTGAAAGCCTGATCCAGAATGAAAAAGTACGTCAGGTATTGAATGAAAAAATGGTCGGCTTGGCGATCAATTTCAGTGAGCAATATAGCGACAAGATCATTCGTTATATCAGTGAACGTATCCATGAATGGGATTCACGGGAAATGATTGCCAAAATCGAAAGTGAGGTGGGCGGTGACTTGCATATGATCCGCGTTAACGGCGTGATTGTCGGTGCTTTTATTGGTTTAGCGCTTGGTGTAATTCGTGCTATTGTGGAAAATGTTTTGTGATATCGAATAAAAAACCTGTTCCCTGTTCTAAATAAGATACGCGGGATAAGTCATTCGCAACCTGCGTGGTTTCAATTCAATGTTGTTTCTGCGAGGTAATCGAAACAATGCAAGGAGTGAACAGGTTTTGCGAATGACAATGCTTTTGGTTACTTTGGGCAAAACCAAAGTAACTCCAGCTGAAGGCTTACCCTGAAATTAGGTGAGTACTCGGTAAGACACCGCCACAATAAATAATTCATTAAAATTTAATTAGGTAATTTCAATCATGTTGCAACTTCAGTCAAAACTCCCAAGCCAAGGCGTGACCATTTTTAGCATCATGACTGAACTCGCACACCGGCTCAATGCCCTGAATCTGTCCCAAGGCTTCCCCGATTTTCCGGCGCCAGCTGCCCTGCTAGATGCGCTGAACCAAGCCACACTCTCAGGCTATAATCAGTACCCCGCAGGGGATGGTGTATTGGCCCTGCGCGAACAGCTCGCCACACAATTTTCACAACGTGATCAATTGCAACTTGATCCTGCCACTGAAATCACCATCACGTCAGGCGCAACCATTGCCATCTTTTGCGCCATTCAAGCCTGCATCCATGCAGAAGATGAAGTAATTATTTTCGATCCAAGCTATGACAGCTACGCGCCTGCAGTTCAACTGGCAGGTGGAAAATCCATTCATATCAACTTGGAAGCACCATCTTTTCAGGTGGACTGGCAAAAAGTCAAAGACAGTATCAATGCCAAAACCCGCATGATTATTGTCAATACACCGCATAACCCCACTGGTGCAATCTGGTCAGAACAAGACTGGCGACAACTGATTGAACTGATTCAAGATAAAAATATTGTAGTGCTTTCAGATGAAGTCTATGAACATCTGGTCTTTGATGGACAAAAACACTTTAGCGCACTGCAATTTCCTGAATTACGAGAACGTAGTTTTGTGATTGGTTCTTTTGGTAAAACCTACCATGTCACTGGCTGGAAAACCGGTTATTGCGTGGCCTCACCGCAACTCATGCGACTGTTCCGCCAGATTTATCAGTTTGCCAATTTCTGTGGGAATATGCCGTGTCAATTGGCGCTGGCCAATTACATGCAACAGCACCCTGAGCATATTCAAGAGCTCCCTCATTTTTACCAGGCAAAACGCGATCTGTTTAATACCCAGCTTCAACACTCACGCTTTCAATTTACCCCGTCTCAAGGCACCTATTTCCAGAATCTGGATTACAGCAATATTCGTCCAGACTTAAATGATGTCGAGATGTGTCAGTTCCTTGCCGAGCAACATAAAATCGTGGCAATTCCCATTTCAGTATTTTACCGACAAGCACCAGAATCACTGCGCCTGATCCGCTTCTGCTTTGCCAAGACCGATCAGACCCTACAACGTGCCGGTGAAATCCTCTTACAGTGTTGATCAACAAAAAATAAACCGAACGATAAAGTTCCCAGCATCACTTATGATGCTATGTTGGAAAAATAGATACGCTTCAGACTGAAGGGTGAAGGAAACTGAATGACTCCACGTCAACCGCTGGTGATGCAACCCAATCTCTGGAAAACATTTTTTCTGTTTCTGGTGCCTTTGATTGCCACCAATATTTTACAAAACCTGTCGGGTACGATTAATACCATCTTTGTCGGTCAAATGATGGGCGTAGATGCCATTGCCGCTGTTTCCGTGTTCTTCCCAATCCTGTTTTTTCTGCTGGCTTTCGTGATCGGTATTTCAGCGGGAACTACTGTACTGGTGGGACAGGCCTGGGGAGCACAAAACCTTGAAAAAGTCCGCTGTGTGATTGGTTCGACCCTATTTATGACCTTGATTGGCGGGAGCATTATTGCCGTACTCGGTCTGATATTTGCCAAGCACATTCTGGAATTATTGGGCACCGATCCCAAGGTGATGCATCTGTCCTTGCCTTATGTGCAATGGATGCTGGTCGGTAGTCCCTTACTGTTCGTGTATATTATTTACACCTCGATTCTGCGTGGTGTCGGCGATAGCGTCACCCCCCTGATTGCCTTAAGTCTGACCAGTCTGATCGGTCTGGCAGTCACCCCGGTTTTGCTGAAGGGTTATTTTGGTTTCCCTGCATTAGGTATCGTCGCACCCGCGATTGCCACCATTCTGGGCTATGCCTTTGTACTGATTTTTTTAACGGTTTATCTGAACCATAAAAATCATCCCTTAAAGATTGATCGTCAATTATTGCAACATATTCGCCATGATGCCGAGCTGAGTAAATTAATTCTGAAACTCGGGATTCCAACCGGCATCCAGATGGTGACGACCTCTTTAGCTGGTCTGGTAATTATCGGCCTGATTAATCATTATGGTGCACATGCCACCGCAGCCTATGGTGCCGTGAATCAGGTACTGAACTATATTCAGTTTCCAGCCTTGTCGATTTCGATTGCCGCTTCGATTTTTGCAGCTCAAGCGATTGGTGCAGGTCAACCTGATTTATTGGCCAAAGTGACCCGAACGGCTTTGGGCATGAATTTCCTGTTTACGGGGACCTTGATTATTCTGGGCTATTTATTCTCTAAATATTTAATGGCGCTGTTTATTACCGATCACAGCGTAATTGTACTGGGACAGCAACTGCTGTTTATTGTGTTGTGGTCAATTTTATTCTTTGGTGCCAGTGCGATTTTTGCCTCGATCATGCGTGCCAGTGGTACGGTCAATGTTCCTATGCTGATCAATATTTTTACCATTCTCCTGATCGAAGTACCGTGTGCCTACTGGTTTAGTTCGTTGTGGGGCTTAACCGGGATCTGGATTGCCTATGCGCTGTCTTTCGTCAGCTTATGTATTTTCCAAGGCTTTTATTATCAATTCTTTTGGAAAAAGACCAAGATTAAAGTCCTTATTTAACCTGAGCGCGAGGCTGAATATGGTACTCGGAAACGTCATCTACAACCTGCGTGGTGTAAACAAAATAATGTTTTTGCGATATATTTTAATAAATCCAAGAATAGAACAGGTTTTGTAGATGACCATGGTTTTGCCTACTTTTGCCAAAACAAAAGTAGGGCGAGCCGCAGGCTGATCCTAAAATTGGGTGAGAACATGGCAAGATTCCACCAAGCTAATCATTTTCAATAGGTTAGAGAGGAATTCAACCGAACTCAGATTGTTTAATATCTGCTTGTTCTGACAAATATAAAAAAGCCATTCACAAAGAATGGCTTTTTTCTGTAGTAATGACTTACATCATCTTGGTTGCAAGGGCTGCAATACGTTGATAGCCCGTCGGGAATAAACGCTGGAATGAATCCACAATACGTGCATCAGTACCAATTAACAGACGGCGTTTGTCCTTCTGTACGGCATTCAGAATTTGACGTGCTGCTTCTTCTGGTGGGGTACGCAGGAACTTGTCAAATTGCTTGATCGATTTGCTCGGGTCCATACCCAGACTCTTCAAGCTGTCATTCATTTTTGCTGCTTTGGCAATATTGGTACGAATACCGCCCGGATGCACGCAGAGTGAGCTGACACCGCTCTTCTCAATATCCAGCTCCTGACGTAACGATTCAGTAAAACCACGCACTGCAAATTTGGTGGCGTTATAGGCAGACTGAGTTGGCTGCGAGGTTAGGCCAAAGATACTTGAAATATTGATGATATGACCATCTTTGGTTTGTTTGATAAACGGCAGGAATTCTTTGGTGCCGTACACCACGCCCCAGAAGTTGATGCCAACGATCCACTCCAAATCTTCATAGCTTGCGCCTTCGACCGTTGAGCCAAGTGCGACACCTGCGTTATTGAAGATCATATTAACCGAACCATGATCCTGCACCGTTTCTTGCGCCCATTGTTTCACCGCATCACGGTTTGAGACATCAAATACTTTTGTGGTGACTGTTACAGGATATTGCTTCACCAATTCCACGGTTTGAGCCAAACCTTTTTCATTGATATCACTTAACGATAAATGACAGCCCTGTTTCGCTAACAAGATCGCCAGCTGTTGTCCAATCCCAGAACCAGCACCAGTGATCGCTGCGACTTTATTTTTAAAATTTTTCATTGCCTATCCTTTGTGTTGCGAATGATATGCACAATATTCGCCCCAATCATGCGTTGTCATGTGCTGTTTAACCTGTAACCAATATAATTTTGACAATACAGGTTGTCAATATAGTACAGTCAAGCTTTATGACAAATGGCAATAACCGACACCTAACATGTCATAATAGGCCTATTTACATTCTTGACCGAAGATGTGTAAAAGAGACAAGGCATATTTTCAAAATTTGGTTATGCTAGATCGGCAGCAAATGACAGCAATGTAAAAAGTACGTGATATCCGATTTAGCGACATTTTAGGGAACGGTTTTCAATGGCAACTCCAGAGCAAGCGACAGACAAGAAAAAAAAGGCAGCAACCAAAGAGCGTCAATTCAAAGGTCTCTCGTTAACTGAGCGCAAGCAGGCACGTCGTGACAAACTGATTGAAGCGGGTATTGCCACCTATGGTACCCATGGCTTCTTTTCAGTCACGGTCAAGGATGTCTGTAATGAAGCCAAGCTGACTGAACGCTACTTTTATGAATCCTTTAAGAAAAGTGAAGATCTGTTCCAGACCGTGTTCCTGAAAATGATCGAAAAAATGCAGACCTGCCTCACTCAGGCCGTACTGATGGCAGCACCTGAACCTAAAAATATGGTCAATGCCGGTTTATCCGCCTTATTAAATGCGATTAAGGATGATCCGCGTATGGCACGGATTATTTATATCGATGCCATGCTGGTGCAGGACCTGCATAATCAGGCCACCATTCAGGAAACCCTGACCCAGTTCGACCGTATTATTCAGGGTTTTGTGATGATTACCATGCCCAATGCCCCGCAAAGCACCGAAGAAGTGTCGTTAATGGCAACCGGCCTGAATGGTTATGTGACTCATATTATTATTCGCTGGGTTTCCGAAGGCTTTAAACAGCCGCTGCAGGATGTGCTTTCTGCCTGTTGTGCTGTGTTCTTGTCCTTTATCGAAACAACCTCACAAAAAAATTAAAATCGTTTTACAGTTTTGTGACAGCCACAGCCATCGCATGACAGATTGATTAACTCAATGAATTTATTTGCTTTATGATCAGATAAGTTGTCATCATATGGTCATGACTCTGCCCCACAATTGTCACAATTTATTGCTAAATTCGACTTTATTCCCTCTTTTGCAATGATATTGTCATAATTAATCTTTGTAATAAGCCTGTCATAACAACAAAACGGTTAAACCGTTACAGATTTTAAGGGTATTGCGCTGTGAAAGATGACTATATTTTAATTGTCGATGATGAGTTACCGATCCGCGAAATGATCCATACCTCTTTGGATATGGCAGGCTTCCAATGTTTACAAGCCGAGGATGCCAAACAGGCGCATCAGATTATCGTTGATCAGCGTCCTGCACTTATCTTGCTGGACTGGATGTTACCGGGGGGTGTGAGTGGTGTAGACTTATGCCGTCGCCTGAAACGCGATGAGAACCTGTCTGAAATTCCTGTGATCATGCTCACTGCACGTGGTGAAGAAGACCATAAAGTTCAAGGTCTGGATGCCGGTGCAGATGATTACATGACCAAACCCTTCTCGACACGTGAACTGGTTTCCCGTATCAAGGCGGTATTACGTCGTGCCAATGCACTAAGCGGAGAAAAAGTGATTGATGCCAATGGCTTGTTACTCGATCCGGTCAGTCAGCGTGTTAGCTTTGGCAACAGCATTTTAGACATGGGTCCAACCGAATATCGTTTACTGGCCTTCTTTATGACCCATCCGGAACGTGCTTATACACGTGCGCAGCTGCTTGATCAGGTGTGGGGTGGCAATGTCTATATCGAAGACCGTACCATTGACGTGCATATCCGTCGTTTACGCAAAGTGCTAGAGCCTTTTGGTGTTGACCGCTTTGTGCAAACGGTTCGTGGCACAGGTTACCGTTTTTCGACACGAGCCGATTTAGCAGTAGGTTAAAAATCTTTTATGTACGAACCTTATCCGGTCCCTGAACTGGCACGTGAACACCAGCGTTTTCGCTACAGCAGTTTATGGACGTTTGCAAAACAAGATTTAAGGCTGTTACTTTTTTTCTTATTGATTGCAAGCTTAATTGGATTTGGGGTTGGCTACTTTTGGAGCTGTATTTTTATTGCTTTTGTGGTGTTTTTTGCCCTGCAGCTCCGCTCGCTTTATCTGGTCAATGAATGGATTTCAAACCGTCCCTATGATGTCCCGCCCAACTTAAACGGGATCTGGGGCGCTTTGCTGTTCAATGTTTATCGTGCACAACGTCAGGAACGCATTGTTCAAGCGGAAATGGTTGGTCTCATTGACCGAGCCCAGTCTTCTCTGGTTGCTCTGGCAGAAGCCGTGGTTCTGATTGATGACCAACATCAAATCGAATGGTGGAATCCCGCAGCCGAAAAACTGTTAGGGATTAGTCCTTTGGACCGCGGACGTAACTTATTGTCGATTTTACGCCAGCCCAGTTTTATTGAATATTTTAATAATCCCGATCAATCCCCTGATGGCATTCGTCTGCAAGCGCAGATGGAAGAAGAGCGTTATGTACACGTCAAACTCACCCGTTTTGGGGGTGAAAGTCGTTTGCTGGTCGCACATGACACCACACGGGTCCATAATCTGGAACAAATGCGTAAAGACTTTGTCGATAATATTTCACATGAATTACGTACGCCACTGACCGTACTCAGTGGGTATATTGAAACCTTTACCGATCAAGACGATATTACCCCACGCTGGAAACGTGCTTTCACGCAAATGCAGTCCCAGACCAAACGGATGAATGCCTTGGTCAATGACTTGTTATTGTTATCGAATTTAGAAAATAATAAGAAAGTCGCGAAAAATCAGATTATTGATATGGCCAATCTGATGAACCAGATCTTTGATGATGCGCGTGCCTACAATCTTGATTATGGTCATACTTTAAATCTGGATATTGATAGCCATTGTGACCTGATTGGCTCGGACATTGAAATTGCCAGTGCCTTCAGCAACTTAATTACCAATGCAATTAAATATACACCGCCTGGTGGTATCATCACCATTGGCTGGCATGAAGCGGGTGACCATGCTTCCTTTACCGTACAGGATAATGGCATCGGCATTGATCCAAAACATTTACCGCGCCTGACTGAACGCTTCTATCGCGTCGATAGCGCGCGTAGCCGTCAAACTGGTGGTACAGGTTTAGGACTTGCCATTGTAAAACACGTCCTGATGCAACATGGCGCACATCTAGAAATCACCTCTAAAGAAAATGAAGGCTCAACCTTTACCGCGATCTTCCCGAAAGAACGTCTATATCGCATGCTATAAATTTTAGCTTCAATAAAAAAAGCCGACCCTTCTGGATCGGCTTTTTCAATTCTGGATCATAGCAATCAGTGACTGGCGTTTGCATTAAGCTCTGTCGACTCGAGCAAATGACTAGGTAAGCCAAAAATATGATCAAAAAAGTAATTATAAACAAAGGTATAACATGGGATCAGTACCATCAGACTGAAGTCCAGCAAGAATGCTTTGACTAAACTGATTTGCATCCACCATGCAATCAAGGGAATCAAAATCATCACCAGCACAATCTGAAAGCCAATCGCATGTGCAACACGTCTTAACACGGTACGCTTTTTCGAGGTTTGGGTTTTTTCCCACATCTCGAACACATAGTTATAAAAAAAGTTTACGGTTACGGCGATGACTGCAATCAAGATCGACAAAGGCCCAGTATGACTAATGGTGGTACCTGACAGCACTGCCAGCACCATTGCACAGATAAAAAAGCTAAAAACTTCATAGAAAAACACATAAGTGACTCTTCTCTTGGTTCCTTGCATGACCACACCTTAAAATCAATAATGAGTGGATTTTACGCTTTAATTTTGATAAAAAAAGTCAATCGTTATCAGTACAGCTGACAAGAGAATTAAAATGAAATTAACCAGTGAACAGCTCGAGCTGATCCTTGAAATTATTGATCGAGGAAATTTTTCAGCAGCCGCCCGGGCACTGAATCGGGTACCTTCTGCTGTCAGTATGGCGATTGCCAATTTAGAAGCGGAACTAAATTTAAAATTATTTGAACGCAGTAAAAATCATCTTGCGCCCACTGACATTGCCTTATCCATCGAGCCTCATGCCCGATTGATTGTGACTAAACTGCGCCAGCTAGAAATGCATTTAACTGAACTTTCAACAGGACTGGAAAGCCGTATTGCAATTGGTGTGGCTGCAGACGTCAACCAGAAACTTTTATTGCCTGCTATTGCCCATCTGCTGCAACGCTATCCGCTACTGGACATTGAAATGGTCAGTGCGCCACAACAAGAATTAAAAGCACGCTTACATCAAAATGAAATCGATCTGTATATTGCCTATAGCTCATCCGAGCTCGACCGGAATGAGCGCTTTCGACTCTTGGGGACTGAAAAATTTGTTGCAGCAATTTCTCCTCAAGGTGCACAACAGCTTAAGGACAATCATAAAAATGAATTGACCATGCTCTCTGAACTCAGACAGATTATTATTGCCAGCAAACACTACCCTCTCCCGGATAGCCGGGTCTTGGTCTCTGATTCTTACTGGTATAGCGATAGTTTATTGATGGCAATTAATATGGTGGAACAGGGCTTTGGCTGGGGAAATTTTCCACTTTCGACGGTGCAAGAACATTTTACTCAAGGCAGTCTGGTTCGACTGGAATTTCATGACACCACCAATCGACTGGATATGCCGATTCATGCCATCTGGCCGAGCCACAAACCTCTAAGCCAGACCATCCAGATGCTGATTGAACTCTGGACCAAACAAATCAATATAGAATAAAAAAAGCCCGACATCCTGTCGGGCTTTTTTCGTATTTCGTTACTAGGTGCAACTCCTGTCGTACCTCACATCCTGATGCCTGAACTTATCATTTTTGTTTTATGTTCTGGAACTTCCTGTTCCTGATGAGTTCATATTAGGCAATTCAGCTTGGGTTGAAAATGGGACATTTCCTCTAATCAATGTAAGCAAAAACGTACATCGCCATGTGCTCATCTCATTTATAAAATTGGTCATGACATCAAACATGATGCGAAGGTTTATCTAATCTCCTGATAAATCAGTCTGCTGTGAGATCGTTTGTACGCCCATATAATGGTCATATGTCTGTACCAGTAAACAAATCATTACTGCAGCAATCAAGGTCACAATCTTGTTTTTTATCGTCATTTTCAGCCACCTGAATCAAGAACCTATAAAAAAGATATAAGATTTCTTTCATCTCATCTAATATAGAAAAAGCAGGCACTGATCTAATTTTGAGATATGTGGACATTCAAACAATTCAATTATCTAATCACGATTGTCGAAACCGGTGGCTTTATTGCCGCTTCGGAGAAGCTGTTTATTGCCCAATCAGCACTGAGCAGGCAAGTTAAAAATTTAGAAGAAGAATTAGGCTTTGAGATTTTCGACCGCTCTGAAAAGAAGATAAAACTTACGGTTGCAGGTGAAGCACTGTATAAAAGTTTAAAAACCAATCTTGATCATTTAAAAAGTTCCATTGCCAGCGCCCAAAGTATCAGTCGGGGTGAAGGCCGAATTATTAAAATTGCCCATTCCAGCAGTATCGTACTGGATCAGAACAAACTGGAAGTCTTTGAGCAGCTGTGTGACACCCATAATATTGATATTGAAATGAATACTTTATCCTCTGAATTACAGCTCGAATATTTATTAGATGGCAGTATTGATCTGGGTTTTATTCGGCCGCCGATTTATCACAATTTAGATGAGGTCAATTCGATCAGCTTATACACTGCCCCATTATATGTGGCTGCCCATATTGCCGATCCGGTTTTAAGTGAAAAAGAAAATATTTCGATACGTGAATTAGCGGCATTAAATTTTGTTTCTGTACCGCATAAAGCGCGTGGTGGTCTAAGCTATCTGGCTGCCAACTTATGTCTGGTCAATGGTTTTTCTCCAAAAAGAACCCGAATTTATTCAAGGAAAAGATCTCAGCTGGAACTGGTCGCCAATGGCTTTGGTATTTGTATCGTGCCTGAAGAATTTAAAGTGATTCTGCCCAGCAATGTCAGGCTTATTCCGATTCAGGATGAAAATACGCTCAGTGAAGTGAAACTGATCTGGAAAAAGGATGAAGACCTGCTGATTGACCGCTGTGCCGCCTCAATTCATGCTTATTACAATGCCAAGCCAATCAATTAACAGCACTCTAAAAAAATAAAATGAAAAAAGCCCGACATCCTGTCGGGCTTTTTCGTATTCCTTTCACTAGATACAACTCCTGTCATATCTCACATCCTGATGCCTGAACTTATCATTTTTGTTTTATGTTCTGGAACTTCCTGTTCCTGATGAGTTCATATTAGGCAATTCAGCTTGGGTTGAACATGGGACATTGACCTTGATTAGTGTAAGTAAAAGCGTACAGGTTTGGGTTAAAGTCCCTCAAAGTTAAATAAACTTTATTTCCTTTTAAAAAGATAAAAACCACTGGATATTAAGAATGCAGCCTGAAAAGTAATCCATATCAGCACAGAATAATTAGCACACTGCGTAATTGAGTCATAAATAATTTCTTTATAAGATACGGTTTCGATCATATTTAATAGAATCAATTCTAAAACAAGTAATAGAAATGTCATAGCTACATAAAAGCTTTTGTTTTTTATGAAGATTAAAATTATTGAAAAAATAATAGATACTACACCACACGTCGCTAACATTGATGGATCATTAGCGGAAACCCCATTTAATTCTTTAAAATAGGTAATAGTTCCTATAGCGATATATTCATTGATACATAAATCTTGACCAAACTTATCAATCGTATATCCACCTATACCTGATAGGAATAAAAACACTATAGCTACATATCTAATCATAAGTTATAAACTCAATTTTAATGATAGATCAAATTTCCAAGTTTCAACTTGTCTTTCAGAAACGGCGTCATGCTATGGGCAAAGACGATCCTTTTTAACTATGCTTAGGAAATTTTCTCCTTTATCCCACTGTCTCAGGCCTTTTCACCGCGAGTAATAAAAAAACTCGCCCAAGTTCACCATATGAAAGACTCACGATTCAGTTTCAGGTTAATTTTTTAGAATAATCAAATTGATTGTTAGAGTGCTGTAATCAAAAAATCAAAATCAGTTTTTGATAAAACCCGTCTAATCTTATTTGAATTACGCTATATCATTGTATTTTAATAATTGATTTCAAAAAGTTCAAAATAATGTCAATCTCTGTTCTTATAAGCATGTTTATTTTTTCACTTACAATGTCCATTTCACCAGGACCAATCAATATTACAATTCTTTCAAGCAGCTTAATGCATGGATTTCGAAAAACACTACCCTTTATTTCAGGAGCAACGCTTGGCTTTACCTTGTTAATAATATTTTTAGGCTTTGGATTTAGCCAAATGCTTAGCCATTATCCTATTTTTTTCAAAATACTAGAATGTGCAGGAGCATTATTTATTTTTTATATGGGGCAAAAAATTATACTTTCTAAACCAGAGGTTGAACTTGTAAAAAATATATCTGTTGCCAATTTTACAGAGGGATTCCTCTTACAATGGCTCAATCCTAAAGCATGGATTGCATGTCTCTCGGGCATCTCTTTATTCACCTCACCCATCAGTTATTTTCCTCTTATTCTGTTTATTCTTATTTATTTCGTTACTTGCTACCTCTGTTTCATTATTTGGAGTGTATCAGGACATAAACTCGCAAAAATCTTAACCAACTCATATCAGCTCAGGCTCCTGAATATGTTGATGGGCGGATCTTTAATCATACTATCCATCTTTATGCTGATCCAACTATTGGGGAATTAAATGATTGATAAATTCGCTCAATTAAAGCATGGGCAATACCATTAATTGGTATATTCGCAGGCCAAACTGCATACACACTCAAGGGTTCAAGTATCCAATCCGGTAGCACTCTTACAATATTTTGCTGATCAAGATCAGCTTGAATTAATTCATCAGGAGGTGCTGCCAGTCCTGCATTTAATTTTGCCAGCCGATAAGCAGCATCAACATTATTCACATAAATATGAGGCTGATATGAGATTTCGACCTCTTCGCCTGTATGTCGATGCCGTAATATTCGCTTATTTTTTCTCATAATCAAACCCAGCCATTTCATATTGATCAGCTGTTTTGGATGAGTAATGGGCGGATACTGACGTAAAAAATCTGGGGTCGCAACAATACTTCGGGCTAAGGGAAACAAATAACGAGCTTTAAATGAACTATCTGCAAGCTCACCAATTCGAAAAGCAATATCCACATTTTCAGCAATCAAATCTGTTCTGCTATCATCACAAGTAATGTGTACAGTTAAGTCCTTATACGCCTCAAAAAATGTGGTAATACATTGCATAAACTCGCTATGGATAAAAACTGCCGGGATGGAGATATGCAATTGTGTCTTTCTAAGAATAGAACGTTGTTTAAAGTCTGAAATACCTGATTCATAGGTTTCCAGCATGCCTTTGGCCGTTTCTAAAAGTTTTTGTCCATCATGTGTTAAGGTCATTTTTCGTGTATTACGATAAAATAAGGCACACTCCAAATTTTTCTCTAACTTGGCGAGATGCATACTCACCGTTGCCGTCGACAGGCCTAGTGCTTTGGCTCCTTTGGAAATTGAACCAAATTCAGCAATTTTTGCGAAAATAATTAAATATCTTATATCTTCAATCATATTATTTAATCTAGAGCACATAAAACATAATAAAAATCAAAACTAATTCTTAATCTTGGGATTACTTTTATAACGTAAATAAAAATTTAAGCTGGCTAGCCCTGCTGCAAAAAAACAATACAGTATGAAAACCGTAATATTGATTAAGGACCGGTCTAGTAAGTAATTACCTAATATTGTTGCCGAAGTTAAAATTCCTAAAAATTCAAAAAAAGAAAATTGAGGTATTAAGTCTTTCATCATTATTCACCCTTTATTTTAAATTATCTAAGCTTATTTCTAGTGGTACAAAATATATAAGATATTGCTTCTAAATAAAAAGCCCCAGTTTTGGGGCTCTTTAAAAAATCATATCTGAATTAAACCGAATGACCTAAACGCTCGCCCATCACCACAGTTGAATTGGCTTTGAACTGCTCTTCCCAGACCATTTTATCTTTTTCAAATAAAATCACAGCGGTTGAGCCAAGATAGAAGCGACCTAATTCCGCGCCTTTATCCAATGGCATTTGATGATGTTGCAATTCAACACGGCCCGTCGGTTTTACCTTACCCGTTGCAACGGTTTCAATCCCAGCAACAATCATTGCACCCACCAGAACGACCGCCATACGTCCCAGTTCGCTATCAAATAAGCAGACCATACGCTCATTACGTGCAAACAAGCCCGGTACATTTTCAGCCGTCACTTGGTTGACCGAAAATAATTCACCTGGAATATATAAAGTTTCGGTCAATGTGCCTGCCAAAGGCATATGTACACGGTGATAATCTTTAGGTGACAAATAGACGGTCGCAAACTGCCCTTCATGAAAAGGTTTGGCTAACTGCGGATCACCAATCAATTTTTCGACTGAAAAACTTTGACCTTTGGCCTGAAAAATATCACCTGCTTCAATTTTACCAAGCTGTGAAATCGCACCATCGGCAGGACAAACAATACTATCTGCCTGTTCATCAATGCCACGGACACCCTCTTTTAACGCACGGGTAAAAAATTCATTGAATGATTTATAATGTTGCGCATTGCTTTGTTCAGCAATGCTCATATCAATCCCGTATTTGGCTTTAAACGCCTGAATAACAGCAGTTTTTACCAAAAGATTTTCACTTGCGGCAACCTTGCCAATCACACGGCTGAGTTGATGTTGCGGCACAAGATTTTGTGCTTTGATAAATAATTGTTTTTTTAAATCTGCTGCAAAACTCACAACGGCGACTCTCCTGAAATAATAGGACTATCGAGGCGATTGCCCCACTCACTCCACGCACCATCATAGGCTTTGACTGGCCAGTTAAGCAACCTTGCCAGAATATACGCCAAGCCAGAACGATGGTGAGACTGACAGTACACCACCACAGGTTGTTGTAAATTAAAGCCTAATTGTTCTAAACGTTGTTGTGTGCGTTCAAGCGGGTGTAATTTTAGATGATTTTCACGGTTTAGGGCAGTACTCCATTCAAAATGCAGTGCATTTGGGATGTGACCGCCGCGTCGCGCAGCCAGACGCAAGCCTGTATATTCATCATTACTACGGCAATCCCACAGTTGAATATTCTGTTCTTCAACTTGATTTAGTAATTCCTGATATTCGACCCGATATTGCTGGACGGTGGCTAAATCAATCGGTAACAGATCCGCAACGGGTTTCACTAGATCAACTTCAGCCGTTGTCGGTAATCCAGCACCGAGCCAGCCATGAATGCCGCCATTAATCAGGCTGGTATGTTGAAAACCCAGACAATGTAAATTCCAGATTAATCGCCCAGCCCAGGCACCGCCTTCATCGTCATATACCACCACGTGATGTTGCGGTGAAATATTCAATTTCTCGATGAGCGCCTGTAGCCCTTCTAAGTCCGGCAATATCCCATTGGCTTGTTCTTGTTGTGCCACCAGATATTTAGGCTGCAAATGGATCGCATGAGGAATATGCAGTTGTTCATACACCGATGCCCGGCTTAAATCGACAATACGAATTCGCTCATGTCCTAAATAGGGCACGAGTTGTTCAGGTTCAATCAGTAAACCCAGTTTAAAATCTACGTCAGTCATTGTTATGCTGTTTTGTCATCCGCCTTATGCGTAATTTTAGCATAGCCGACTTTTTATCTTTGTCTGATTTTTTGCATTGATTTAGCAGAAAAGGAGATATACAGATAAATGAATATCAATGAAACGCTTGGAATTTAATATGACCTATCGCATGTAATGGGATATTCGAAAACGTCATCCACAACCTGCGCAATATTTACAAAATGTTGTTTCTGCGAAAGATAAAATAGTAGAAGGAAATGAACAGGTTTTGTGGATGACAATGGTTTTGCCTACTTTTCCCGAAAGAAAAGTGGGTCGAACCGAAGGTTTATCCAAATATTTCAATCATACTCGGTAAGATACCGTGATCACTATTCTCTAAACCAGTTTGCTTAAAGACTAACTTTCATTCTCTTCAATTTCAAACACCTGACGCAAATACGCCAAGAAGGTATCATTATCGGTCATGGTCTTACCTGGGCTATCCGAAATTTTCGCCACGGATTGACGATTGCACTCCACCAATTTCAACACAATATTCAAAGGCTTCTGCCCCATATCATTGGTTAAATTGGTGCCAATCCCAAAACTCACCTGAAAACGGTCTTTAAAATATTGATGCAATAACCAGGCTTTTTCCAGATTCAGACCATCACTAAAGGTCAGCATCTTGGTCTTGGTATCAATCTTGAGTTTACGATAATGCTCAGCCGCCTTATCTCCCCACTCATACGGGTCACCACTGTCATGACGTAAACCATCAAACAGCTTGGCAAAATACAAATCAAAATCGCGTAAGAATGCATCCATGCCAACTACATCTGTCAGGGCAATCCCGAGATCCCCCCGATATTCTTGTACCCAAGCTTCTAAAGCAGCTTTCTGGAAATTACGCAGACGTACATCAAGCGCCTGAAAAGCCTGCAGGAATTCATGTGCCATGGTTCCAATCGGGCTAATTCCTAACTGTTTCGCTAACAGCACATTACTGGTACCACGAAATACCTTGGGTGCGGCAGCATGAAACGCTTGCACCACATGTTTTTGCCATTCAAAGCTATAGCGACGGCGTGTCCCGAAATCAGACACTAAAAAGGGAGGATCATTCTGTTGTTGTTCTTGGGCATAGTGTTGCAGTTGTACCAGTTTTTGCTGTAAACGACGTTCGCCTTCTGCCAGAACCTCATCACTGCGGATACGGCGGAAATACAGTTCATTGACAATCGCTAGCACAAAGATCTCAAACATCATGGCCTGAACCATAGGCCCTTCAATCCGAATATCCAGTCGACCCGCCTCGTCAATACTGGCCTGAATAAAGCGACGTTTAAGCTGGAACAGTTCCAGATAGTCAACAAAATCACTTTTAATAAAACGTAATGAGCGCAGATATTGCAGCTCGTCTTCTGCAAAACGTAATTCACATAACCAGTCTAACTGCTGGTTTAAGTCATCCAGAATCTCAACCAGTGGGTAAACCGTATCTTCCAGATTTCGACAACGGAATAAATACACACTGTGCGTTTGTGGAAACTGATGTAACACCACCTGCAACATGGTGAATTTATATAAGTCGGTATCAAGTAAAGATTGAATAATGGGTGTAGACATGACTGACTAGGATCTATTCTCGTTCTCGCATTAAAGCATACTTTTGCACAGAAATGAGTCTGTCGATTGCAATGCATGTTTTTTCACAACAACAAAAGCAGGACAACTTTTTAAATTCAAAGCGTTAGCATAGGGGCGTATTATTTTTATTGCGATGGCTGGATATCTTTTAAACGCTGCTGCTGTCCAAACTGTAGCGCAAACTGTTCTGCAGTAAGTTGACCCGTTGTAGCGGCATTGATATCACAATCGACCTGACGCAACTGCTTGGCGATACTCCACTCGGCTTTCACGATTGCAGCCATCAGTGCGGTATGTCCGCGCTTGTCCCGGAGACACCGGTTGGCCCCTTGTTGCAGCAACAGTTTGACGGCATCTTTCTGACCATAGTAACTCGCCATCATTAAAGCGCTATAACCCGAATGGTCCTGTACATCAATCGGAAAGCCGTGCTTTAAAAACTCGTGTAGGACTTCGGTATTTCCCACTTTAGCCGCAGAAAAGAACAGCTCGATCACTTCATCTGATCCGTTGACTGTGGCGGATGGCGTACCCGCATAGGCTGAGACCGATATAGCGCTACAGAGTATGCTGATCGCAAATAATGCAGCTCGTACATGAATCATCACAACATCCTAAAATCTAAATAAGGAGTGCCTGTAACACTCGCCCTAGGTGCAGGAAAGGCTATTGAGGTTACAGGACTTTCTGGGGGTAACATTCAGGCACCTGTTACCACATCAACAAAAGCGTTTATTCGTCTTTCAACTGCGCTGCTTTGGCTTGCGCATTTTTAAGGTTTACACCCACTGCTTTGGCAAGACGTGTCCCATAATCGGCATCGGCCTTATAGAAGTAAGACACCATAATGGTTTTGGTTTCTGCATCTTTGACTTGCCCCAGATCCGCTGCCAGATTACGAATTAGGTCATTCTTTTCAACAGCCGAATAACTGCGATAAAGCTCGCCTGCCTGTTTAAATGGCTGCTGTTTTTGAATCGCATGCTGCATAACCGTGCCTTCGAGCGGCGTAGCGACTGCACGCGCAATCTCGGTAGATGGCTTCGGTTCAATGGTACTTGGTTCATAATTGACATGAGACTCTGTTTGTCCCATGTTCATTGCCCCTTCCTGATTGTTGTTGTTTACCGCAACACGAGGACGGTTTACGGGAATTTGCTGATGATTCGCACCTAAACGGTACATCTGGGTATCTGAATACGAGAAGATACGGCCTTGCAGTAAACGGTCTTCCGATGGCTCGATCCCCGGAATCAGGTTACCGGGTGCAAAAGCAGACTGTTCGGTTTCCTGGAAGAAGTTCTTCGGCATCCGGTTTAGGGTCAAGGTACCGACTTTCATTTCAGGCACCAAAGACTCAGGCCAGATTTTGGTCGCATCTAATGGATTGAAATCAAATTTATCCAGATCTTTTGGATCAAGCACCTGAATGTACAAGTCCCATTTCGGGTAATTTCCGGCATAGACATTTTTATACAGATCATTGGTCAGATGATTCCAGTCGCGGCCTTGTACCTCTTTCACCTGATCCAGATTCAGACCTTTCAGGCCCTTTTTCGAACGCCAGTTAAATTTGACGTATTTATACTCGCCTTTGGCGTTATAAAGTTTAAAGGCATGCACACCAAAACCATCCAGCGTACGGTAACTTTCCGGTGTCCCAAGGTTGGAATAGACATAGGTCAACATATTAATCGACCACGGCTGGCTTTTTAAGAAATCAAAAATTCGGTTCGGGTCCTGCACATTGGTCACTGGATCGGGTTTCATCGCATGGACAAAGTCAGGAAACTTGATCGCATCACGGATAAAGAATACCGGCAAGTTATTGCCAACCAGATCCCAGTTGCCTTGTTGGGTATAAAACTTGACGGCAAAGCCATGTGGATCACGAGCCGTTTCTGGTGAGCCTTTCGGATGAATCACGGTAGAAAAACGAACAAAAACAGGTGTGGTGGTACCCGCTTTAAACATAGACGCGACGGTTAAATCCGACAAATCTTTTGTTGCAACGAAATCACCGTATACGCCTGTACCACGTGCATGGACCACACGCTCAGGAATACGTTCACGGCCAAAACGCTGTAATTTTTGAATCAGCTGGACATCTTGCAACAAGGTTGCACCATTCGCGCCAGCTGTGGTTGAGTTCTGGTTATCACCGACAGGCGCACCATTGTCTTTTGTTAAAGGAGCAGCATACGCGGTGCCTAACATTGCTGCCATTATTGTGAATAAAAACGTTCGTTTAAACATACTGTTAAATCCAAAATCAAATACCTTTCCTGCACGGGGACTATACAAACAATTTAACAATAGATAAAAAAGATAATTTTAATAAAACAAATCGAAAAATAAGATCAAGCATTGCGGAGCCTTTTCTTGGGTCACGCTGCAACCGTATTAAATCTGCTAGACTGCGCAACTGACTGAACATTTAATCTTTAATTTTATGCGCGCATTAATTCAACGCGTCCTCGAAGCCAAAGTAGTCGTTGAGGGCGAAACGACAGGTGAGATTCAACAGGGCTTACTGGTGTTCTTGGGACTGGGCAAGGAAGATACCTTAGAGAAAGGCCAGAAGCTGATTGACAAGATTCTGAAATACCGGATTTTTGATGATGAGCAAGGCAAGATGGGCTGGAATGTCGGTCAGGCCAATGGCGGGATTTTATTGGTCTCTCAATTTACCTTGATGGCTCAAACCCAAAAAGGCTTACGTCCAGACTTTGGCCCAGCCATGCCGCCAGCCCAAGCCAAGGCATTGTATGAGCAGTTGGTGGAATATACCCGTCAACAATTCAGTCATGTGCAAACCGGAATTTTTGCAGCAGACATGAAAGTTCATTTAATCAATGACGGACCAGTGACCTTTAATCTGGAAGTTGAATAATTTAAAGATATAAAAAAACTCCCGAAATGGGAGTTTTTTTTTAGGGCATTTTTATTTGCCTGTTTTTTCTTTAATAAATGCACGTGCCTGACGGATTTTTTCTTTTACCGGTTTTGGCACTTTAGGTGGAATCAGTTTTGCAGCCTGGTTAAACCATACCAATAAGCTGAAGTCGCCTTCCATTTTAATGCTGCCATCCTGCATACCGGTCATGAATGCAGTCGGGTCGCCTTTCAACAAGGTTTTTACACCTTGCTCACTTGAAGCAAACTGCAAAATAAAATCGGCCTGCTCCGGTTGACCAGCGACCGTATCAATTTTGCCACGATTCACAATAATCTGGCGGGCAAAGCCGGCATCTGTACCGATCTGAATACGGAACTCACGGTCATGAACCAATTCAATAAACTTTGGGCTAGTGCGTGCCAATTGCTTCATACGTAACGCTAAACCTGCCACCAACAAATCCAATGGATCCGTGCTGACATCAACGATCGGTAACTTAACCACAGGTAAAGAAGAAAGCTTCATGACAATTATGCCTACAGTATTATGATGAAATTTAAGACAACAGTATCCTAGCATAATTGTCCAGTTGTCTGTAAAAGCTTTGTTGCAGAAAATTAATACAAAAAAGGCATGCTGAGCATGCCTTTGATGTTGTTCATATTATTATAATTTATCTGCTAGAACATTGTTGCTGGTCATCCTTATAAACCGGGGTATGTTCAATATACTGACGATTCGCCAGTTGTTTTTGTGCCTGTTTATCTTCACGTAACAGAATAAATGTAACCATAATCATCGCAAGGCTCAATGCGGTGAGATAGCTATAGGCGACTGACATCTCGAATATGGTTTGCGCACCAAAGCGTACCACTTCTAACAGTCCCCAGCACAGCATACCTGCCAACATAAAACCTAACCAACGACGATAAGGAGAAAAGAAAACAGCAATAATTGCGACAGCGATTAAGCCAAATCCAACCAACATGGTGAAATTCGCTGCTTCCATAGAAACCTCCGTCTTAAAAAGGATGGTCTGTCATTGTGTCCAGACCTCTATATTGTTCTGTAATCTCAAACAGTACTTGGTGTTGCATTAACGTCTGTATGCATTATGGAGGGTTTTTTTTAGAAAAAAAGAGCCTGAAATTAACCTTACGACATAAGCTGTCGCAATATGCTTTTGTCATTACATTTTTTAAAATTACAAAAGCCCCAAATCTCCATATAGCATCAATTGTGGCGTGTCATTACAAAAAACTATCGATGTTTTAAGGCTTAAAAAAACTTTTTTCAGAAATTTTTTATCGTTGTTTTTCTATACATTTAGACATAAATATGACGGAATCATGACGTGTTAGAAATGAATAAGGCCGCTTAAAAAGCGGCCCTATTTTCACACCCCAAATTGCTGTTTTAAGCGCGATTCAGGTCTTTATCATGCATACCCAACAAGTACAAAACACCATCTAAACCCACACTGGAAATGGCTTGATTGGCATTTTGGCGAACTAAAGGTTTGGCACGGAATGCCACCCCGAGACCGGCAATCGAGAGCATCGGTAAATCGTTGGCACCATCGCCCACTGCCATGGCCTGTTCCAAAGAAATCCCCATTTTCTCCGCTAGCTGGCGAAGCAGTTCAGCCTTACGCGCACCATCGACAATGGCGCCTTTGACCTCACCTGTCACCACACCATTTTCAACGTCGAGAATATTGGCATGTACTTCATCGATTCCTAATTTTGCTTGCAGGTATTCAGCAAAATACTGGAACCCACCCGATAAAATTGCGGTCTTGTATCCTAAGGCTTTCAAGGTTGAAATCAGGCGCTCCGCCCCTTCAGTCACGGTTAGCCGTTCTGCAATTTTAGGTAAAACTGAAGCATCCAGACCTTTGAGTAAAGCAACACGGGCACGGAAACTTTGCTGGAAATCCAGCTCACCCAGCATGGCACGCTCGGTAATTTCCGCCACCTTGGCACCTACCCCCGCCTCGAGTGCCAGTTCATCAATCACTTCTTGCTCAATCAGGGTAGAGTCCATATCGAAGCAGACCAGACGGCGATTACGGCGATAGGCATTATCTTCCTGTACCGCCACGTCAATATTCAACTCACCTGACAAGCTCAGGCAGGCTGCTCGCATGGCTTGCGCATCGAGCATCTGTCCACTCAGTCCAAACTGAACACAGGCCCGGCGTGGGAAAGGACTCTCGGTATCCAGTTCCAGACGTCCGGACAAACGCGTGACCGTTTCAATATTAAAACCCTGACTGGACACGATTTTTGTCACCGCCTGCAAATGCGCAGCGGTAAGTTCCGGAGCCAGTGCCGTCACGATATAACGGGTTCGTCCGCCTTCACTCACCCATTGATCATATTCTGCGTTGGAGATTGGTTTAAATCGCACTGTTAGGCCAATATCATGTGCTAAAATCAGGATCTCTTTCATTGCCAATGCAGTAGCAGTCTCATTATCCGATGCAACAACGATCCCGAGGGTCAGTTGATTGTGGATAACGGCCTGACCTACATCAAGTATTTGCAAAGAATGTACGGATAGTACCTGCATTAATCGAGTAAACTGATTCGGTTGATCGGGTCCTAGAAAGGATATAAGAATGATTTCTCGCATGAATTGACTCGTGGTTGAGCGACAACTATTGTATGTAAGAATCATAACATAACCGAACCTAAATCTATTTGCCTTGGAAGTTTAACTTGAATGCGCCTCGCCAAGGGCTATTTGCTAGCCTACTGATCGTAAGTTTTGCATTGCATACCTTTTTATTGGTGATTGCAACGACACATCAACTCAATGAAAACCGCGCCAGCCAAGGGCAACTGATGACCAGTCAGTTAGTGGCAGATACGCTTTCGGAACTGGACCCCGCCAATACCGTTTCTTTGGCACTGGTCGCGAATCGTTATGCCACCAATCCAAGTGTTGCTTCGATTCGTATTCTGGATGCCAATAAGCAAGTGCTTGCTACAAGTGGTATGTCAAAAACCCGCCAAGGCGAAGTATTTGTTCGTGATGCATTGCAAAACGAGAAAAAGGTTGGCACGGTTGAAATTACCCTGATCCAGCCTAGTATCGGTGAAATCTTACGTACCCAGTGGTTAGCGATTTTAGTATCGTTATTTATTCATGGCCTGATCTGGCTGGCTTATCGTGCCATTGCCCGTCCAACCCGCAGTGAATATCTGGCGCGTATTAATCAGGAAAATCATCTGAAGCATGAAATTCAACGTTTAACTCAGGCATTGGCGCTGGAAAAACAAAATACCGTAACGTTGGTCGCTCAGGCGCAACAGCAGGCCAAAGCACAAAGCAAGGCGCGCGTCGAGAAACGTCCAGCAGAAACGGTTCAACTGGATGATCAGGCCCTGGCTTTGAACATTCAGTTCTATGATCCAAAACAACTGCTGAACAGTGTCAACCAGTCTGTATCGGTGCCGTATTTTAAACTGTGTCAGTTGTTTCTGGATAAGAGTATCGATTTATGTGCCAAGCATTATCAAATCGATGCCGCTAAAATTCAGGTGACACAAGAGTTTGATAGCGAAGGTGCTACCCTCACCACCAATACAGAACACGCTCAAGCACTCGAGTGCCTGATGATGGTCGGTGCCGTGTTCCAGCTGTTGTCGGATGTCCTGTATAAACGTTATCGCGAAGATAAACGTTTTGCCTTGCAAACCCGTGGTGCGGTTGCTGGCGCGGTGGATGCCATGCAGCTGGATGCGGTTGAAGCAGCGAAACGCTTAACTCAACATCTACATGCCAAAGAAGCGGCTTTACACCTGAATCATGATCAGCTGAAAACTATTCAAAATAATTATGAACTGGTGGCGATGCCAAACCCAAGCAACATCATGACCCGCCATGCATTCATGATTAACGGTATGAATGAGGCCTGTGCAACCGTAGCACAGACGTTACGTACTGAAATCCTGATGGGCAAAAAAGCCAAAGCAGCGACTGAATCCTGATTCAAGCATCGCAGCTTAAGTTTAAATAAGGCTTTGTGAAATGACAAAGCCTTATTTTTTTCCACTCTACATTCATCTTAAAATCAGCTGAAAAAGTACAAGGCCACCACTTCAGATCAAGCCAAGATCTGCTTTTGCACATGGCATATTTGAATTGATCAAGAAGCACAGGCGAAATTTTTTAAAATGCGGTAAACTATGCCAGATTTATCGAATACTAGAGCCTTAAAAGGCAACATCAAAGGTGAAAGCGAATGCCGCTGAGTCGTGTTGAAGAGCTTGTCGCAGATATTCGTGCAGGCAAAATGGTCATCCTGATGGATGATGAAGATCGTGAGAATGAAGGTGACCTGGTCATCGCCGCAACGCATGTTCGCCCTGAAGATATTAACTTCATGATTACCCATGCACGTGGTCTGGTCTGCCTGACCTTAAGCCGCGAGCGTTGTAAGCAACTCAATCTGCCATTAATGGTAGATCAGAACGGCGCACAGCATGCGACCAACTTCACGCTTTCCATTGAAGCAGCAGAAGGCATTAGCACCGGTATTTCAGCAGCTGAACGTGCGCATACCATTCGTACCGCGGTAGCTGCCCATGCCAAGCCAAGTGATATCGTACAGCCAGGACATATTTTCCCATTGATGGCCCAACCGGGTGGTGTGTTACACCGTGCAGGTCATACCGAAGCAGGTTGTGATTTAACCCGTTTGGCGGGTCTTGAACCGGCATCCGTGATCTGTGAAATTATCAATGATGACGGTACCATGGCACGTCGCCCTGATCTGGAAGTGTTTGCAGAAAAACATGGTTTAAAAATTGGGACCATTGCAGACCTGATTCATTACCGTATGACCAATGAGCAAACCGTTGAACGTTTGTCTCAAGAAAGCATCGAAACTGAATACGGCGCATTTGAATTGTACAAATACCGTGAAATCGGTAATCCGGACATTCATGTTGCCTTGGTCAAAGGCGAACCGAAACAGGGTGTCACCACCGTGCGTGTGCATGGTTTCAGCCCGATTCGTGACTTGTTAAAGCTGAATAAAGCAGACGGTTCACCGGCATGGAATCTTGATCTTGCCATGAAAACCATTGCTGCAAGTGATCGTGGCGTGCTGGTCTGGATCGGTCAGGATCATTTAGAAGATTTAGGTCCGGCATTAAATAGTTTGAATCAGCCAAAACCGCTGAAATCGAATGCCGCACTGTCTCATCAATACCAGACCATTGGTGTTGGTGCACAGATTTTACGTGACTTGGGTGTTGAGAAAATGAAGTTGTTGAGTTCTCCACTTCGTTTCAATGCCTTGTCAGGATTTAATTTAGAGGTAGTGGAATACATCACTGCCGATCAAATCACAGCAAAATAATCGAGGTTGCTATGGCAATTCGCCGTATTGAAGGTTTATTACATCTCGCAAGCGAAGGTCGTTATGCGATCTTAGTCGGTCGTTTCAACAGCTTCGTGGTTGAACATTTACTTGAAGGCGCAATCGACACGTTAAAACGTCATGGCGTTTCAGAAGATGCGATTACGGTTATTCATGCGCCAGGTGCATGGGAACTGCCGATCGTTGCGAAAAAATTAGCGGCTTCAAATAAATTTGATGCCATCATTGCCTTAGGTGCAGTGATTCGTGGTAGCACACCACATTTTGATTTTGTTGCAGGCGAATGTGCGAAAGGTTTAGGTGTGGTTGCACTTGAAAGCACAATGCCAGTGATCAATGGTGTCTTGACGACAGACAGCATTGAGCAAGCAATTGAACGTTCTGGTACGAAAGCAGGTAACAAAGGTAGCGAAGCTGCATTGACTGCAATCGAAATGGTTAACTTATTAAAGGCAATTTAAAGCATGTCGCAAACACTTCAGGCCGCTTATGCAGCGAAACGCAAAGCACGTCGTTTTGCTGTACAAGGGATTTATGAATGGCAAATGAGTCATAACCCTGTACACGAAATTGAAGCACGTACGCGTGTTGAAAATGCGATGCACAAAGTTGACCTCAACTATTATCATGAATTGCTCACTCAAGTGGTTGCTCAACATGAAGCTTTAGATGAGCTCCTCATCCCGGTACTTGACCGTGAGTTATCTGCCCTCGATGGTGTAGAGCTTGCAACTTTGCGTTTAGGCGCTTATGAACTCCGCGATCATCTCGAAGTGCCGTATCGTGTTGTACTTGATGAAGCAATTGAATTAGCGAAACACTTTGGTGGTGCAGATAGCCATAAATACATCAATGGTGTATTAGACCGTCTTTCATCAAAACTTCGTGAAGCTGAAAAACAGCAAGCAAAATAACAGGCTTGTTTACATGGCTGAGTTCTCTATTATCGAGCGTTACTTTAAGCGCACATCTACTCAAGATGTAAGTTTAGGCATCGGTGATGACTCAGCCATCGTCACTCCCCCTCCCGCACAACAACTGGTAATCTGTGCAGATACACTGGTTGCTGGCCGACATTTTCCCCTAGATACTGTAGCGCATGCGATTGGCTGGAAAAGTGTCGCCGTCAATTTATCGGATCTGGCGGCCATGGGCGCAAAACCCCACAGTATTTTACTGGCACTCAGCTTACCGACCGTAGATCATGACTGGCTGGCCGGATTTAGCCAGGGGCTTTTCGATTGCTGCGATCAATTTGGGGTCAGCCTGATCGGGGGCGATACCACCCAAAGTACCCAACTGACTATCAGTGTGACTGCTCTAGGCTGGATTGAGCATGGTCAGGCTATCACGCGTGCAGGTGCTCAGGTTGGCGACTATATTTGTGTCAGTGGACAAGTCGGAGACGCAGCCTTTGGCTTGCAACATCTTGGACATGCCCTGCAACAACGTCTGGACTATCCAACACCACGCTGCCAACTCGGCCAGCAGTTGAAAGGCTTGGCCTCCAGCATGATTGATGTGTCCGATGGCCTGGCTCAAGACCTGGGTCATATTCTCAAGGCATCCCATGTCGGTGCAAAATTACAGCTCGACCAACTTCCGTTGGATTCATCACTAAAACAACTCGATCTGCAACAGGCTTGGCATTATGCCCTTGCTGGCGGTGATGATTACGAATTATGCTTTACAATATCACCGCAAAACTTTAAAGAACTGTCGCGACAACAATTAGATGTTCCGATTACAATAATCGGCGAAATTACCCAACAAACTGGATTGTTATTTGAGTATCAGGGCGAACCTTGCCCGTTACATGTTCATGGATACCAACACTTTGCATAAACCTCCCATTCACTTTAACCAAATGACTTGGTTTGACCGTTTCATCGTGTTTTGCGGTGTCGGTTTCGGTTCTGGTTTAGCGCCTAAAGCACCCGGGACATTTGGTTCGGCCTTTGCCCTGTTATTTACCCCGCTCTGGGTTTATCTCGGTCTGTCTGCCAGTATTATTGTCGTGATTTTCATGTCCTTGATTGGCATTTACATCTGTGGACATACCGCTAAAGTGATTAACGTTCACGACGATGGACGTATTGTATGGGACGAGTTTGCAGGACAATCCATTACCTTGCTGCCTTTACTTTATTTACAACAAGTAAACTGGGTATGGGTCATTGCCGGTTTCATTCTATTCCGTATATTTGATGTCTGGAAACCTTTCCCGATCAACTGGGCAGACCAGAAAGTCTCTGGCGGCTTCGGAATCATGCTGGATGACATCATTGCAGGTCTCTGGGCAGCATTATGTATTTTTATTATCCATTTTTATATTTTGACTTAAGCCATTGAATTAGAGTTAGTTATGTCAACAACTGTTATTATTCTTGCAGCAGGAAAAGGAACGCGAATGCGTTCAAAATTACCAAAAGTATTACAACCACTTGCAGGACGTCCATTGCTTGGACACGTGATCCAGACCGCAAAAAAGTTACATGCCGATAAGATTATTACGATTTATGGACATGGCGGCGAGCTGGTTAAACAACGCTTTGCAACTGAACAGGTTGAATGGGTTGAGCAAGCAGAACAATTAGGTACCGGCCATGCGGTCCAAATGACCTTACCGGTACTACCACAAGACGGCATTTCGCTGATTTTATCCGGTGATGTTCCGTGTATTCATGCCAATACCCTACAAAAATTATTAGATGCCGCTACACAGACCGGCATTGGCTTGGTGACACTGACGGTAGAAGATGCCACAGGCTATGGCCGTATCGTCCGTCAAGACGGTAAAATCCAGGCCATTGTTGAGCATAAAGATGCCAGCGAAGCACAACGCCAGATTAAAGAATTTAATACGGGTATTTATGCGGTGAGCAACGCAAAACTGCATCAGTGGTTGCCTCAACTTTCCAATGAAAATGCCCAAGGCGAATATTACCTGACCGATATCGTGGCAATGGCCATTGCGGACGGTATGGAAGTTGCCTCTGTTGAACCAGAACTGGCCTTTGAGGTAGATGGTGTCAATAACCGTCTCCAGCTGGCGACGCTAGAACGTCAATTCCAGCAACAGCAAGCCAAAGAACTGATGGAACAGGGCGTGCATTTGATTGACCCGAATCGTTTTGATTTACGTGGCAACCTCAAGTGCGGTCAGGATGTGCAGATTGATATCAATGTCATTATTGAAGGTGACTGTGAACTGGGTGATAACGTCCAGCTCGGTGCAGGCTGTATCTTAAAAAATACCCGTATCGCTGCCGGAACCAAAGTACAGGCCTATAGTATTTTTGAAAATGCGGTTGTAGGCGAGAATACCCAGATTGGGCCTTTCGCACGCTTACGTCCAGGCGCCAATCTTGCCAATGACGTCCATATCGGTAACTTTGTTGAAGTCAAGAATTCCAATATCGGTCTGGGTTCTAAAGCCAATCATTTCACTTATCTAGGTGATGCTGACATTGGTGCAGGCTGTAATATTGGTGCAGGCACCATTACCTGCAACTATGACGGTGCCAACAAACACCGTACCATTATTGAAGATCATGTCTTTATTGGAACCAATAACTCACTGGTTGCACCGATCAGAATCGGTCAGGGTGCGACTACAGGTGCGGGATCTACCTTAACACGAGATGTAGCTGAGTGTAGTTTGGCTGTGGAACGATCAAAGCAGTTTGAAAAAGCGGATTATCAACGTCCCCAAAAACTGAAAAAATAAGAGGATAAAATTATGTGTGGTATTGTTGGTGGCGTTGCTGAACGTTGTGTAACTGAGATTCTGATCGAAGGTCTCAAGCGTCTGGAATATCGTGGTTATGACTCTGCAGGTTTAGCCTTATTGAATAAACAGCAAATCTTGCGTGAACGTCGCGTGGGTAAAGTGGCTAATCTAGCTGAAGCTGTAGCAGAACAACATTTAACCGGCAATGTAGGGATTGCACACACCCGTTGGGCAACCCACGGCAAGCCGACTGAAAACAATGCGCATCCGCACGTTTCTGGCAATGTTGCAGTAGTCCATAACGGTATTATCGAAAACTATCAAGAACTTAAAGATGAATTACAAGCTTTGGGTTATGTCTTTACCTCACAAACCGATACCGAAGTTGTGGCGCATCTGGTGAATGATGCACTCAAGCAAACCGATAGTCTGCTAGAAGCAGTACAACAGATTACTCCTCGCCTGAAAGGTGCTTATGCACTGGGTATTGTGCATACCGCACATCCAGACGAATTGATCACCGTACGTGAAGGTTCACCCCTGGTGATTGGGGTCGGGATCGGCGAGAACTTTATCAGTTCTGACCAGTTGGCCTTATTACCTGTGACCAATCGCTTCGTTTATTTAGAAGAAGGCGATATTGCACGCTTAACCCGTAACAGTATTGAAGTTTTTGTTAACGGCGAGCCTGTACAGCGTCCGGTCAAGGAATTAGATGCGACCGTTAGCAATGCGTCTAAGGGTGAATATAAGCACTTCATGCTCAAAGAAATTTATGAGCAACCTGAAGCGATCCAGCAAACTATTTCTCAGGCATTGAATGGCAATAGCTTACGCGAAGATTTCCTCAATCATGCCGATGCAGATTTCAGTAAAATCCAGCAAATTCAAATTATTGCCTGTGGTACCAGTTACCATGCCGGCATGATTGCCAAATACTGGTTCGAACAATTAATTGGCGTACCGTGTCAGGTTGAAATCGCAAGCGAATTCCGTTACCGCAGCCCTGTGATTGTGGCAAATACCTTGTATATCTGTATTTCTCAATCTGGTGAAACGGCAGATACCTTGGCTGCATTACGTGAAACCCAAAAACGTGCCAAAGCCAATAACATTGCCATCAGCACCATGACCATCTGTAACGTTGCGACCTCTTCTATGGTGCGTGAAACAGATCATCATTTACTGACACTGGCGGGCCCTGAAATCGGAGTGGCTTCAACCAAAGCCTTCACCACGCAACTTGCAGCATTGATGTTATTGATTCTGAAAATCGGTCAGGTGAAACAACGCCTGTCTGATGCACAGCTCAATGAAATCACCACTGCATTATGGCACTGCCCGAAAGTGATTTTGGATACCTTACAGGGTGATACTGAAATTCTGCGTTTGTCAGCACTGTTCGTTGAAAAAAATCACTGCCTGTTCTTGGGTCGTGGTACGCATTTCCCAATTGCACTTGAAGGCGCATTAAAGCTAAAAGAAATTTCATATATTCATGCTGAAGGCTATGCCGCAGGTGAATTGAAGCATGGTCCACTGGCTTTGGTAGATAATGAAATGCCGGTAGTCATTTTAGCTCCGCAGGATGACATGCTCGACAAACTCAAATCGAACATGGAAGAAGTACAGGCCCGTGGCGGTGAACTGTTTGTTTTCGCAGATGAAAATAGCGGTATCCATGGCAAAGACCGTCAGCATGTTGTGCATGTTCCAGCTGTCAATGAATGGTTAGCACCGATCGTTTACAGCGTCCCGGTACAGCTGTTGTCTTACCATGTGGCCGTATTACGTGGAACCGATGTCGATCAACCGCGTAACCTTGCCAAGAGTGTAACAGTAGAATAAAGAGAGAAAGAGAAGAAGGGTTCGCCCTTCTTCTCTGCTTTTACAGTTTATTAATTCATATAAAAACAATAAATTTAAAATAATTTTATGCAATATAGCGTGTGGTTTTATGATTCAGCAAAATAATCGAATTAAGAATAACCACCCCCATAATAGAAACCAGAATCAACTTCCAGTCGACAAATAATAGTGACGTGAGCAAAATTGCCAGATCAATTCCCAACTGTACCTTACCTGCTGGAATGTTGAAGCGTTCCTGTAAATATAAAGCCAGTAAATTGATACCGCCTAAACTGGAACGATGTCTAAATAAAATCAGGAAACTCACCCCCATCAAGACATTGGCAAAAATCGCCGCATAAATCGGATGAACATCAGAGAGATGAAAAAATTGCGGAATGAGGGCAGTAAACCCGGCCAGCAAGGCAACAGCGATAAAGGTTTTTACCACCAAAGCCATCCCCATTTTCTTATATGCAAAATAATAGAACGGGATATTGATAAAGAAAAATAAAATACCAAATTTGATGTCGGTAATATAATGCAGTAGCAAAGACAGACCTGCTGTACCGCCCGTCATAATGCCGGCTTGCTGTAATAAGGTCATGGCAAAAGAAAGGATAAATGTTCCCGTCAACAGTGCCAACGCATCTTCAATTTTGGAATGTTGGTCAATAATAGGCACGACTGGACTGACCAGAGATACATTTTGCTCGGTATTCATAAAGATACAACTCAATCACGGAACAGCAGAAGGGAGAGATGCCTTTCAAAGAAAGGGCGGCATATTTGATCATTTTTATTCTAAATACGCAATTTATTCTTATATTTTTGCCATAAATGCAATTTATATTCAAAATAAGCCATTCGGTATAAACAGCCTATTTGCAATCAGCGCTTGTTCCCCGTTCATGGGAAATCCGTTTTTATTTAATCGCGATCCCGTTTTCCTTGAGCTTTTCCAAAACAATCGAGGTATTCAGATTGCTGACGCCAAAGGTTTGGGAAGAAAGAATACCAATCAATTTGACCATTTCATCCAGATTTTTCACCGCAACTTTCAGTGCAAAATCATAACTTCCGGTCAGTTTATGAATGTCTTTCACTGCCGGTTCATTCAGAAGAAATTCCACAAAACGATCGTGGGTCGCATCATGATAATTCTGTAATTTCACTTCAATAATGCCCATGATCGGCGCAGGATCAGCGCTCAATGCAATTTGCGCATAATAGCCGGTAATGATTTTTTTCTGTTCCAGCTGCACACGACGGCGTGAACATTGTGAGGTCGACAAACCTACCAGTTCAGCCAGTTCCTGATTGGCCAAACGACCATTCATTTGTAAATGATGAATAATTTTCTGATCAAAATCATCGAGTTCGACTGTCATAAAGTGCTCAATTCTGCCTTAAGTTATGATTTAGCGGATGCTGATCCATCATTTTCCAGCAGTTTAACGCCTTTCGCTCAGGCAGCTCAAGCTGATGCCAAAATCGCACCCGACTGAATACGCTGCACACCCTGCGCCAACATGCTCTGCCATGCACTCTGCAATGAACCGTTTAAATCTATGGCTTTACAGGCATCCTCAATCACATAGGTTGTAAAACCCATCTGTACGGCATCCAGTGCTGTCCATGCCACACAAAAATCAGTGGCAATTCCCACAATATAAACCGTATCAATTTGATGTTCTTTTAAATAGCCGTTGAGACCGGTCGGTGTTTTACGATCTGCCTCCATAAAAGCAGAATAACTGTCAATCTCGGGGTGAAAACCTTTACGGATAATCAACTGCGCCGTTGGAATATCCAGCGCCGGATGAAATTCGGCATCCACTGTGCCCTGCACACAATGCTTGGGCCACAATACTTGGGTGCCATAAGGCAATTCAATCGTTTCAAAAGGTGCTTTATTTTCATGATGATCGGCAAAGGAAATATGCTGATCCGGATGCCAGTCTTGGGTCAGCACCACCATTTCAAACTGTCGCGCCAGCTGATTAATGAGTGGAATAATCTGATCGGCATCCGTGACTGCCAAGTTTCCACCCGGGGTAAAGCCGTTTTGTACATCAACGACAATGAGTGCGCTGTGTTTCACATGTGTATGCATATTGTGATTCATTCTGGATTGCTGGCTCCTTTCTAACATACGCTGCTCTTTATCGTCTGGCTACTTTCAACTGAACTTTTCTTAACATGAAAATTATTCAGGTAAAAGTTGAATTAAAGTTTTCGGCTGTTTGACTAAAGCATATTGTTCTTATGCCGCCGATCAGTCATAATTTGCATAATTGTCATTCAATCGAATTCATTATTGGACGACGAATCAAAATACTGCAACCATCCACTATTTCGTTTCAACTAATTCAATCTCGGATGGGAAAATAGGATAGTTTTTTAAAATGACTCAGCTAGCACAGAATATTCAAGGCTCAATTGTCGCACTCGTCACCCCTATGTTTGAAGATGGTCGCGTAGATTGGAAGAGCCTGGAGAAGCTCGTTGAGTGGCACATCCAACAAGGTACACATAGTATTGTTGCTGTTGGCACAACGGGCGAAGCCTCAACATTAAGCATGGAAGAACATACACAAGTCATCAAAGAAGTGATCCGTGTAGCCAATAAACGCATCCCGATTATTGCGGGTACCGGTGCAAACTCCACACGCGAAGCAATTGAGCTGACCAAAGCAGCAAAAGAACTCGGTGCAGATGCAGCCTTACTCGTTACGCCATATTATAATAAACCTACCCAAGAAGGCTTATATCAACACTATAAAGCAATTGCTGAAGCAGTTGATATCCCACAGATTCTTTATAATGTTCCAGGTCGTACTGGCGTAGATATGCAAAACGAGACTGTTATTCGTCTTGCTGATATTCAAAACATTGTTGGGATTAAAGATGCAACTGGCGATGTACCCCGCGGTCAAGCCCTCATCGAAGGTTTAAAAGGTAAAATCGCAGTCTACTCAGGTGATGATGAAACGGCCTGGGAACTGATCTTGCGTGGTGCGAAAGGTAATATTTCGGTGACGGCCAATGTCGCACCAAAACAAATGAGCGAAGTTTGTGAAGCTGCATTAGCGGGCGATCAAGCCAAAGCACAAAGTCTGAATCAGCAAATTGCAAATCTACACAATATTTTGTTTTGCGAATCAAACCCAATTCCTGTGAAATGGGCGTTGCATGAGATGGGATATATCAGTACAGGTTTACGCCTGCCATTAACCGCTCTAGCAGAACAATATCGTGAACCTCTCCGCACAGATTTGAAAACTGCGGGAATTATTTAATACGAGCAATTTATGATGCAATTACGTCTTGGTGTTGTCCTAGTCATTTCAGCTTTAAGTTTGGCTGGTTGTGGTCGTTTTGCCCTCAATAATCATTCTTTAGATTATAAAAAAGCGCAAGCGCTTGAACCACTCAAGTTCCCTGAGAATGCAACGGTAAGACCATTTACGCCATTGTATCCGGCACCAACGGTTGACCCGCTTGCGATTGAACATGCGCCGACATTTGAAAACAAGACTGGCAACCGTTATGCACTCCCTCGCCCAGAGTCAGTGCAAACTGCACCTAGCAACACAACTGAAGCGACAGCAACCAGCCTAGGTCGCCCACAACTGGTGATGGACGGAAATAAAAATCCATTGCTGAAAGTGGATGGTCCGACTGCAACGGCTTGGCAATATACCTTTGCAACTGTGAGCAGCCTCAACTACAAGGTCATCTCTCAGGCAGATCATGGCTATGAAGCCACCATTCAAGTCGGTGAGCAAAGCTATCTACTCAAGCTTACGGCTGTTGGCTCAAGCAATACCATTGCATTGTTCAAACTTGATACAACCTTTGCAGACCCTGCGGTTGCAACGGAAGTATTAGCCCAGATTTACCAAAACTGGCCAGCCTAGTCGTTTACTAGGCATTTTTTTCAAAAGGTTCCCTCATGTTAAAACAAACCTTGCTCTATACTGGTAAAGCTAAATCTGTATATGAAACAGATAACGCTGATCACCTGATTTTAGTCTTCCGTGATGATGCCTCGGCATTCAATGGCGAAAAAATCGAGCAACTCGATCGTAAGGGCAAGGTCAACAACCGTTTTAACGCCTTCATCATGGATAAACTGGCTGAAGCAGGTATTGAAACGCATTTTGAAAAATTGCTTTCTCCAACTGAAGTATTGGTTAAAAAACTTCAGATGATTCCGGTGGAATGCGTTATTCGTAACTATGCTGCTGGTTCACTTTGCCGTCGTTTAGGCGTTGAAGAAGGTAAGGAACTCACCCCGCCAACATTTGAGTTATTCTTCAAGGATGACGCGCTTGGCGATCCAATGGTGAACGAATCTCAAGCGATTGCTTTAGGTTGGGCGACTGCTGAACAGCTGGAAAAAATGAAAGAACTCACTTACCAGGTCAATGATGTGCTTAAGGCATTATTCGATGCGGGTAATATGATTCTGGTCGATTTCAAACTTGAATTCGGCGTGTTCCACGACCGTATCGTATTGGGTGATGAATTCTCTCCAGACGGTTGCCGTTTATGGGATAAAGATACCAAGAAAAAACTGGATAAAGACCGTTTCCGCCAAGGTTTAGGTGGTGTGGTAGAAGCATATGAAGAAGTTGCTGCACGTTTAGGCATTAAGCTAGATGATATCTAAGCCTGGCTAAGCAATTCCTTCTCAATAAAAAACCAGTCCATTCGGGCTGGTTTTTTATTGCCTATTCAAAAATGAGCAACTTCATTTTGAAAATCAATACCATATAAATCATTAACTTAAAATTCATAGCGATTGCTTTGCGAGTTTTTTTCTAACCTTATGTTTTTATATTGTTTTTGAATTTTTTTTGATCCTCCTACCATGTTCACAAATGTTTACATAACTTGGGGCAGAACACAAAAATGAATTCTCCTATTTTAAGAAATTTTCCTTTAAGTCTGAGTGCGAGCCTGATTTTGCTTGCACTATATAGCACGGTGCACGCAGCCGAGAACCCTCCGAATGATCCAGAACAGGTCAAAACCCTCGCCACCGTTGTCGTCACAGGAACCCGCGCCAATAATCGCTCGCAAACGCAGTCCTTACAGCCAATTGATGTAATTAGTGCTAAAGAGTTGACTGAACGTACTGGCTCCAATGAACTGGGCACGGCACTGTCTCGCATTATTCCCTCGATTAATTTTCCACGTCCAACCGTGGTAGATGGCACTGAACTGGTCCGTCCTGCCCAATTGAAAGGGCTGGCACCTGATCAGGTGCTGGTTCTGGTGAATGGGAAACGGCGCCATACAGGTGCTTTTATAAACCTTGGCGGTACCATTGGTCGTGGTTCTGCCCCAACCGATTTAAATGCGATTCCGATCTCCGCGATTAGCCGTGTCGAAGTCCTGCGTGAAGGTGCATCAGCTCGCTATGGTTCCGATGCGATTGCTGGGGTGATTAATATTATTTTGAAATCCAATCCCAAACATGGCGAAGCAGGGATTAAATACGGCATTTATAACAAAGGCGATGGTGAACAAAAGCAATCCTTTGTTTCAGGTGGCACCAAACTGAATAATTATGGTTATGCAATCTTTTCAGGGGAATGGCAAGACAGTCAAGCCACCAATCGTGCTGGCCCTGACCTGCGTGATCCCAAATCAACCACCTATGGACAGCGTACGTTCCGTTTTGGTGATCCTGATTCTGACGAGGTCAAGGCAGCCGTCAATCTGGGTTATGATCTTAGCGATCATACTGAACTGTATTCCTTTGCAACCTATAGCCACCGTAATGCAGAGACCGCTGGATTCTATCGCTTAAGCAATGCCTCCAATAATATTCCTGCCCTTTATCCAAACGGCTATCTACCCATTATTCAGGGCCAACTTGATGACTTTGCTGCGGTTGCAGGGATCAAAGGCGATTGGTCTGCATGGCATTATGATGCCTCGGTGAATTATGGTTCGAATCGTTATGATGTCGATACCAAAACCATCAATATCGATCTTTATAAAGACACGGCTGCCACGCCTTTTGGCTTCCAAAATGGCACGTTGAAAAATGCTCAGACGGTCGTAAATGTTGATCTTTCCCGTGAGTTTAATCTGGCCGCACTCGCCAGCCCGTTGAATGTTGCCTTTGGTACGCAATATCTAAATCAAAAATATCAGATCCAAGCCGGTGATCCAGCTTCCTATTATAAAAGTGGTTCTTCTGGACTAGCAGGCTTCCGTGCTGCCGATGCAGGTGAATGGTCTCGCGACAGTTATGCAGCTTATCTGGACTTGGAGGCCAACTTAACTGAGAAACTGTCTGCCTCTACAGCCTATCGCCATGAATATTACAATGATTTTGGTCATACCGATAATGCGTCATTGTCTTTGCGTTATGCCATTCATCCTGCGCTTGCGCTACGCGGTAGCGCCTCTACAGGTTTCCGCGCGCCAAGTCTGGCTCAACAATATTTTGCTCAGACCTCCTCACAACTGGTCAATGGTCAACTGGTCGAAGCAGGGACCTTCCCTACGACTGCAAATGTTGCTCAATTGCTTGGCGCGGAACAACTTAAACCTGAGAAGTCGAAAAACTATAGCGTAGGATTGGTATTCACACCTACCGATCATTTGTATGTGACCCTGGATGCCTATCAGATCGATATTGATAACCGGATCAGCCTGTCTTCCAATATCAATGCCAGCAGTGCGACCGTGCACCAATACCTGAACTCAAAAGGCATCACCGATACCAACTTCAGTACCATTCGTTATTTCAACAATGCCAGCGATACCCGCACGCGCGGTGTTGACTTAGTTACCACCTATAAATGGACAGATTTACCTTATGGCGAACTGAATAGCTCACTGGCCTACAACTACAATAAGAATAAAGTGACCCATGTGGATGGTAATCCCGCTATTTTAGATACCCTAGGTATTAACCTCACGCGTCTGGATCGTCGAGAGCAATATGGTCTATTGGCCGCTAGTACCCCTGAACATAAATTCAGTTTGGCCAATGACTATACGCTTGGCAACTTCACGGTGAATACCAATCTCACCCGCTATGGCAGCTTTAAAACCTTTAGTAATTCTGGCGAAGCCAAAGACCAAAAATTCTCAGCCAAATGGTTACTGGATTTAGCATTGTCTTATCGATATCAGAACTGGAACTTCACTGTCGGTGGCGACCATATTACCGATGTTTATCCTGATCGAGATGTCTACGATATCAATCAACCTACAGGCGGCAGCTTGCCTTATAGCCAGTTCTCGCCTTTTGGCTTTAATGGCGCGTTCTATTACGGCAAGATCAATTATCGTTGGTAGTAATTAAAACCGAGCCATCTGGCTCGGTTTTCACTTTAATTCTGTGCCTTCTGATAAATCAGTTTGCCTTCTTTATAGGTTGCCAGCACCTTAATGTTTTTAATCTCTCGATTCGGGACAGTCAACGGGTTCTGATTTAGAATCACCAGATCTGCCAGTTTACCCTGAGCTAATGTTCCTTTCTGCTGCTCTTCAAAATATTGGTAGGCCGCCCAGTCTGTCATGGACTTTAATGCCAGATAAGGGCTAATGCGCTCATCTGCACCCAAGACATAATTACTCCGTGTGACTCGGTTTACCGTGGCATCGAGCATCATCATACTGCTCGGGGGTACCACAGGTGCATCATGATGTTCGGTAAAGATCAGATGTTTTTTTAAAGCCGTTGCGGTTGGCGAAATATGGGCAGCTCGAGTTTCGCCTAAGGTTTGCTGACGATGCCAGTCTCCCCAGTAAAAAGTATGTAGCGAGAAGAAGGAAGGAATAATATCTAAGGCCTTAAGCTGATCCAGCTGATCATCACGAATAGTTTGCGAATGGATCAGTACACTGCGTCGATCTGCTGGTCCTTGTTTCGCAGTCGCATCCTTTACCGCTGCAATAAACTGGTCAATGGCCGCATCACCATTGGCATGCGCAAGGACTTGCCAGCCTTGTTTAAAGGCTAAATTGATATAGTCCTTCACCTGTTGATCATTGCTGATTGCCGCATAGCCTTTATAGCTTTTATCCTTGCCTTCGGGTGGCACGACATAGGGTTGTGTCAGCCAAGCGGTTTTGCCCTGAGGTGAACCATCCAGACTGATTTTCACGCCACCAATATGGAAATGCTGATCATAGTGATGGCTGCTGCCCTGTTTGAGCATATAGTCCTTACTGGTAGTAATATCCGGATAAGACACCACATCAATCGGCAGTCGATTCTGCTTGGCTAGAGCGTGCCACATTTCCGTGCTGCCCTGATCTGCCCGCCCTTCCTGCACGGTGGTAAAACCATTTTTCACATAGGCATCTATGCCTTTTTCTGCAATCTGGAACATTACCGCAGGAGGCACATCTTTAAAAATTGAGCCAATGGCGCTAAATAAAGCGGATTCTTCTAACACGCCATTTGGAACATTTGAATGGGCTTCACGGCGAATCACCCCACCCGCTGGATTCGGCGTATTCTGATCAATCTTCAGCAATTCAAGGGCTTTATGATTTACAGAGGCCAGATGTCCGGATTGATGCAGAATCATCACCGGCTGCTCGGTTGAGACGCGATCGAGATCGGCTGCGGTCGGATGACGCTGCTCGGCCAGTTGTGCGTCATCGTAGCCATTCCCCAAAATCCAGCCGCCCATGGTTTTAATCACAGCTGGATTCTGGGCTTTCCATTGATTCAACACATTGACCAGTGAATTGATATCCGAGACCTGTCCATCAGGTTGCGGATATAGATTGGCGACCATCTGGTGGAAACCGACCATATTCACATGGCTATGCGCATCAATAAAGCTGGGCAATAAAGTTTTATTTTTGAGATCAATGGTTTGAACAGTTTTATCTGCCAAGCGTTCAGCCTGCTGCTTTGCACCCACAAAACGGATCTTTCCATCTTTCACTAACAGCGCTTCTGCATATTCAGGCCTATTGCCCGACATGGTCAGAATCGGCCCCCCATAAAACAGTTTTTCGCTGGAACTGACGGGGATAGATGACGTTGCGCAACCTGATAGAACAATTGAAAAAGAAGTGACCCATGCACATTGACGTAGATGGTTACGGTTCATATTTTTAAACCCATATTTTTATTATGCCTTTTCTGATTAAAACTGATTCTGTGCCGAATAGAAAGCATTCACTGATTATTTTTGTAATGTTTGTTCAACTTTTTAAGCGCTACAGCACAGAATCTGATCTCATCCCAAAGACTAAAATAATTTCGCCAGTTTGTTCGATAGCTTAATCGCGGCATCATCAATATAACGGCTATATAACTGCGCCAAAACGATACTGACCAACATCGTAAATAGACTCGCTAGCAATCCTGCATTGAAATAAGAGAACGCCAGCTGCACATGTAAAATATTAAAGAATGGAATCCCCAGGGCATACAGGATCGCCAAGTGAAGCAGATAAATTGAAAAAGACACTTTTCCCAGAAACACCAAGGCACGTCGATCAAAACACTGGGCCAGCCATTTGCCTTTTAAGACGGCATACACAACCAGAAAGCCACCAAGAAAATTCAGATAATCGTAGGTCTGTTCGCCCAGAAATGATCTAAACAACTGATAGCTCAAGCTACTATTATGTGCCCCGCAAAAATACAGTCCTAACAAGAACAACAGTATAGATATAGCGGTGCTTAACTCTGCCGCGTACAGAAATAGCCCCATTCCCAAAATAAAGCTGAGTATGCCAAGCAATACGGTTTGCGAAATCATGGAAGCGGCTGCAACACTGAGGAGCAAAAAGAGGCCAGATAAAATCGGCTGTTTGCCATATAGGAAACTGGCCAGATAAATCACCAATGAGCCAAGCAATTCAATTTGCATGGTCCACAGCACCCAGTTGTAGCTTGAATCGCCAAACAGAAATGCACCGATACTGCCCTCATAAAGTGCCGTGGTCAGCTGAGGATGAGGATTGGCTAAAGCAGCCCCCCATTCTGAAACATGCGAGACATCAACCGGCACAAAACAGACCAGATAGGCCACAATACAAGAGACAAAGGCTGGAATCGCCAAACGCGGATAACGCTTGATCAGTGACTTTTTCAGCTGAATGGCGGTATTCTGTTTTTTAAAACTGGACAAGGCCAAGACAAAGCCGCTTAAGACAAAGAAGACAAAGACCGCGCCGGTGCCTGAATAGAAGAAGGCCAAAGGAGAATGATGTAATTGTGCAAAAACAGGATATCCGGGAACCTTGCTCCAGCCAAAATTATGCATTTGGGGAAAGAAGGTTAAAGACAAATGTGACAACACAACGGCGAGACATGCCAAGCCCCGGATACTTTCCGCTGCATTAATTTTGTTTGTGGTCATGCTGAAGCTTGATCATCCTTGATAAGCGGGGATGATGCGACCTTTTATCCAGAGTGTCTAGTGGCCACTTACAAAAATATCATGCTCGATACCAAGTCATGACATGCCCCAGACTTGCTGGTAAACCCTGCCATCTTTTTCTATTAGCGATTTAAATAATCTCTTAAATAATGCGCCGTATAGGATTCGGTATGTTCTAATAACTGGCTCACAGGACCGGCAAACATCAGTTCTCCACCCTGTTCACCTGCCAGTGGCCCAATATCAATAATCCAGTCTGCCTGAGTCATGATTTCCAGATTATGCTCAATCACGATAACTGTGTTGCCCTGATCAACGATGCGATTTAGCAGCTGGATCAGTTTAACCGTATCAGACGGATGCAAACCTGTACTCGGCTCGTCCAGTACAAAAATATTATCGGTCTGATTAAGCTCACGGCTGAGTTTCAGGCGTTGTCGCTCGCCACCGGAAAAGCTATTCAGGCGTTGCCCGATGGCAATATAGTCCAGTCCTAAATCCATCAAGGTCCTGAATTGTTGCTTTAATTTGGCTTCTTCAAAAAATTCATACGCCTCTGCCACCGTCATTTTTAAAGCATCGGCAATGTTCTTGTCTTTATAAAGATAGTTGAGGACCTGCGCTGCATAGCCTGAGCCATGACAGACCTCACAGACCATTTCGACATCATCCAGAAAGGCCAGCTCAATTTTCTCGATCCCTGAACCTTTACACTGTGGACAGGCCCCTTCACTGTTAAAACTAAACAGTTTCGCGCTAACCTTATTCTGTTGCGCATATAACTGGCGAATGCTGTCCAGCAGGTCCAGATAAGTCAGTAAATTTGACCGGATCGTTGCAGTTATAGCGGATTGATCAATGATTTTGGCTTCCGGATATTGTTGCGGTAATACTTTGCTCATCAGTGTACTTTTACCTGAGCCCGCAACGCCCGTTACCACGGTCAGACAATGCTTGGGAATATCAACACTAATATTCTTCAGGTTAAAGAGCCGCGCATTTTTTATGGTCATTTTTTCCGGACTGTTGCGTGGGACCTGTTTATAGTGATTGGATCGCTGGAAAAACTGTCCGGTTAAACCCGAGGAGCTTTTCAGATCGGCAAAACTGCCCTGATAAAGCACTTCACCCCCGTTTTTTCCGGAAAAAGGTCCCATATCAATCACATGATCCGCAATCCGGATCAGGTCTGGGTCATGTTCCACCAACAGCACACTATTGCCCTTGTCCCTGATTTTTTGAATGATCTGGATAATATTTTCCAGGTCTTTAGGATGCAGGCCAATGCTGGGTTCATCGAAAATATAGAGCAGATCGACCAGACTATTGCCTAGATGCTTGACCATTTTGATCCGTTGCGACTCGCCACCCGATAAAGTATTACTGACCCGATCTAGCGTTAGATAACTCAGCCCAACCAGATTTAGATAATGCAGTTTATTGCGAATTTCATGTAATACCGTCTCCAGCTTTTCATTCTCGATCGAATCGATAAAATTCAGTAACTTAACCACCGAAAAGGCAGTGCAGTCGGAAATATTTTTACCCTGTATTTTACAGCTCAGCGAAGTCTGATTCAGACGTTGTCCCTGACAGAGACTGCATTTTTTGACAATAATGACCTTGTCCAGAATATGGCGATAACGGTTACGCTCTTGTGCTTCACCTTTTAGAAAATTGCGCTCAAACCGTGGGATCAGGCCTTCATATAAAGCGGTTTTTCTCCAGTCTTGACGAGGATGGCGCGGTTTATGCTGCGCTGAATGTAAGAAAAGCTCCCACTCTTCGGCATCATAATCCTTAAGCTTTTTATCCAGATCAAAATAGCCCGAGTCGGCATAACGGGTCCAGCGCCAGGCATGTGGCTGATAGGTCGGAAAGTCGATTGGGCCTTCATTCAAAGATTTTTCCAGATCCAGAATTTTATAGATATCAATGGACTGCTCCAGACCAATCCCCTCACATTGTGGGCACATGCCATTGGGATGATTGAACGAAAAAACATGCGAATAGCCCACAAAAGGCTCGCCCATGCGTGAAAACAATAATCTTAAATTGGCATATATATCGGTAATGGTGGCGATGGTCGAGCGGATATTTCCGGTCAACGGCTTCTGGTTGATGATCACGGGAACATTCAGGTTTTCAATTTTATCGACATCCGCCACCCCAAAATGCTGCAAGCGATTGCGTACAAAACTATCCTGTGTTTCATTGATTTGACGTTGCGCTTCGGCGCCAATGGTTTCAAAAACCAGTGAAGATTTTCCTGAACCTGAAACACCCGTGAACACAACGATTTTGTTTTTGGGTATTTTCAATGAAATATTTTTAAGATTATTTTGCCGCGCGCCGTAAATATTGATTGTTCTACTACTCATCTGCCGTCTCGCTATGCTCTTTAAAACCACGATAAGCCAAAAAGAATGTGAGAGATGTAGCTGTTTTTATGAATAAATGAAATTGATGTAATGGGCCACTGGATCGCCAAAGCTGTGACCATCCAGCGCTATAAAACTAGAGATAATTTATTATTGCTGATCTTGCTGCTGCCAACGGCGCTGTTGTAAACGCTCGCCTTCAACTTCACGCTTATTTAGGGCACGCTCATACAGCTTGGTACCGCGTAGCTCAGGTGGCAAATATTCCTGTAATACAAAATGTTCAGGATAATTATGTGGGTAGAGATAATCGACGCCATAGCCCTGCTGTTTCATCAATTTGGTCGGTGCATTGCGCAGATGTAAAGGCACAGGCAGGTTCGCCGTTTTTTCGGCCAGCTCCAGGGCACGGTTAATCGCCAGATAGGTACTATTACTTTTCGGACTGGTCGCCAGATAAACAGCGCATTGGCCCAAAATAATCCGTGCTTCCGGCATGCCTACTGCCTGTACTGAACGGAAACATTCACCCGCCAGCAACAAGGCATTGGGATTAGAATTACCAATATCTTCCGATGCAGCAATCAACATCCGACGTGCGATAAACACCGGATCTTCACCGCCTTTCAGCATACGGGCCATCCAGTACAATGTTGCATCCGGATCACTCCCGCGAATAGATTTGATAAATGCCGACACCAGATCGTAATGCTGCTCACCGGATTTGTCATAGCGGGCAATAGTTTGCTGCGCCACTTTGACCACAATCGCATTGGTGACCATATTTTCCACGTCAGGCTCAAAAGTACTGGCGATCAGGTCAATCAGATTCAGTGCCTTGCGCGCATCACCCGCTGCGAATTGAATCAATGCATCATATTCTTCGATATGAATAAAACGTTCTTTTAAAAACTTATCCGTTTGAATCGCTTTATTCAGCAAGGTTTGAATGGCATCTGCATCCAGACTGTTCAGGGTATAGACCTGACAGCGCGACAGCAACGCACTGTTTACTTCGAAGGAAGGATTCTCTGTGGTCGCGCCAATCAAGGTGATTTTGCCCTTCTCAACCGCATTGAGTAAGGCATCTTGCTGCGACTTGTTGAAGCGATGTATTTCGTCAATAAACACCACAGGCGTCAACAGATCACCGCTTTCGGCAATCACTTCCCGAAGCTCTTTCACGCCCGTATTCAGCGCAGACAGACTCACAAAAGGACGGTCCACCGCTTGCGCCAGTAATAATGCGATCGTGGTTTTTCCTACCCCAGGCGGTCCCCAGAAGATAATCGAAGGCAAATGCCCCTGATCAATCATTTGACGTAAAGGGGCGTTGTCGCCCAGTAAATGATCCTGCCCGATAATTTCTGACAAATCACGAGGACGTAAACGTTCAGGTAAAGGAATATGCGTATCTGACATCATCAATGGCTTTATGCTGTTTTATCCTAGTCTATTGTGTCTGACACAAATCTACAATTTGAATCTGCACTCACTGCGTCATTCTATTGCGCACTGTTGTGCTGAAGCAGTTGCTGGATCACGTGGTAGCTGGCTTTAATCCGTTCTTCATTGGGGAAATTGGTATTGGCCAACATCACGATGCCGATCTTTTGTTGTGGAATAAAGGCGGCATAAGCACCAAAACCGTTGGTCGCACCGGTTTTATTGAAGAAGGTCGCTGCTGGGGCCATTTTTGGCTGCGCGATGGGAGTCACCGCATGGCTTTCTAAGGCCATTTTGCTGGAGTTACCCTGTAACAGGGTTTCCAATTTCGCCGGATAGGCATATTGCTCCCAGCCCAGACCCTGCGTCATCGCGTCGACTTTAAAATAACCAACATGGGTATTTTCAATGGCTTTCCGCAGTGGCTGCTGCAACTGTTGCGGACTGATTTGTGCATCCAGAAATTTCAGCATGTCCGCGCTGCTACTTTTCACACCATAGGCTTCAGCATCAAACATTCCAGGCGAGACACGCATGGCCTGATCCGCCTTATACCCCCATGCATAGTTCGACATTTGCTGCTCAGGCACCTGAACGAAACTTTGTTTCAGACCTAACTGAGGGAAAAGTGTTTTTTCCAGCAATTCGGTATAGGGCTTTTTCATTGCCAAGGCCGTGACATAGCCCATCAAGCCGATACTTGGGTTGGAATATTGACGCGCAGCGCCAACGGTGGTCTTCGGCTGCCATGCCTGAAAATACTTGATCATCTCCTGTTGCTGAACTACCTCATCCGGGAACTGCAACGGAAAACCGCCCGCAGTATAGGTGCCCAGATTCAATAAGGTGGCACGATTCACTGCACTATTTTTCAATTCAGGGAAATATTTGGCAGGATGATCAGACCATGACAGTTTGCCTTGTGCCTGTGCATAGCCTGCCAGGGTTGCATTAAAAGTCTTACTCACCGAGCCAAGTTCAAATAAGGTACTATTGCGGATGGGTTGCTGGCTGTGTTTGGAAGCCACCCCATAATTGACAAAATAATGTTGTCCATTCAGGGTGATCCCAACAGCCATTCCCGGGATTTTGTATTGCTGTAAAAGCGGTTTGAATTGCTGATCAACGATCGCCTGAACCTGCTGCTCGGATAACTGTTGTGCCCAAAGTGGCGTACTGCCAGATAGTAGTCCTGCAAGTACAAGCAATTGTTTTACAGGTCCAGAGAGACGTTTTGAATTTAGCATGGATCATTTCACTTTAAGTTAATCGTTAAGAAGCGCTGAGTTTAAGTAACTTGGCCTGTGGACCATCTTCAATGACCCAGATCGAACCATCTTGAGTCTGATGCAAACCACGAATCCGCTGTTTCATCTCCAGTCGCTGTATCTCTTGCACCGGTTGAGCTTTCAGGTCCACCACCACAATCGCTTTGGAAGATAAGCCACCGATAAGTGCCTTATGTTGCCATAGGGGGAACTGCTGACCTGAATAAATGATCAGGCTGGATGGTGAAATCACGGGTGTCCAGTCAATTGCCGGTGCTTTAAACTCGGGACGGGTACTGTGGTCAGGAATTGGCAAACCAGAATAATGATCGCCATTGGAGACTTTCGGATATCCATAGTTGGCCCCTTTCAGGATCAGATTCAGCTCATCACCACCTTTAGGTCCCATTTCGACCACCCAGAGTTGTCCGTTTTCATCAAAGGCCATGCCGAGTGGATTCCGGTGACCCAGTGACCAGATTTCTGCCGTGACGCCACCTTGCTGCTGAAATGGATTACCAGCCACAGGGGTGCCATCATCGTTCAGGCGCAATACTTTACCAAGATTAGTTTTTAGATCCTGAGCTGGATCAAACTTCTGGCGCTCCCCTGAACTGACCCACAACTTTCCATCTGAACCAAACAGCATGCGATGGCCATAGTGCCCTTGTCCCGAAACCTTCGGTACTTGCTGCCAGATGGTTTTTACCTCGGTCAGTTTAGGCTGCTGCGGGTTGGATAAATCCAGTTTGGCACGTGCAATCTCCGCGCCGTATCCACCTTGTCCCTTGCTGGCATAACTCAAATAGAGCCAGTGATTTTTCTGAAAATCGGGATGCAATATCACACCGCCAAGCCCCCCCTGCCCGCCATAACTCACCGCCGGAACACCTGAAACATTCAGGCTGGTCTTGGTTTTCGGATCAAATAATTTTAGTTGTCCTTTGCGCTCGGTAATCAGCAAACGCTGATCAGGCAAACTGGCGATTGCCCAAGGCTCATTAAATGAAGCCACCGTCTCGGTGCGGTATCTCTGCTGTGCGGTAGTGGACGAGGTCTGCTGCTCAGCATTTTGATCAGGGATTTTGGAATTGGTATTGTTGGGGCCACATGCCAACAAAAATAAAAAGCCGCTACATATCAAAGGTGTTATCAATACTTTATTCATTGCTTATCTCCCTCGTTATAAGACTCATCTTACGGAGATATGCCCATCAAAATACTGTAAAAATGTTGTTTTATGCAAAGCAGATTTTGAACATCGGGTTCAATATGCCGTTAGCGCACCCAACGCACGACATAGTCTTCGATCTGCTCTTCATCGATCTCGCTTTCGGAGATACAACGTCCCGCGGCAGATTTCTTGGCCCGTATCACGCTTTGACGCGAACCGGTATTTAAATAATGCCATGAGGGCAAATTCTTGCCTTCACTCAGGCGACGGTAGGCACAGCTCGGCGGTAACCATGAAATCGTGGTGAGCCGCTCTGGGGTAAGCTGGATACAATCCGGTACTTGCTGCTGACGGTTAGGATAATCCGAGCAACGCGCGGTTTTACAGTCCAGTAGCTTACATGACACTTTGGTATAGGCAACTTCGGCAGTCTCTTCATCTTCCAGTTTAACCAGACAGCATAAACCACAGCCATCACACAATGCTTCCCATTCCGCCTGATTAAGCTGATCAAGCGAATATTGTTTCCAGAAGTTAGGGCGCAGTTCGACGGACATACCAGTTGTTTCTATTTCAAGCGAGTTTATGATTATAGCATTGCTACCCCATCTCTTTCTTTCAATCTGTTTTTTTCACTTAACATTTCTTTAAGTATTAAACATTTGAACCACAGAAACACCACATTTTGTTCAAAAAAGCCACGCTATATTAGATTCATAACGAAAAATTAGGAGAACACGACATGTTCCGTTGGGCCATTATTTTTGCTGTAATCGCACTCATTGCCAGCTTATTAGGTTTTGGTGGTGTTGCTGGTTTATCGAAAGATTTCGCTGTAATCTTGCTGGTTGTAGCGGTGATTCTAGCCATTGTCGGCTTTATATCACGAGGTAAAGTCTAAGGATTTAACCCCTAAAATAAAAAAAGAAGAATCTCCGTATTCTTCTTTTTTTATGCCTGAGCAAAATCCAAACCGCGGCATCTGTTGTTTGACCATATCTCCAATTGAGCTTTTTTATGTTTTAATCAATGCATTCTCACAATACAGATCAGGATTATCGTATGAGCTTTTCGATCAATACCCGTGAAATTGAATATACCGCTCCAGACGGCCAACGCTTGGTTGGTTATTTCGCAACACCTGTCACTGATCAACCAGTTGCTGGGGTGATTGTTGCGCCTGAATGGTGGGGCCGTAATGAATATACCGAACAGCGCGCACGTGAGCTGGCAGCGCATGGTTTTGCCGCGCTCGCGATTGATATGTATGGCGATAAGAAAGTCACGACAGCTGTACCGGAAGCATCGGCGTGGATGAACCAGACCTTTGAACAGCCAGAGACCATTGTAGAGCGTGCACAGGCAGGTCTACAGACTTTAGCCACTCAACCGGAAGTCAATGCTGAAAAACTGGCGGCCATTGGTTTCTGTTATGGGGGCAAGGTGGTGCTGGATCTGGCTCGTTCAGGCGCAGAAATCGAAGCGGTTGCGACCTTTCACGCAGTATTAAGCCCGAAAGCACCGGCTGAAAAAGGCAAGGTCAAGGCCGAGATTTTAGTCCTGCATGGTGAACTGGACAGTATGGTTACTTTGGACGATGTGGCCAGCTTCCGTCAGGAAATGCATGATGCTGAAGTCGACCATGAAGTGATTATTTTTGAAGATGCCAAGCACGGCTTCAGTAACCCGCTTGCGGATGAACGCGCCAAAGCCAACAATGTTGACTTGGGTTATAACGCAGAAGCAGAGCGCCAAGGGCTTGAAGCAATGTATGAGCTGTTGGATAAACATTTGAAGTAATCGGTAAATGATTTTTCAAAACGCCAATCCCAGTCAATATCCTCCTGATATTTAAACTCGTGCCAAGACGGCATGGATGCCGACTGTTGGACTGCATTACAGAGTCATAGCGAGTTCTGATCGAATTTCAGGATATGTCTTCGACGACTTACTTTTCATAGGTGAGGAGTATACCCCGCAAGGTAGGCAAAAATTCTCTATTGAGCTGATGCTACCTCCCTGATACTACAGCTCAACGGGCGGCATCCATGCCGCCTACCCAAACACAAATAACGACTGAAATTTAATACAAGTTTGAAATACTTTACGATCTATACCCTGTTTATGTTTCAACAGAATTTTAACGCCGCAAAAAGCCGCATTTCCGCTATACTACAGCCCTGCTTTTTACTGACCTGATTCATGCCTGATTTCTCATTTTCTGATGCCCTGCTTCACTGGTTCGACCAACACGGTCGCCATGACTTACCTTGGCAAATCGCCGACGATCCTTACAAGGTCTGGGTCTCAGAAATCATGCTGCAACAGACCCAGGTCAAAACGGTACTGCAATATTTCGACCGTTTTATTGAACGCTTTCCAACTGTCAAAGATCTGGGACAGGCCAGTTGGGATGATGTCGCACCCTATTGGGCAGGACTCGGTTACTACGCCCGTGCACGCAATCTGCATAAAGCTGCAGGCATTGTCAGCCAGCAAGGCAAATTTCCAGAAACACTCGAACAATGGATAGAATTACCCGGCATTGGCCGCTCAACCGCTGGAGCACTGATGTCACTCGGTTTACGCCAGTACGGCGTGATTATGGATGGTAATGTTAAACGCGTTTTAGCGCGTTTTTTTGCCATTGAAGATGATCTATCCAAACCGCAACACGAACGGGCCCTGTGGCAGATTGCAGAAGAAATTTGTCCAAAAGAACGCAACCATGATTACACGCAGGCGATCATGGACCTGGGGGCAACGATCTGTACACCGAAAAAACCGTTGTGTTTATATTGCCCGATGCAGCAACACTGTCAGGCCTATCAACAAGGCTTAGAACAGGAACTACCATTTAAAAAAGCCAAGAAACCGGTTCCGGTCAGAACAGCGAATTTATTAGTGATTCAGTCAGGTGATGAATGGCTGTGGCAACAACGGGAAGCCCATGGACTCTGGGGCGGCTTATACTGCCTGCCGATCATTGAGCAAGCAACCGAATTACAACAGATTGAGCAGCACTTTAAATTGCAAGCTCAAGTATCATCGTTGCAGATTAGCCATAGCTTTACCCATTTTACCTGGTTACTGATTGAGCGGCTGTTCCACGTGGAACACGACCAAAAAGAACAGCTCAGTATTGAACTGAAGGGCGTTTGGCTGAGTCCTGAGGCCGCCATTGCCAGAGGGGTTCCTACGGCGATGAAGAAACTGATTACAGCAAAGCAAAAAGCTTAAATGTCCTCCCTGCTGGATCTCAAAAGATAAGGAGTTTTTGTGCGCCATCCGATTTCTTATACGTTGCTGGGTGTGTTGATTATTTTACTTTCAGCCTGTGCCACAGCGCCGAAGAAAGCGACACCGTTACCGAATGCACAGGTCAATAAACTAAAAAACATGCGACTGGATAGCCGCTTGCCTGTTCCGGTCAAAGGCGTCAGCCGCAATGAATTACGGGACACCTGGGGCGCTGCCCGCAGTCAGGGTCGTAACCATGAAGGCATTGATATCATGGCAGAGCGTGGCACCAAAGTGTATAGTGCAACTGAAGGCTTAGTTGCTGATTTACGTAATAATAATTTAGGTGGCAAGGTCATCTGGATCATGGGTCCAGCAGGTTCGTGGCATTATTATGCCCACCTCAACGGCCATAAACGTGGGCTCAATGTCGGGGATTACGTTCGCAAGGGCGATCTGATCGGTTATGTGGGCAATACCGGTAATGCACGTTATACCGCTCCACATTTACACTATGGTATTTACTTGAATGGCAAAGGGCGTGGAGCAGTCAATCCATACCCATATTTACGTTAGGAACATACAATGTCAGAAGCATTGATTGAACGTCTGGTTGAGTTTGCAGAGTCAGGCAATCAGCAAAAGATCATCATCAATGGCACCAGCTATCAAGGCTGGATCATGGAAATCAGTGAGGATGCCCTGCTGATCAGTACCGGTTTTGCGGATAAATCAGGTAAAGACTTTTGGCTTAAATTTGCTGATTTAAGCAGCGCAGAACTGTATTATTGGGATACACGCCCAAATGAATGGGTGGCATTCAAACTTTAATTATTCCTACCCATAACAATAAGGAGCATCCAATATGTCAATTCAACGCTGTGGCTGGTGCTCCGATGATCCGCTATATATCGCTTACCATGATCAGGAATGGGGTAAGCCCCAATACGATGAAGCACACCTGTTTGAAATGCTCTGCCTGGAAGGTCAGCAAGCTGGCCTGTCCTGGATCACGGTGCTAAAAAAACGTGAACACTACCGTACCCATTTCTTCAGCCACCCCCTTACCGAAATTGCAGCACTGAGCGATGAGCAACTACAGCTCAAGCTCAGTGATACTGGTTTAATCCGTCATATCGGCAAGCTGAAAGCGATTCGCGACAATGCCATTGCCTGGCTCAAGCTTAAAGATCAAGTCAGCGATGTTCCGGCCTGGCTATGGAGCTTTGTGGATCAGCAAACTGAACATAATGATGTCATCAATTATCGCGAAGCACCTGCACAAACTGAAACCAGCCAGAAACTCTCCAAAACCCTCAAAAAGCATGGTTTTAAATTTGTCGGCCCGACCACTTGCTATGCCTTTATGCAAGCGGTTGGTATGGTCAATGACCATGAAAATCATTGCCATTTTAAATAATCATAAAGCATAAATTTTCCTTCAACAGGAGTTCCCCCCAATGAGCAATAACCAGATTCGTGCTTATGCCGCCATGCAGGCGGGCGAGCAGTTAGTTCCTTATCAATTTGATGCAGGCGACTTACAGGCGCATCAGGTGGAAGTCAAAGTTGAGTACTGTGGTCTGTGTCATTCCGATCTTTCCGTGATTGATAATGAATGGCGCTCATCAGTGTATCCGGTTGTCGCAGGCCATGAAATTATCGGCACTATCATCGCACTCGGTTCCGAAGCCAAGGGTTTACAGATCGGCCAACGTGTCGGAATTGGCTGGACCGCTGAAACCTGTCAGGCCTGTGATCCCTGTATTGGCGGCAATCAGGTGCTCTGTACCGGTGAAAAGATTTCAACCATCGTCGGGCATGCCGGCGGCTTTGCCGATAAAGTCCGCGCTGGCTGGCAATGGGTGATTCCACTACCAGAAGATTTGGATCCGGAAAGTGCCGGACCACTGCTCTGTGGCGGGATTACCGTATTTGATCCGTTATTGAAACATAAAATTCAAGCCACCCATCATGTCGGGGTGATTGGGATTGGTGGCTTAGGTCATATGGCAATTAAGTTACTCAAGGCCTGGGGCTGTGAAATTACGGCTTTTAGTTCGAGTCCGGACAAGACCGAGGAGCTCAAAGCCATGGGCGCAGATCATGTGGTGAATAGTCGTGATGCCCAGGCGATCAAGGCACAACGCGGCAAGTTCGATCTCTTGCTCAGTACCGTGAATGTAACGCTGAATTGGCAAGCCTACCTGAGTACGCTTGCAGCGAATGGCAGTTTACATTTCTTGGGGGTGACTTTAGAACCGATTCCGGTGTCGGTTGGAACCTTGATGAATGGCGCCAAATCAGTCACCTCCTCACCTACGGGTTCCCCTTTGGCACTGCGCCAGCTGTTACAGTTTGCTGCACGCAAAAATATTGCCCCACAGATTGAACTCTACCCGATGTCGCAACTCAATGAGGCAATTGAACGACTGCATTCAGGTCAGGCACGTTATCGCATCGTTCTAAAAGCAGACTTCAACTAGTTCAGACTTTTACGCGTCCAGTCCGCCAATTGCTGTATCGCTTGGCGGATTTCTTCAGTTAAGGCATGGCCTGCATTCAAACGCAGAAAATGCTGATAGCGTCGGTCTTCACCAAACACTTCCCCCGGCACGATATTAATGCCCTGCGCTTGCGCCAGATAATACAATTGCAGACCGGTAATGCTTGCCGGAAGTTGTAGCCATAAGGCATAACCACCCTGGGACTGGCTCAAGGCAATCGGAATTCCCTGAAATGCCTCTAAAATAAATGCCCGATACTGTTGCACCTGTTGCATGAGTTTAGGTCTCAGTTGATCAAGATGCTCCCGATAACCCCGGCTATAAATAAAATCAGCCAGCCCTAACTGTAAAGGGGTATTCACTCTTATATTATCTGCTAAAAAATGTGGTCGTAATTGCTGTAACTGCGGGCCTAAGCAAAACCAGCCAACACGATAAGCCGTTGATAAGGATTTAGACACCGAGCCACACCAGATCACATAGCCATCCTGATCCCAATAGCGTATCGGCAAAGGTCGCTCCTTCTGGAAACTGCATTCTCCATAAATATCATCTTCCAGAATAAAACACTCATACTGCTGAGCCAGCTTGGCGATGTGCTGCTTTTCTTCATTCGTCAGGCAATAGCCCAATGGATTTTGAAAATTGGCGGTCATCAAACACAGCTTGGCACTGCCCTGTTGCATAAAGAATTCCAAACGCTCCAGATCAATACCACGATGATCGGCTGGAATTTCGATAATCTGGCGTTTCAGGCTGGCCAGCATCTGCAACTGCCCATTAAAGGTAGGGGTTGGAATCAGAATACTATCGCCTTGCTTGGTCATCTGTTGAATCAATAATGTTAATGCTGGCATGCAGCCATTGGTGATAAAGATATCGTCCGTGGCAACATAGATACCATCTTCACGCCAATGATCCGATAATGCCTGTCGCAAATGTGCATGCCCTTGCCTGTCACAATATAAGAAATCTTCCGGTTGACAGTGTTTTAACGCACGTTGCAAAGAACGGCGTAAACCTTGCATAGGGATTAAATGGGGAGCAAGTTGGATGGCACCCAATGGCATTAAATGCCCCTGAATCGAAGCGGTTTGGATCTGATTATGCAGGTCTAAATTTGAAACCTGCCGACTCATCGACTCGAACCCGGGACTGTCTGGCACAGGACTTTGATATTGTCTCGAACTGACAAAATAACCCGATTTTGCTTTGACGTAGATCAACCCCTTGGCTTCCAGCAACTCATAGCATTGTTGCGCCGTACTCAGGCTAATACTGTGCTGACGAGCAAATTCCCTTAAAGAACTCAGCTTCTGTTGTGGCTGTAATTCATGTTGATAGATCTTATGCGCCAGCTGTTCTGCCAGACGTTGATATTGGAAGGTCATCTCTGTACTGCTTTTTTATAAATTTCTGTATCTGTATTGGTTTATACAACACCGTTAAGCTATAAAAATCAACTGCCACAGGATAAATCAATGAAAAATAATATCTTATTTATATTCGGTATAATTTTACTGAGCGGCTGTGAACTCAGTGACCAAGCCACCTACCCACAACAACAGGTGTGTAAGTCACTCTCGGAAGGTTATTTACGCCTGCAGAATCAACCGACTTATGAGTTATGGAAAATGGAAAAAGGCGCAGCCACTGCAGAGAGTCGTATCATCAAGATGACCTATAAAAAACCCAATGAAAATGGGGTCATGCTAGCCAGTAACTTATTGCCAACAGTAGAACTGGAATGCAAGCTACAACAGCAACATATTGTGGTGTCTGTCCTGCCAAAAACAGGTCCGTCCATTCCGGTCCTGAATGTGCAGCTTCAAAATGATGCTATTGGCAAACCGAGAAGCCCTGACTTAATTGCTCAGTCAAAAACTCAATAAATAAACGGATACGTTTTGGCAAGTGTTCTTGCTGATAATACACCGCATGGATGCGTTGATAAGAGTGTTCGATCTGGTCTTCAAACAGGGCTACCAGATTGCCTTCATTGAGGTCTTTCCAGACTTCAAACTCTGATAGTCGTGCAATCCCCTGCCCGCGCAGACACAGTTGCCTTACGGTTTCTCCACTTGAGGCTTTAATTTTAGGCTGGGCCTGAAAATATTCTCCCTCAATCTTTAATGGCCATTTATTGATATAGGCTGGTCGGGTAAAGCCAATCACATCATGTTGAAGCAGCTCTTTTGGCTGTTGTGGAATGCCATGACGACCTAAATAGTCCGGGCTGGCGACAATATAAATCCGGCTTTTACACACCAGTTTGGCATGCAGACTGGAATCATGCAGTTCACCAAAACGGAAGGCGACATCGGTTTTATGCTCCAGCAGATCAATCACCAGATCATTACTATTGAGCTCAATTTCAATGTTGGGATAACAACGGCGAAACTTATGCACCAATGGTGCAATCACATGCAAAATAAAAGGTGTGGCCGAATCAATCCGGATAAGCCCGGAAGTATCTTGATCGGATTTTTGCAACGCCTCTTCTGCTGCATTTAAGTCACTTAAGATTTTACGGGCGTGATTCAGGAATTGTTGCCCTTCTTGTGTTAGTTTTAATTTGCGCGTGGTCCGTTCTAACAAGGTCACTTCCAGCTTTGATTCCAAACGGCTGAGCGAACGGCTGAGACCCGATGCCGTCTGTCCGAGTTTTTCTGCGGCAGCAATAAAGGAACCGGTATCGACAATGGTCATAAAAGCGAGTAATTCTTCAATGGTTGATTTCATTGAATCCTTCAATTATTGATATTTAGTCAACTATATTTTGCAAATTCCTCTATTTTTTAGCAACAATAATTATTGCAAAATTCTACCCATCAACAGAAAACGCTCAATCGAGCATGACAAGATTAGGTGAATAATATGCGTATCCCTCAATTTGGTTTAGGTACTTTCCGACTTCAAGACCAAGCGGTGATTAATTCCGTTAAAACAGCCCTTGATGTGGGTTACCGTGCCATTGATACCGCACAGATTTATGAAAATGAAGCGGCTGTAGGCCAAGCCATTGCTGAAAGTGGCGTTGCCCGTCAGGATTTGTTTTTAACCACAAAAATCTGGGTTGATAACTTTGCCGAAGACAAATTTATTCCCAGCTTAAAAGACAGCTTACAAAAACTTCGTACCGATGCCGTCGATCTAACCCTGATCCACTGGCCAGCTCCAGCACTGGGTGTCTCGATTCCGAGCGTGATGCAATTACTTCTGGAAGCGAAACAACAAGGTTTGACCAAACAAATCGGGATCTCAAACTTTAATATTGCCTTGACCCAGCAAGCGATTGACAGCATTGGTGTAGAACACATTGCCACTAACCAGATCGAGCTCAGCCCGTATTTACAAAACCGTAATCTGGTGAACTACTTACGTGAACAAGACATTGACGTGACCTCATATATGACCCTGGCTTATGGCAAAGTGCTGAATGATCCAACTTTGGCTGAAATTGCTGCACAGCATCAGGCAACCACGGCACAAGTCGCATTGGCGTGGGCATTGCAAAATGGTTTTGCCGTGATTCCATCATCAACAAAACGTGAAAACCTGATCAGCAACTTAAAAGCGCAAGACTTAACCTTAAGTGCAGAGGAAATGCAGCTGATTGCTCAACTAGAACGTAATGGTCGAGAAGTGAGTCCTGAACCATTTGCGCCTGAATGGGACAAATAACATGAGCAGCCGCATCAACCTGCCGTTGCTGGCACTGGCCATTGGCGCATTTGCCATTGGGACAACCGAGTTTTCTCCCATGGGACTGTTGCCCAATATTGCCAATGATCTGGGCGTGTCAATTCCAAGTGCAGGTATGCTGATCACGGGTTATGCACTGGGCGTGATGCTCGGTGCGCCGATCATGACCTTATGGTTTGGTGGTTTTGCCCGTCGCAATGCATTGATTGTACTGATGGCAATTTTTACCCTTGGCAACCTGATCGCAGCCTTTGCACCGAACTACATGAGCTTAATGGGGGCTCGTCTGCTGACCAGCCTCAACCATGGTGCCTTCTTCGGGATTGGATCGGTGGTGGCAGCCAGTGTGGTGCCAGCCAATAAACAGGCCAGTGCGGTAGCGACTATGTTTATGGGACTGACCATTGCCAATATTGGCGGTGTACCCCTCGCCACCTGGGTTGGACAAAATATTGGCTGGCGTATGTCGTTCCTGGCGATTTCTATACTCGGTATCATTACCATGCTATCGCTCTGGAAAGCCCTGCCTGCAGGCTCTGTCGGTCAAAAACCGGATGTGAAAATGGAGCTGAAAGTGCTGACCCGCCTACCTGTGGTGCTGGCGCTGTTGACCACCGTGTTTGGTGCTTCGGCCATGTTTACCTTGTATACCTACATCGCGCCGAGTCTGGTTGAATTTAGCCATGCTTCACCGAGCTTTATCACCATGATGCTGGTCTTGATCGGGATTGGTTTCTCTATCGGTAACCATTTCGGCGGTAAGTTTGCAGATATGTCGATCGACAAAACCCTGATTGGTTTTCTGGTCTTGCTGATCAGCTTGATGGTGATTTTCCCATTCCTGGCGCAATCACAACTGGGTGCAGCCATTGGTCTGGTGATCTGGGGTGCGGCAGCATTTGCGATTGTACCGCCTTTGCAAATGCGTGTGATGTCGGTTGCACGTGAAGCATCCGGTCTGGCGTCTTCTGTCAATATCGGCGCCTTTAATCTGGGCAATGCCATTGGTGCAGCGGCAGGCGGCGCAGTCTTAAGTCTCGGCTTAAACTACACAGCAGTCTCCATGATCGGTGCGGTACTGGCAGGTATTGGTTTAATTCTGGTGTTTATCCAGATCAAGTTGGCCAAGAAACCGGCGGCTCAACTCAAACAATGCCCGCAAGCATAAGCCACATAAAAAAGCCTGATTCAATCAGGCTTTTTTATTACTTCAATAACTCGGGCAACTTCGGTTGCGCATAGATCGGATTGAGCACTTCTTTTTTCATTTTCATCAGCATTTGATAAGGTTGCTGCTGTACAAACATATTCACAAAGCTGAGTGGAATCGAACCTGCCGGATCAGCGTATCCACTGGTGGTCACTTTGACCTTATTGCTGGCCAATTTCTGGAAAGTCCAGTCACCTGCATATTTGCTTAAACGCACCACATCGGGCTGTTCCGGATAATCATCCTGAATGGCATTGTTTTTAATATTGATACTGCCATCCGCGTTCTTGGTCATTTTGCCCTTAATCACCACATCACGGTCTTTTAAGGGGAAAGGAAAATCCAGTACCATGTACAAGGTAAATTCGCCTTTTTTGTCATCCCGCGACAGCATTTTTGCCTTACCGACATAGGGCACCCATTGCGGTGTACGCTCTACATCCAACACTACGGCAGCGGCACGTTCCAGTGGTACGTCGAACGTGGTTTCTGCTTTATATTGGATAATCGGGTTATTTTCGGTCTGATAGGTCCAGACCTTGATATTATTACGATGTAAGCTCAGCTTGGCCTTATCAGCTGCTGCATTGACGGTAAAGCTGCTGATACTGAGCAGTGTAGCAAGGACGATATGTTTTTTATTCATGTCATGCTCGATTGTTTTAATGATAGCGAGAGCTTGTTTCACTCCTGACGGAAAGAAAGCTCAACAAGCTCTTTTATAGTACCAAAAAGGAACGTTTTATACTTCAATCTCGTTAAAGCCCAAAACATCTTTCATATCGTATTTACGCGCTTCACGGCCAACCACCCAGGCTGCTGCACGAACTGCACCTGAGGCGAAGTTCATACGGTTGGTGGCTTTATGCGTCACTTCAACACGTTCACCTTCACCAATAAACATCACGGTATGTTCACCGACGATATCACCGCCACGAATGGTTTCAAAGCCAATGGTCTGGCGGTCACGCGGACCGGTATAACCTTCACGGCCATATACCGCCACTTCCTTCAGGTTACGGCCTAAAGTATCGGCAATCGCCTCACCCATCATGAATGCAGTACCTGACGGTGCATCCACTTTATGGCGATGATGCGCTTCAATGATTTCGATATCCACCGTATCGCCAAATACTTTGGCTGCAAGTTCCAGTAATTTAATCGAAACATTGACCCCCACTGAATAATTGGCAGCGTACACGACTGGAGTATGAGTTGCAGTTTCTTCAAGGAATGCCTTTTGTTGATCTGACATCCCCGTGGTCCCGATCACCATGGCCACACCCGCTTCACGGCATAGCTTCAAATGCTGTTCAGTGGCATCCGGTGCAGTGAAGTCAATCACCACATCACAGTCTTTCAATACTTCACTCAAACTTCCCACGATCTTGACGCCGATGTTGCCAATCCCTGCAAGCTCACCTGCATCTGCACCCACCAGACTGCTTTCCGGACGTTCCACTGCGGCTGCAAGCTGGTAACCTGCCTGTTGTACCGCTTGAATCAGAATACGCCCCATGCGTCCGCCTGCACCCAAGATCCCAATGCGTGGAGAAGTTGACATAATTTTTCCCAGTCTTTTATTTAAACAATTCAGCTACTATAGCAAAACTCTGTGCTTGCGCTAAAAATTTCCCATAAAAAAAACCTGCCGTAGCAGGTTTTTTTTATGAATGCCAATTAGTCAAACAGGCGATCAAAGAATGATTTTTTCTTTGGCGATGAAGCATGGCCATCCCCATCAAAAGAGGCTTGTAGCTCTTTCAGCAATTCACGTTGGCGACTGTTCAGGTTCACCGGCGTTTCTACCACAATACGGCAGAGTAAATCACCGACCATGCTGCTACGTACTGGACGAACGCCTTTGCCACGTAAGCGGAACAGTTTACCCGTTTGTGTACCTTCAGGAATTTTCAAGCTAACACGGCCTTCTAAGGTCGGGATTTCGATTTCTTTACCTAAAGCCGCATCTGCAATGCTGACTGGCACGTCCATATAGAGATCCGCACCATCACGCTGGAAGACTTCGTGTTCACGTACCACGACTTCAACGTACAAATCACCGGCCTGACCATCACGGATCGCTTCACCTTTGCCGGTTAAGCGTACGCGGTCGCCATTGTCCACGCCTGCAGGAATGGTCACTTCAAGTGTTTGCTGACGATCGGCAACGCCTGAACCATGACAGCTCTTACATGGGTTCTTGATGATTTTACCTTGACCACGACAGGTACTACAGGTTTGCTGCACCGAGAAGAAACCTTGTTGCATACGCACTTGGCCTGCACCATGACAGGTACGACAGGTTTCGACATCATTCGGATTTTGAGAACCTTTACCATCACAGGTTTCACATGGCGCTGGCGCAGTAAAGGTAATGGTCTTTTTCACCCCTTTAACCGCTTCTTCGAGCGTCAGTTCCATCACATAGCGCAGGTCTGAACCACGGCGTTGGCGTTGTTGCTGACGACCACCGCCACCGAACGCACCACCGAAAATATCACCAAACTGGCTGAAAATGTCTTCTGCGCTAAAACCGCCGAAGCCGCCACCAGCACCACCGAAGCCACCTTCAAAGGCACTGTGCCCAGCACGGTCATACATGCTGCGCTTTTCGCCGTCAGACAGCACTTCATAGGCTTCAGACGCTTCTTTGAACTTTTCTTCAGCTTCTGCATTGTCAGGGTTACGGTCTGGATGATACTTCATCGCCAACTTACGATAGGCTTTCTTGATCTCATCATCACTTGCGGTTTTCGAAACGCCTAAAACCTCATAATAATCACGTTTAGCCATGGTTGGCGATGCTCCTCACGGAATTTATTCAAATCTAAAAAAACAAATAGGCTCTGCCGACTTTTTATTTCTAAAGTCAACAGAGCCTTAATAGGGGCTGTACGATAAATTTACAAGGTCTAATTCAATAAAAAAGCAGTAAAATTAAAAAACTGCTTTATTTTTAAAGTACTTGGCAATGCCTTTTAGCCATGCATTCAATAAAAATAACCAGGCAATCGAACTGAAGACCACACCTGCAACGGTCATTGCAGTCACCCAGAGGGCGCTGTCCCACGCAAAAAAGAATAATGGAATAAACCATAAGGCAGCAAAAAAGGCCATCAAGATAAATAACAGCACATTACGCATAATCCACAGTGCATGCGCATGTATCCATACTTCAGCATTATCCACAATCGCAACTTTTCGTGCTAACAGGTAGGCAAACACTGCAAACACGATTGTAAATAATGCAAGAAACATGAACACGTAAGAAATCACCACATAGCGGCGATGCTGCTCAATATTGTCTTGCCCCATGCTCTATATCACCTCATTCACAGCATTGTGCAAAATTTGTCATGCAATGAAATTCAATTATTTTTTGGTCTTAAAATATAGGTGCTACTATATTGAAATTTTCAATATTTCGCACCTTTATTCACAAAATAATTACGATAGTTATGTTGTTTTTTTAACCTTAAACCATGCTGCATAAAGTGCAGGCAGGAAAAACAGGGTTAATAAGGTCGCAACAATCAATCCTCCCATAATCGCAACGGCCATCGGACCAAAGAAAATACTGCGAGATAACGGGATCATCGCGAGTACCGCAGCCAGTGCGGTCAGGACAATGGGACGGAAACGGCGCATGGTGGCATCAATGACCGCATCCCATGGCACATGTCCCGCCTGTATATCCTGCTCGATCTGATCAATCAAAATAAGCGAGTTACGCATAATCATGCCTGACAGTGCGATCGTACCGAGCATTGCCACGAAACCGAAAGGTTTATTAAACAGCAGCAAGAATGCCACCACCCCGATCAACCCCAATGGTGCAGTCAGCAAGACAATGGCCGCGCGTGACATGCTGCGTAGCTGGATCATTAATAAAGTCATCACCACGGCCAGGAATAAAGGCATGCCAGCATTGACCGAGTTTTGTCCCTTGGCCGACTCCTCAACTGTGCCGCCCACTTCCAGTAAATAACCACTTGGCAGGTCTGCACGTAAGCTCTGCATCTTGTCTGCCAGCTGTTGCACCACAGTGGCAGGTTGCAAATGCGTGCGAATATCCGCGCGAACAGTAATGGTTGGCAGACGATTACGATGCCAGATTAAACCCTCTTCAAAGCGGGATTCGATTGTGGCAATTTGCGCCAGTGGCACAGTGCTGCCTTTACTGGTCGGTACCGCCAGGCTCGCTAAAGACGCCACTTCAACCCGTTCCGATTGATCACCACGCAAGCGGATTTCAATCAATTCACGTTTTTCACGATATTGATTCATCACCGAGCCCGTGACCGAGGCATTGAGGAAATTGGCCAGATCAACACTAGACACCCCCATTTGACGGGCACGATCCTGATCAATGTCGATCGCAATGATTTTGCTTGGCTCGCCCCAGTCCAGATGCACATTGGTGGTATTCGGGTCTTCACTCAGGACTTTCGCAACTTTCTGAGCCTCGGCCCGAACCGTTGCCAGATCTTCACCCGAAACACGATATTGCAGTGGATAACCCACAGGCGGACCATTTTCCAGTAACGACACCCGGGTACGCACTTGAGGTAAGAGCTGCTTGATTTGTGTATCTAGAGAACGACGGATTTCATCCCGATCATCTAAAGATGAGGCCAGCACCACAAACTGGGCAAAGCTGGCTTGCGGCAGTTGCTGATCCAGAGGCAAGTAGAACCGCGGTGAACCTGTCCCGACATAAGCCACATAGTTATCAATACCTTTTTGTTTCGACAGGAATTGTTCCACTTTATGTACGGCTTGTTCTGTCGCGGTCAGGGAGGCACCTTCTTCCAGTTTTAAGTCCACCAGAATTTCAGCACGGTTCGATGGCGGGAAGAACTGTTGCGGCACCAGTTTAAACATCGCCACCGACAACACAAAAATCCCGACGGTCACGGCAATCACGGTTTTTCGATAGGTGATACAGATTTCGACCACACGGCGAAAAGACTGATAAAACTTGGATTGGTAAGGATCATGCTGTTGTCCATGCGCTTCCACAATAGGCGCAGGTTGCTTGCGCAATCTTGCCCACAAGCGCACATACCATGCGGCTTGCTGTTGCTGCTTGGTGAAATCAGGCAGGAGTTTCTCCCCCAGATAAGGCACAAATAACACGGCGGCAATCCATGACACGATCAAGGCAATAGTTACCACCTGGAAAATCGAACGGGTATATTCCCCTGTTCCCGATTGAGCGGTGGCAATCGGCAAAAAACCTGCAGCTGTAATCAGGGTGCCTGTCAGCATCGGGAAAGCCGTGGTTTGCCAGGCAAAACCTGCGGCTTTGAGTCGACTGTAGCCCTGCTCCATCTTAATCGCCATCATTTCAACCGCGATGATGGCATCATCCACCAGCAGCCCCAGCGCCAGAATCAAGGCACCCAGTGAAATCTTATGCAGTCCCACATCGAACAGGTTCATGCCGGCAAAGGTCATGGCTAAAACCAGTGGAATGGACAGCGCCACCACCAAACCAGTACGGAAACCGAGTGAGAAGAAACTCACCAGTAAAACGATGATCACCGCTTCCGCCAGAACTTTTAAGAATTCCTGAATACTGCGTTGTACCGCCACAGGTTGATCAGACACTTTTTGCAGTTTCATGCCCAGAGGCAGGCTTTTTTGCAGGCGGTTAAATTCGGTTTCGAGATTTTTACCCAACGCAATGATGTCGCCACCTTTACGCATCGACACCGCAATCCCGATCCCGTTCTCGCCCATAAAACGCATACGTGGCTGTGCAGGTTCGCTAAAGCCACGATAAACCTCGGCAACATCACCCAGTTGAATGGTTCTGTCACCGACCAGTAACGGCATTTTTTTCAGGTCATCGACACTATGTAAATGTCCACTGACCCGGATCTGAATACGATCCGTGCCCGTTTCAAAGAAACCGGCACCCGCCATATCGTTTTGCTTCTGGATGGCCTCCTGTATCGCGGTGACCGGTACACCTAATTGCACTGCCTTGGTATTGGACAGTTCAATCCAGATTTTCTGGTCTTGTAGACCGACCAGATTAACCTTGCTGACATCTTTGACCCGTTGCAATTGCAGTTGCAAACGGTCGGCATATTCTTTCATTACCGCATAGTCAAAGTCTTTGCCGGTCAGTACATAGATATTGCCGAAGGTATCGCCAAATTCATCATTAAAGAACGGCCCCTGTACACCGCTTGGCAACTGGGTCCGAATATCATTGACCTTTTTGCGCACGTTATACCAGACATCCGGAATGGCACTGGACGGTAGGCTGTCTTTGGCGACAAAGGTCACCAGGGACTCACCTGGGCGTGAATAGGCCATGATGCGGTCATACTGCCCCGTGGTCATCAACTCCTTTTCAATTCGATCCGTGACCAGGGTCGAGACCTCTTTGGCTGTCGCGCCAGGCCAGTAGGTCTGTACCACCATCACCTTAAAGGTAAATGGCGGGTCTTCACTCTGGGACAGTTTGGAATAGGACATGATGCCCACGATGCCAAGCAACAGCATAAAATAAAGGATAATGCCCTTATTTTTGAGTGCCCATTCTGAAAGGTTAAATTTCATGTTTAACCTCCCGTTTTAACTTGAATATCGCGGTTATCACGATCGACGGGATGAATTTTTTGCTGATCCCTTAACAAATGTACGCCACCGACCACGACCCAGTCCGTGGCTTTTAAACCGGCAAGAACAGGTACACTATCACGCCCGTAAGTGCCTAAGGTCACTGGGACTTTACGAATGGTTTGATTAGTATTCACCACCCAGACATAGGCTTGCTGATCATTGGCGGTGACACTGGATAAAGGCACACTCAGTACATTATTGTCCTGTGCGACAAAGAACACCCGTGCACTTTGCCCCAGCTGAATACTGGACTGTCCTTCCAGTAAAGACACTTTGACGGTAAAGGTCCGGGACTGGTCGGCTGCTGGCGAAACCTCACGCACTCTGGCAGCAAAACGTGCATCTGGCTGTGACCACAAGGTGACCCATGCAGGCTGCCCCACTTTAATGCTGCTGACCGCCTGTTCAGGCACACCAAACACCACTTCGCGTTCACCATCAATGGCTAACTGGTAAGCGGCCTGTCCTGCGGCAATCACCTGTCCAATCTCGATTTGACGCTGGGTAATCACCCCGTTTTTATTCGAGATCAGCTGGTTATAACCGGTCTGGTTGGAGGATACTTCATAGTTAGAACGGGCCTGCTGCAAGCTTGCCTGAGCAGATTCATACTGATTTTTGACCGCATCAAATTGCGAACGGCTCACTGCATTGACCGGTAATAACTGCTGATAACGCTGATATTCTTCTGCGGCAATTTTTGCAGCGGCCTGTGCACTTTGTAACTGTGCCTTGGCCGCATTCATTTGCAATTGCGCATCTTTGACATCGAGTTTCGCCAGCACCTGTCCAACTCTGACCCGATCCCCGACATCAACATAACGTTCGGTCACCTGTCCCCCGACACGGAAGGCCAAAGCGGTTTGCTGTCTGGCCTGAACATCCCCAGCATAACTCTTTTGATCAACATGGTTACCACTCGGCTGGGCCACCATGACATAAGGAATTTCCTCGGTCTTGGGAAGCTCTTTCTGGCAGGCGCTGAGGACGACACTACTGACAATGAGTAAGCCCAATATGATAGGATTGATCTGCTTCATCTGTTTGCGCTCTTATTCAAATTGATTTTTAAGGCGTGATATGAGCATTATCATAGATTGTTTATTTTTTAATTAATATACTCACAGGTACATTAATTAAAAAATAAATCTATCTGCTTGATTTTTAAATTCATGAAAAGAGAAAGATAACGTGCAAATTCATAGTGGCCGCCCCAAAGATTTAGAAAAAAGAGCCAAGATTTTACAGGCCGCAAAATCTATTTTTTTAAAAATGGGATACCACGCCACCAACATGAACCAGATTGCCAAGGAAGCAGGTGTTACCAAGCTGACGGTGTATAACCACTTTCAGGATAAAAACAATCTGTTTATGTGCGCGATTGAGGAAAGCTGCGAAGAATCGATTCGGGCCAAACAGTTTCAGCTGACGGCGGATTCTGATTTTAAACAGGCTTTGGTTCTGATGTGTCAGCGTGCCTTAAGTATTATCTATCTACCAGAAGCACTAAAACTGGATTGTTTGCTGTTTGAACTGGCAGCAGAACAAAGCCCCTTAACCCGACAGTTTTTTGATGCCTCACATACCCGCATGTGCCATGTCTGGTGTGATTTTTTTGAACAGGCCATCAGTTTTAAATTTATTCAGGCTGATGAACCGATCAAGCAAACCGAGCTGATCATCTCGCTGATGCTCGGGATCCGTCATCAACAGGTATTGCTCGGTTTAGCCCCTGTGCCCACAGCAGATGAAATCGATCAGATGATTGAACATGCCATCGAGATTTTTTTGCTTAAATATCAGACTAAAGTTTAGAGAAATTTCACATTTTTTTACGTTCTGCTCTTGGATTGTCCTTCAATCGCGCTATAGTCGGATGAGAACAACAGGAGAATTAGAATGATTCAGCAAATCACTGCTCCACTACGTGAAGATGTCCGCTTACTCGGCAATTTACTCGGAGAGACCTTAAAGCAACATGCTGGGCAAGATTTGTTTAATCAGATTGAGCAAATTCGGGCATTGGCTAAAGGCGCACGTGACGGCCAGATCGAAGCAGAAAAACAGCTAGAACAATTGTTTCTCGGTTTAAAGGATGAAGAGATTCTGCCGCTGACCCGTGCTTTCTCTCACTTTCTGAACTTTGCCAATATTGCGGAACAGTACCATGTGGTGCGCAGCCGTCGTCAGGCCGAGTTTGATGAGCACGCGCCCAGCCCAAATCCACTGCCGCATTTGTTTGAAAAATTCAAAAATCAGCAGATCAATGCACAACAACTGTTTCAGCAAATCTGTGATTTAAAAATTGAACTGGTGCTGACGGCCCATCCGACCGAAGTCAGCCGTCGTACCTTAATTCAAAAATATGACGATATTACCGATTGCCTTTCCCAATTAGATCAGCAAAAGCTGACCCCGAAAGAACGCCAGCAAACCATTGCCACCCTCAAGCAATTGATCAGTTCAGCCTGGCAGACCGATGAAATCCGTCAACATCGCCCAACCCCAGTCGATGAAGCCAAATGGGGCTTTGCCACGATTGAGCAATCCCTCTGGAATGCCGTTCCTAAATTCGTCCGTGAACTGAATGAACTGACCCAGCAGCATTGTGAACAAAGTCTGCCACTGCATGTTGCACCGATCCGCTTTGCTTCATGGATGGGGGGAGACCGTGACGGCAACCCGAATGTGACCCATCAAGTCACGCAAGAAGTCCTGTGGTTATCGCGTTGGCAAGCAGCTGATCTCTATCTGCGTGATATCGAAAATCTACGTTGGGAATTATCGATTCAAAGCTGTTCCGCTGAAATGACTCAGGCATTGGGCTATGCGCATCCGGAACCCTATCGTGAATATTTACGCGAAACCCGCGAACGTTTAAAAGCCACCCGCTCATGGCTGGCACATCGCCTGCAAGGCACAGATGCCGATGACAGCAACATCATCAGAACCAAAGATGAATTGTTGGCGCCGCTACTGCTGTGCTACCGCTCACTGATGGATTGTAATCTGGCTGAGATCGCCAACGGACAATTACTCGACTTTATTTATCGGGTCAACTGTTTTGGTATTGAGCTGCTCAAACTGGATATCCGTCAGGAATCAGGTCGCCATCGCCAAGCCATTTCCGCGATTACCGAATATCTGGGTCTGGGTAATTTTGAATCCTGGACCGAGCAGGCCCGTCAGAACTTCCTGATTCAGGAACTGCAAAGTAAGCGCCCCTTACTGCCAAAGTTTTTTAATGAACCTGAAGGCAGTCTGATTCAACATTCCGATGTACTGGAAGTGTTTGCCACCATGCGCACCTTGGCTGAACAGCCACCTGAGAGTCTGGGTGCCTATATTATTTCCATGGCGGAATATCCAAGTGATGTACTGGCAGTGTTGTTGCTGCAAAAAGAAGCAGGCATCCAGCAGCCGCTACGTGTAGTGCCTTTATTCGAGACCTTGAAGGATCTCGACGGCGCAGCCAAAACCATGAATACCCTGTTTAATATGCACTGGTATAAACAGCATATTCAAGGCAAACATGAAGTCATGATTGGCTACTCGGACTCCGCCAAAGATGCAGGCTTTATGTCGGCCAACTGGGCGCAATACCGTGCTCAGGAAGAACTGACCGCGATTGCCCAGCAGCATGGCGTGCAATTGACCTTATTCCATGGTCGTGGCGGTTCAATTAGCCGTGGCGGTGCACCGACACAGCAAGCACTGTTCTCGCAACCACCCGGTTCAATTTCAGGCGCGATCCGTGTTACCGAGCAAGGTGAAATGATTCGCTTTAAATTCGGTCTGGAAGGGATCGCCCTGCAAAATCTGGAAATCTATACTGCAGCGACTCTGGAAGCAACCTTGTTACCGCCACCTGAACCGAAACAAGAATGGCGTGACCTGATGAACCAGATGACGGATTTATCGGTACAGGTTTATCGCCAAACCGTGCGTGAAAATCCAAATTTTGTCAGCTATCTGCGTACCGTAACTCCTGAACTGGAATTACAAATGCTGCCGCTGGGTTCTCGCCCTGCCAAACGTAAAGTCAGTGGCGGGATTGAGTCGCTGCGTGCCATTCCTTGGGTCTTTGCATGGACCCAGATTCGCCTGATGCTGCCAGCCTGGCTGGGCACAGGCACTGCCATCAATCAGGTGCATGGACAACACAAGAACACGCTGGATGAGATGCTGGAACAATGGCCTTATTTTCAGACACTGATTGATATGCTGGAAATGGTACTGTCCAAATCCGATGCCAATATCGCGCTGTATTATGAATCGCATCTGACTCAGGATCAGGACTTAAAAGTGCTTGGTGTCGAGTTGCGCCAACGTCTGCAAAATGCAGTCGATACCCTCCTGAGCCTGAAAGGTGAATCTAAACTTCTGAGCAATAATGAGGTACTGGATCAATCGATGCAGGTACGTAAACCGTATTTATTACCTTTGCATTTATTACAGGCCGAGTTGATGAAACGACGTCGCCTGTATCTGGCAGAGCATCAAACCGAACATAGTCCAGTGGATCATGCCTTGATGGTCAGCATTGCAGGGATTGCAGCGGGCTTGCGTAACACCGGCTAAGTGCCATTTTCAGATGGCCATCCGCAGAAATCGTTTCTGTTGATGGCCAGATTGGCAAAATATGCCATTGCGATAAAAAAAATTGAAAAAGTTTTTAAAATTATTTTAAAAATAAAAGAGTTAATTTTTTAAATTGTCCAGACAAAATAAATAATAATTCCACTAGCTTAATTTGAAGTAAATTTTACCAAAAGGTAAAAATTCAAGCTCTGAGAGCCTATTGTGGCAATCCTCTCAAGGACTTATAGGTGAAAGCTCGTTTTAAGACAGGGTATCATACGCGCTGATATCAAATCATGAGTCTAATTTATGTCCAGTTGGTTTCCAAAATGGCAGCCGTATCAGGGGACGGTCGATCATCGCCCTGTTGCGACCAATGAATATTTACCGCCCTTACAAAGCGCGGTGCTGGGGGTTCAACACGCATTTGCCATGTTCGGCTCAACCGTACTTGCACCTTTACTGATGGGTTTTAGCCCGAACCTTGCCATTTTAATGTCAGGGATCTGTACCATCCTGTTTTTCTTTATGACCGGTGGACGTGTTCCAAGCTACTTAGGCTCAAGTTTTGCGTTTATTGGCGTGGTGGCAGCAGCAACGGGTCATATTACCGGTTCAGGTGCGAATCCAAACCTGTCCGTCGCACTGGGCGGGATTGTGGTCTGCGGTATCGTATATGCCCTGATCGGTTTTGCAGTGATGCTGACAGGAACCCGCTGGATCGAAAAACTGATGCCACCTGTGGTCACGGGTGCAATCGTGATGATCATCGGTCTTAATCTTGCGCCTGTAACCATTAAAGGCGTTGCAGGTCAGCCTTTTGAAATGTGGATGGCCTTAACTACCGTCCTCAGCATGGGCATCATTGCGGTCTTTACCAAAGGCCTGTTACAACGTTTATTACTGTTGATTGGCCTTTTAATTGCCTATGCTATTTATGCCATTGCCAGCAATGGTCTGGGTTATGGCAAGCCGATTGATTTCTCCCAGATCTCAGCGGCGCCATGGTTTGGTGTCCCAAGCTTCTCGCATCCGACTTTTGATTTGAATGCCATTCTGATCATTGCTCCTGTGGCCCTGATTCTGGTGGCAGAAAACCTGGGCCATATCAAGGCTGTTGGCGCAATGACCGGTGAAAACCTCACGCCACAACTGGGTAAAGCCTTTGTTGCAGATGGTGTCGCAACCACCTTATCTGGCGGTGTGGGTGCACCCGGTATGACCACTTATGGCGAAAATATCGGAGTGATGGCAGTTACCCGCGTTTACTCAACACTGGTGTTTGTGATTGCAGGTCTCTTTGCCATTATCCTCGGTCTTTCACCTAAGTTTGGTGCCGTCATTAGTACCATTCCCAATGCAGTACTCACGGGTGCATCTATTGTGGTGTTTGGTCTGATCACCATTGCCGGTGCAAAAATCTGGATCGAAAATAAAGTCGACTTCTCCAACAATAAAAACCTGATCGTGGCTTCAGTGACCATTATTTTAGGGGCGGGTAACTTTGAATTGTTATTTGGTAGCTTCAATCTCGGCGGTATCGGGACGGCAACTTTTGCAGCAATTTTCCTGAACCTGCTGTTCAGTTTAAAAGATAAAAACTAAAAATCTTCAAGGCAGCGCAAGCTGCCTTTTTTTCGTCTTGAACGGCTCCCCTATCTTTATCTTGCTTACTTTTAGTATGATGGCTGTTTATATTTCAATACGTTCCGCTCATGCGTTTCGATTTCTTTGATTTACAACTGCTTCTGCATATTGTTTCGACAGGTAGCCTGACCAAGGGTGCCGAACTTTCTGCCATTTCCCTGCAAGCCGCCAGCGAACGAATTAAAAAACTCGAACACTATTTTGCAACACCGTTATTTATTCGGCAGACCTCAGGTGTCGAGCTGACCACTGCGGGCCATGCCCTGACTGAGCATGCCCGACGGCTGATGCAGCAAAAAGATCTGCTTGAACAGGACATGCAACGCTTTCGACCCACGGCACCTGAATCATTGACCTTATGGTGTAATTCGTCGGCACAGAGTGAATATTTACCACCGCTGTTACCGCACTATCTGATGCTACATCCCGAGATCAATCTCGACTTACATGAAGCAGAAAGTTCTGAAATCGTTGAAGCCTTGACTCAAGGTGTGGCACGCCTAGGACTAGTCTCCAGCTTCTTTGATACGCGTCATTTGCAAACACAGGAGTTTGCCAGTGATCCATTGGTGCTGATCTGTCCCGCTCATCATGCCTTGACCCGGCAAACACAGCTGAATCTGGTCGATGCCTTAGCTTATGGTTTTATTGGCCTGATGCCGCATCATTCTTTACAGCAATCGATTGAAACGCAAGCCAAGCTATTGGGCTTCAATATCCAGTACCGGCTACGCTTACCCAACTTTTCTGCCATTGCCGAGGTTGTCGCCAAAGGGGTCGGTATTGCGATTATGTCCGCGCGTGCAGCACAGCGTTTACAGCCAGATTATGATTTTTATGCAGTACAATTACGTGGCGCCTGGGCCAACCGTAAACTGCTGTTAGCGGCACAGGATTTCGCTCAGCTCCCGCATGCTTATCAACAATTTGCTGAGTTTTTAATGCAACATCGCCCATCTTGCTGAATGCCCTTAATGCGCAATCATATATAGACCTAAGGCCATCAATCCGATAAAGAATAAACGGCGAAAACGTTGCTCGTTAAGTTGATAACGGATTTTTTTACCCAGCCACATTCCAAATAAAGCAGCAACCAAAGCCACCGCAGACAGACGATAATCCAGCGTGATTCCCTCCATCGGATTGTGATGTAGGAAAAAAGCCAGACAGAAGGTGGAAACGGTAAAGGTCAAGCCTAAGGCCTGTACCAGTTCATCCCGTTTCAAATGTAAGGACTGCAAATACGGCACCACCGGAATAATGACCACCCCTGTGGCAACGGTCACTGCGCCGCCGATATATCCGACAATAGGCGATAACCAGCGCTCATGTTGCGCCAGATGAGGTAGTCTTTTCACACAGAGGCCATACAGTCCATATAACGCCAGCATACAGCCCAATAAAATCTCACTGCTATGTCCATGACTCTGGCTAAGGGTCGGTAAAAAGCTCCATATCGAACCGACGATAATTCCAGCCAGTAACGTCCAGAAACGGCGGATAAAGGCCCAGACCCGACCTTCGGCAAACAGTTGCCAGATATTGGTGACCATCGACGGCACAATCAATAAGGAAGCAGCCTGAAACGGACTCATGGCAATGGTCAGTAGCCCCATAGAGACCGCAGGAAGGCCCAGTCCGATCATGCCTTTAATCATGCCGGCAAAGGCAAAGACCACGATAATAATGGCTAGAAAAGTCACGCTTTAACTCCGATTTTGCATCGAAGCTATGCTACGGAAAAACCGTGGCTTGCCCTATTCTTATTTTTAGGAGTAGGCCTCAATCAAAAGTTGAGGCCATTTTATATTTTTCTTCCAGTACGTTACTGAGAATGCTTTCAATCATCCAGACCCGATACAGGCTATTAAAGACATAGCTATGTCCATCAATCCGTAACTCCAATACCGGAAAATCAGGCTGATGCTTCTGCTGGCACCATTCATCATTTTGCTTTAACTGTGCTTCGATATCCTGTTCAGTGAGCTGCGCAATGTCCAGACGTCTCTGCATCCGTTGAAAATGGGCTTTAAATGACAGGTCTTTGCCCTGTGTCCATACCGCTTCCAGAATTTCATGGATACAATCCACTTGCTGCTCTTCAGGCACACTGTAAAACAGTCGTGCCATTTCATAGGTGGCTTCTTTGGTCGGTCGGCAGAACGGGGTAAATGCGACCTGGGTTCGCTTGGAAACACGAGTTGCCAGCCCCCAGTCAAACCAGTCCCGACCGTGATAACTCAGCGGATACACCTTCAGCTGGATATTATAATAATTGGCCAGTTCTTCCTGGATATACGCCAATAATAACCAGCTCATCGGGTCTTCAAGCGCGATATACAGATCCAGTTCCGGATGCAAGGCCTGGACTTCGGCCAATGCCTCGGCATCATTAATGAGATGCTCACGCCACTCGATATGATTGATCAGGAAAATTGGATTCCCAGTCAGGAGTTTTTGCTGTTTTAAACGGCGTGTCAGACGTAACAAGTCATCAACCGCCTGATATTTTCGTTCACCAAATTCAAAATAACTGGCGATCACAGGCACGTCTTTGAAAATACGTTCAGGATAATCTTGTGGTTTCTGATGCTGGGAGGCCATTGCATATAAGGTACGTAATTTACCGTATTGCTGCTGCCACAGCATGTGGAAGACATCTTCGAGCAAATGTAAAAAGTTTTGTTCTCTGAGCGGGGTATTTCTTAGAATTGTTTCTGCTTGTTGTAATGCTTCTGCACTCGGTATTTCTGGGGTTTCATCAAAACCAAAACGATGCTGCTTGGCCAGGATTTTGGCATCATTTAAGCAATAGCTTTGCCAGTCTTGCTTGGACATGCCATTCGGAGGCTCGGCATCTTGCCTCGAAATAATGACTTTTAGCGGTTTGAGCTCATCACTGAGGATCTCATTGAGCTGATCCAGCTCTTGCACTGCCAGATAGCTATAAACATCGTCTAGACGCAGGTAAATACTTAAACCCTGTTCCGTAGGTAATTCCGCCTGACGAGAAGGTTTCTGATAGAACCAACTCGATCGTATGGGATCAAACCAACGACGTAACAAAGACATGTCGATAGCCTCTAATGGTCATAAAATGCAAAATGGATAAAGTTTACTCAAACCTGAGCCAGAACAGGTGAGCCAATAAGTATGTTCAGTATCTTATAAAATGAGACAAAAGTCCCCCTTAATTGAAAGAGGGACTCAAAGGGATTACAAAACTCGTACTGCGCCTTTAGCTGCACTGGTCGAATGCATTGCGTAAATCTTCAATGACTTAGACACTTTACGTTTACGCTCTTCCGCAGGATGCCAGCCTTTGGCGTCCTGAACCGTACGGCGATGCGCCATGGTGGCATCATCGATATCCAGGTGAATGGTACGGTTTGGAATATCAATCTGAATGGTATCACCATCTTCAACCAGACCAATTGCTCCGCCTTCTGCAGCTTCTGGAGACACGTGACCAATCGACAGGCCTGAAGAACCACCTGAGAAACGTCCATCGGTAATCAAGGCACAGTCTTTACCCAAACCTTTGGATTTCAGGTAACTGGTTGGGTACAACATTTCCTGCATACCCGGTCCGCCACGTGGGCCTTCATAACGAATCACCACGATATCGCCTGCCACGATTTTATGATCCAGAATGGCTTCTACTGCCGCATCCTGACTTTCAAACACGCGTGCTGTACCGGTAAATTTCAGGATGGATTCATCCACACCTGCAGTTTTGACGATACAGCCATCTAGAGCGATGTTGCCGTACAGCACAGCCAAACCACCATCTTTAGAGAAAGCATGTTCAGCATTACGAATCACGCCTTTTTCACGGTCGCCATCTAAGGTTGAGTAGTAACGGTTTTGCGAGAACGCCACCTGCGTTGGAATACCACCCGGTGATGAACGATAGAATTCATAAACCTCAGCATCTTCGGTACGGATAATATCCCACTTGTCCAAAGCATGTTTTAGTGTTGGTTCATGTACAGTTGGACATGACGTATTCAGCAAGTTGGCACGATCCAGCTCACCCAAGATCGCCATGATGCCACCCGCACGGTGTACATCTTCCATATGTACATCTTGTTTTGCCGGTGCAACTTTGGACAATACCGGAACCTGACGAGACAAACGGTCGATATCATCCATGGTGAAATCAACTTCGGCTTCGTGCGCGGCCGCAAGCAAATGCAATACGGTATTGGTTGAACCGCCCATTGCAATATCCAGTGTCATGGCATTTTCAAACGCCGCCTTGGTTGCAATTGAACGTGGCAAAATGCTGTCATCATTCTGTTCGTAATAACGCTTCGCCAGTTCAACCACCAAACGACCCGCTTTTAAGAATAGTTTCTCACGATTGGCATGGGTTGCCACGATTGAACCGTTGCCCGGTAAAGAGAGACCCAATGCTTCGGTTAAGCAGTTCATCGAGTTCGCGGTGAACATGCCTGAACATGAACCACAGGTTGGACATGCCGAACGTTCAAAAGCCTGTACTTCTTCATCGGTATAGCTTTCATCGGCTGCAACCACCATGGCATCAACCAGATCAATGGCCTTTTCATCACCACGGAACTTCACTTTACCCGCTTCCATCGGCCCGCCAGACACGAACACTACCGGGATGTTCAGGCGCATTGCTGCCATCAACATTCCCGGGGTGATCTTGTCACAGTTCGAAATACAGACCATGGCATCAGCACAATGGGCATTGACCATGTATTCCACCGAGTCGGCGATCAAATCACGTGATGGCAGTGAATACAGCATGCCGTCATGGCCCATGGCAATCCCGTCATCAACGGCAATGGTATTAAATTCTTTTGCCACACCACCAGACGCTTCAATTTCTCTCGCAACAAGTTGACCTAAATCTTTGAGATGCACGTGACCGGGAACAAACTGGGTAAATGAGTTGACCACCGCAATAATAGGCTTGCCAAAATCTTCATCTTTCATACCGGTCGCACGCCATAAACCACGCGCGCCCGCCATATTTCTTCCATGTGTTGATGTTTTTGAACGATAATCAGGCATTTTGTATTCCCAACAAGTTTGTGCTCGAGACGAATAGGACATTCGCTCTGGCGAAATGATACTGAGCTTTCTGCATCATACTACAAGTTATCGTTTAACAGATGACCAATAGGCCTATCTTTTTTTGTACAAAAGCAATTCAAGCCGTCTGATTAGGGACTCATCACTTTTTCGCTTATAATTTGCAGCAAGTTTTAGTTGGATTGTCTTTGTGAAAATCATTTTTGCTGGTACGCCTGAATTTGCGGCAACCGCATTGGCGGCATTATTAAAAACATCCCACCAGATCATTGCGGTTTATACCCAACCTGACCGTAAAGCCGGCCGTGGGCAAAAATTAACGCCATCCCCTGTGAAACAATTGGCACTTGAGCACGGTTTACCGGTGTATCAGCCTTTGAATTTTAAAGCATCGACAGAAGAAGGCTTGGCAGCTCGCCAACAACTGGCTGACTTGGGTGCCGATGTGATGGTGGTTGCGGCCTATGGTCTGATCTTGCCGCAAGCGGTATTAGATACCCCTAAATATGGCTGTTTAAATATCCATGGTTCCTTACTGCCACGCTGGCGGGGGGCTGCACCGATCCAACGTGCCATTGCCACAGGTGATGCAGAAACAGGCATCACCATCATGCAAATGGCGGCGGGTCTGGATACCGGCGACATGATGTATAAAACTTACTGCCCAATCACCGCAGAAGATACCTCTGCCAGCTTGCACGATAAACTGGCCGATCAAGGTGCCGAAGCGATTTGTACCGTGCTTGAAACAGAACAAAGTTTGCAGGATTTCATTGAAAAGCGTGAAGTACAAGATGAAGCCCTGACCGTCTATGCCCATAAACTGGTGAAAGCAGAAGCACGTATTGACTGGAACCAGAATGCGGTACAAATCGACCGTAATATCCGTGCCTTCAATCCGTGGCCTGTGGCGTTTATTCAACTGGATGAAAGCAATGCCTTACGTGTGTGGGGTTCAATGCTTTCTCAGCATCAAAAAACTGATGCACGAAGCGGCGAAATCCTGGCGATCGATAAACAAGGCGTACATGTGGCGTGTGGTGACAATACCGCGGTGTGCCTCACCAGTCTGCAATGGCCAGGTGCTAAAGCCCTAAATCCTGTACAAATTGCCCAAACCCAAAAATTACATATTGGACGAATTCTCCCATGAGCCAATCATCTACAAAAAATTTGAATCTACGTGCACAAGTGGTCAAAACACTTTTGGCCGTTCAAAATGGGCAATCTTTGTCTTCTGTTCTGAATCAACATATCAATATCGTTGCTGAACGTGATCGTGGTTTATATCACGAACTGACTTTAGGCTGTTTACGCCAATGGTTTTCTTTAAAAGCCATTACTCTACCCTTGCTGACAAAACCATTAGACAATGAAGCGCTAGAAAGTTGTTTATATCTTGGTTTATATCAAATTTTATGTACGCGTATTCCGGTACATGCGGCGATTTCAGAAACGGTAAATGCGGCTAAGCAACTCGGTTTTGAGCCAATGAGTGGTTTGGTCAATGCGATTCTGCGCCGTGTTTCACGTGAAACAGCTGAATTTGAAACCGCGTTGAATCATACACATGGCTTACCAAGCTGGTTATTTAAGCGACTTAAAAAAGATTGGCCTGAGCAAGCAGAGTCTCTATGCCAAGCCTTAAAACAAGTCGCACCACTGACCCTACGCGTCAATGAACGCCAAGTCAGTCGTAACGAATATCTAGAGATTTTGGACGAAGAGCAGATTGATGCTCGTCCTTGCACGCTTTCAGATGTGGGTATTGTTCTGGAGCAAACGGGCAATATTACCCATTTACCGGGTTTTGAAGAGGGTGGTTTTTCTGTTCAGGATGAACATGCCCAATTATGCGCAACGCTGTTACCCAACTTAGATAACAAAGTTGTTGTCGATGCCTGTGCTGCACCCGGTGGCAAAACTGCACACATTCTTGAGCGCTTTAATCCTCAAAAACTGATTGCGCTGGATCATGATGCCAAACGTTTATTACGTGTGTCTGAAAATCTGGAACGTCTTGACCTCGGCCAGAACAATGTTGAGATTGTAACCGCTGATGCGACGACTTGGCAGGCACCAGAACCCGTCGATTGTATCGTGCTGGATGCACCTTGTTCTGCCACAGGTGTGATTCGTCGTCACCCCGATATCCGTCTACTCAGACAGTCAACCGATATCGCGCAAACCGTTGCCCTACAACAGCAGATTTTGCAGCAGATGTGGCAACAACTCAAAGTGGGCGGTACCTTGCTGTATATCACCTGCTCGATTCTGAAAGCTGAAAATGAGCAACAAATGGCGGCTTTCTTTGCTGAACATGCCGATGCTGAAGAAATCAAAATTGATGCGGATTGGGGCATTGAACAGACCCATGGTCGTCAGTTGCTCCCTTCGGCGCAATCCGGCGATGGTTTCTATTATTGCCGAATTAAAAAACGAGCTTAATCAAAATAAAAAAGCAGGCTTGAGGCCTGCTTTTTTTTAAATCTGTTTTAAAGCGTGTGCTGATCTTTGACTTCTTCCAGAACATCATCAAGTTCTTCTGGATGTTTCATCAGGTGGAGGATGGATAATGCTAATCCTCCCCAAACAAACAGCATCGCAATAACCATCATAATAATTGCCGAAGTATTCATCTGTATTCTCCTAGCGATCTTTTACTTTGCTGAGTATAAAAGCGACCACAGCACAGAAAATCACACTGCCCCAGCCAAATAAGCCTTGTAAGCTCATGCTATAACTATCGTAACCATTTTTCACCAGATTAAACACCGTCATGCTTAAGGTGGTTAACAAGATGAGAGAGGTAATTACGGTTAAAGTAAATGCCCAGCCTTTGCCCAGTTGAATGGTTGAAATGCGGTTGATATGATCACGCAGCTCCAGCAAGGCAGAACGCTTAAACCAGGTAATACAAAGTATCGAAACCAGTGCACCGCCGACAATACCAATGTTATTGATAAAGTGATCGACGATATCCACCAGTTTGATCGCATTCACGCTTGAGAACAAGATCACTGAAACCAGCGCACTACCACCACCAATAATGGTCACAGCTTTGCTACGGCTCCATTTCAACTTGTCCTGCATTGCTGCGATCGGCACTTCCAGAATACTCACCATTGAAGAAATACCCGCAACGAAGAGTGATGAGAAGAACAGTAAGCCGAATAAGTCAGCACCTGCGCCCAAGCTTGAAATGATTTTCGGGAAAGCAATAAATGCCAGACCGATACCACCGCTTACGACATCTTGTACTTCTTTCCCTGCCACATGGGCCATAAAGCCTAGTGCAGCAAAGATACCAATACCTGCCAGAATTTCAGTTGATGCATTGGCAAAGCCAACAATCAGGCCAGAACCGGTTAAGTTGGTTTTTGGTTTGAGATAAGATGCATAGGTCACCATGATCCCGAAACCAACAGACAGCGAGAAGAAGGTATGACCATAAGCTGCTAACCAGACTTTATAATCCATCATCGCAGCCCAGTTCGGAGTAAAGAATGCATTTAAGCCTTCAGCCGCACCTGGTAAACGTAATGCCTGAATCACAAGCACTGTAAATAATACGAATAATAGCGGCATGAAAATCTTATTGGATAATTCAACGCCTTTTTTAACGCCACCATACAGAATGATTAAAGTCAGTGCCCAGATGCCAACAATTGGCCAGAACAGATGGCTCACAAAATTGAGATCAAATCCTGATGCTTTCGAAGTCTGCAAATAGGTATTGAAGAAGAAGCTTTCCGGGTCACTGCCCCATGCCTGACCAATCGAGAAGTACACATAACTCCCCGCCCAGGTCAGTACGCTGGCATAATATAAACCGATGATAATACAGACACAGACTTGCCACCAGCCCAATGTCTCACCACCTTTGAATAAGGCACGATAGGCCTTGGGTGGAGAGTTACGCGCACGGTGACCTGTAGCATAGTCTAAAAATAATAGAGGTAAGCCGGCGGTAATCAACGCCAGCAAATAAGGGATAAGGAACGCTCCGCCGCCATTTTCATAAGCAACATACGGGAACCGCCAGATATTACCTAAACCTACAGCTGAACCAACAGCTGCAATAATAAAACCAGATCGTGATGTCCAGTTTTCACGAGAATCTGCCATATAACACCTAAAATTGTCCTGCTGACCTTCCATGCTGCTTTCAGTTTTTTATTATCCAACAGACATGAAAATGCCATAAAAAATCTTGTTTTGTTTGGATGAACTTTCAACCTTGTGAGCTTCTTATTTTCAAGACCAAACAAACAAAAAACCAAACCATCTTCCTTAAAGATTGGGCATTGTTTTTCTGCTTTTAATAGCCGAACAATACCTGTTTTTATTTCTTTTTACTGTAAATTCTGCAAGAAAATATCAACTTTTCAGAACAACTGATTATTTTTCAACTGCCTGTAAATTTGACCTTGCAGTCAATCTATAAAAATCAAGTACATAAAACAGGCAAGCCAAATCCTCACCACACTTTTTCCTCCTCTATTGTTTAATTGCTAAAAGTCTTTGTTCCTGCATATCGCGGATGGCGGAATGGATGCCTTCGCGGCCCAAACCTGAATCTTTGACTCCACCATAGGGCATATTGTCAACGCGGAATGTCGGGACATCATTAATGATGACACCACCTACCTGTAAGTGATCCCACGCATACAGCATATTATTCAGATTTTGCGTATAGACGCCTGCCTGCAAACCGAAACGGCTTTGATTAATGGTGGCAATGCCCTGCTCAAATTGCTTAAATTTTTCTAAAATGGCTACGGGGCCAAACGCTTCATCCTTATAAATTTCCAGCTTAGCATCGACATTTTCCAATAACACCGGTTCAAACAAGACGCCTTGTAAACTGCCACCAAGCAGCACTTTTGCGCCTTTTTTCTCCGCCTTATCAATCCATTTTTTTAAGCGTAATGCTTCTGCTTCCTTAATCATTGGGCCAACCAATGTGGTACTTAAAGCAGGATCAGCGGCCTTAATCTTTTTCAGTTTGGCCACCATTTTCTTTTTCAGCTCGGCATAAAGATCGACATGCACTAAAATCCGTTGCACACTGATACAGACCTGCCCTGCCTGCCCATAAGCAGCACTGATCAGACGATCAATCAAGGCATCATCAAGGGTTGTATCTGCATCAATCAGGACTGCAGCATTGCCACCGAGTTCCAGCGTCACTTTCTTGCGGCCTGCCCGTGCCTTCATCTCCCAACCGACCTGATCAGAACCGGTAAAGCTGAGGAGTTTAAAGCGGTCATCGGTCACTAAAATATCCGCTGCCTCACGATTACAAGGCAAGATCGACCACGAACCTTTCGGTAAATCGGTTTCAGCCAATACGGCTGCAATCTTTAAGGCGCTGATTGGTGTAAAACTGGCCGGCTTCAATACAAAGGGACAACCCGCTGCAATTGCTGGTGCAATCTTATGCGCCACCAGATTGAGAGGGAAATTGAACGGACTAATTAATGAAACTGCACCAATCGGCACATGTTTGACCATGCCACGAAAATGCGCGGCAGCGGGTGTCACCGCCAAAGGAATTAATTGCCCATCATCAATCTGTGTCACCGCATCTGCGGCCAGTTGAAAAGTATTAATTAAACGTTCTACTTCAGCACTTGCTGCACCCCGTGGCTTACCCCCTTCTGCGATCAGGATCTCAGTCAGCTCATCCCGCAGTTCATTAAAACGCTTTACACAATGCAGTAATATTTTTTGTTTTTGAAACGGTTTTAAGGCTGCCATCTCAGCTTCTACCTTCACCGAAGCCGCTATGGCTTTTTCAAGTACTTTGGCATCTGCCAATGCCACTCGTGCATAGACGGTATTGTTATACTTATCATGGACTTCTAACCATTGTCCTGTTGTGACCGCTTTCCCAGCCACATAAAGCGGATAATCCACCACACTTTGTTTATCCGTCATTATTATTTATTCCTTTATAAAAATTTAAAATTAGACTACTGCATATTTATCCAGATCACTATATGATTCGCCCATTCATAGGTGAATTCACAACAATTCATTACTGTTTTCGATATTAATTAGGATAATGCAATGAAATTATTAAAAATATCAATGCTGGCTTTAGGAACGAGCATTTGTGGCCTGGCGCAAGCCGACGTTATTGGTGTAAAAGGCGATCTTAGTTACTGGAATTACAATGGCGAAGCCAATATGGCAGACCAAAGCAATGCACCAGATCAGGATCTTAAACGTAAAGGTTCCGCTCAAGTATCCCTTGCTGTTGAGCATCCAATTCCCCTGATTCCCAATGCAAAAATACGTTATGTCAACTTAAATACCGAAACGGATCATAAAGTCGCAGGCCAACCAGTTTACGACCTCAACATCGATCATACCGATTTTATTTTATACTATGAAATTTTAGACACGATTGTAAATGCAGATGTCGGTTTAGGTGCAACTAACTTAAATGGCGATGTCAAAACCCTGAATATCAGCAAAACCGATATCGATAAAACGGTACCGGTGATCTATGGATCGGCGGGGGGAAAACTGCCTTTTACTGGTCTAAGTGCCAAAGCAGAACTCTTATATAGCAACTTTAATGATACTAAAATCACCGATGCGCAAGCAGAATTGCAATACAACTTTATCGACAATCTACTGGTCGATGTAGGCTTGAAAGCAGGCTACCGTATTCTGGATATCAAGTTAGATGACTATGAAAAGAATGATCTTAAATTTAACTTTAAAGGTCCTTATATTGGTCTAGATGTTCATTTCTAAGACCTAAAATACATAAAAAAACGGAATTTCATGATTCCGTTTTTTTATGGGAAATGACTTTTTCCTCATTTTCCTCATTCATGTACGCCAAAACGTACATAGATCGCAGCCATTGGCGAATAGCCCGAACTCAACTTTTCGCCTATTATACAAATCATAGAGAGACAGGAAGTCTCATTGAGAATAATAAAACACACAGGACGTGGTCGTTAATAGGATATCAACGACATAAGCTGAATATGAAGAAGCCCCGTCAGGATGATGGGGCTTCTTTTTATCTATCATTTTTAGCTGCGATTTAAAGACTTTTGAGATACGCGACTACATCGTGATGCTCTGCCATTTCTGCAAGCTGTAACGCGGTATATTCGCCTTTATAAGCCACATTTACACCCTTACTCACTAACAGCTTCACGACCGCTAAATGATCATTCTCAGCAGCAGCTTGTAAAGCACTATAGCCTTCATCATCCGTCTGGTTTGGGTCAGTACCCTCTGCCAATAGCTGCTCGACCTGTTCCACATCACCTAAAGATGCCCAATACACCAGCTCAGGAAGATGCAGTTCATCATCATCTTCAGGGAGTGGAGAGAAAGAGTTAAACATTATTTTTACTTAATCCCAATATGCTAATAAATTACGATTTTTCTAGTAGGTTTTTTCACTAATAGCTTAATACCCACTAAAATAGATTCATTTTTTCTACTACCGAACGTTATCACTTATCTCTAGAATTGTAATATTGCTTTCTCCAATTAACGTAGTTTAAATCTCGATTATCTATATTTTTCAGTTTGATATTATAGAATGCACGTAATGCTATTTCAAAAGGTCCTTCGTGATGTATAAGTTCTGCAATTTCACTCATAGTACGACTAGACAATAATTCATGATAAAATTCATTTACTATTCTTTCCGCATTTGTTAAATCTTCAGAAAATATTGAACTTACTTTTTGTGCTATTATTTCTAACAAATAAGGTATATCAGATTCAATTACAAAATCACGCTTATGATCTTTCAATATTTGCTCAACAATTGAATGGAATATAAATTTTGATATATATTCAGGATTTGTTGAGATAAGCATTACCTCACCTCTTTCCTCCAAATCTTTAAGTACTTGGTCTATTTTTTCTATATAATTTTGGCCAGTAAGCTCAGCTGACTCATTTTCTAGCCGCCTTTTTTCAGGTATATCTCGAATAGAACCCTGCTCAAATATAACCTTCTTTTTATCTAATGTTGGCATTTGTATTCTTTACATCAAAATTCTGAATTTACGATATTTTATACTAACAATTTATTCTCTATCCAATAAAAAACACCCCCAACCGTCAGGTTAGGGGTGTTTAGATTTAAAAGCTGGCGATGACTTACTCTCACATGGCAAGTGCCACACTACCATCAGCGCTAAGAGGTTTCACTTCTGAGTTCGGGAAGGGATCAGGTGGTTCACTCTTGCTATTGTCGCCAGCAAACTGTTTTGGTTTTGGGTGGTCTTACGTTTTTTGCCACTTAGTACCGAAAGAGTTATTAACGGATTAGTTAATTGAGTCGTATTGTAACTAGTTTTGACACTAAATCAAGTTATGTATTGAATTTATCTTGAATACAACAACTGTTTGGGTGTTGTATAGTCAAGCCTCACGAGCAATTAGTATTGGTCAGCTTCACACGTCACCGTGCTTCCACACCCAACCTATCAACGTCCTAGTCTCGAACGGCTCTTTAGAGGAATAAATTCCTAGGGAAATCTTATCTTGAGGTAGGCTTCCCGCTTAGATGCTTTCAGCGGTTATCCCTTCCGAACATAGCTACCCGGCGATGCGACTGGCGTCACAACCGGTACACCAGAGGTTCGTCCACTCTGGTCCTCTCGTACTAGGAGCAGATCCTCTCAAATTTCCAGCGCCCACGGTAGATAGGGACCGAACTGTCTCACGACGTTCTAAACCCAGCTCGCGTACCTCTTTAAATGGCGAACAGCCATACCCTTGGGACCTGCTTCAGCCCCAGGATGAGATGAGCCGACATCGAGGTGCCAAACACCGCCGTCGATATGAACTCTTGGGCGGTATCAGCCTGTTATCCCCAGAGTACCTTTTATCCGTTGAGCGATGGCCCTTCCATACAGAACCACCGGATCACTAAGACCTACTTTCGTACCTGCTCGACTTGTGGGTCTCGCAGTTAAGCGCGCTTTTGCCTTTATACTCTACGCGTGATTTCCGACCACGCTGAGCGCACCTTCGTACTCCTCCGTTACTCTTTAGGAGGAGACCGCCCCAGTCAAACTACCCACCAGACATGGTCCTCGCCCCGGATTACGGGGCAGAGTTAGAACCTCAACATTACCAGGGTGGTATTTCAAGGACGGCTCCATTAGAACTAGCGTTCTAACTTCAAAGCCTCCCACCTATCCTACACAAGTAAGGTCAAAGTTCAATGTCAAGCTGCAGTAAAGGTTCACGGGGTCTTTCCGTCTAGCCGCGGGTACACTGCATCTTCACAGCGATTTCGATTTCACTGAGCCTCTGCTGGAGACAGCGCCGCCATCATTATGCCATTCGTGCAGGTCGGAACTTACCCGACAAGGAATTTCGCTACCTTAGGACCGTTATAGTTACGGCCGCCGTTTACTGGGGCTTCGATCAAGAGCTTCGCTTACGCTAACCCCATCAATTAACCTTCCAGCACCGGGCAGGCATCACACCCTATACGTCCACTTTCGTGTTTGCAGAGTGCTATGTTTTTAATAAACAGTTGCAGCGGCCTGGTTTCTGTGGCTGCCAACAGCTCAGGGAGCAAGTCCCATCACCGTCAGCAGCGTACCTTCTCCCGAAGTTACGGTACCATTTTGCCTAGTTCCTTCAGCAGAGTTCTCTCAAGCGCTTTGGTCTACTCGACCTGACCACCTGTGTCGGTTTCGGGTACGATTCCTGTGTAACTGAAGCTTAGAGACTTTTCCTGGAAGCATGGTATCAGCCACTTCACTGTACAAGTACAGCTTGCTATCAGCTCTCAGCATAGAGCACCCCGGATTTGCCTAAGATGCATGCCTACAGCCTTCCACCTGGACAACCAACGCCAGGCTGACTTAACCTTCTCCGTCCTCTCATCGCATTACACAGAAGTATTGGAATATTAACCAATTTCCCATCGACTACGCCTCTCGGCCTCGCCTTAGGGGTCGACTCACCCAGCCCCGATTAACGTTGGACTGGAACCCTTGGTCTTTCAGCGAACGGGTTTTTCACCCGTTTTGTCGTTACTCACGTCAGCATTCGCACTTCTGATACCTCCAGCATACTTCTCAATACACCTTCATCGGCTTACAGAACGCTCCCCTACCACGTATACTAAAGTATACATCCGCAGCTTCGGCACATAGTTTTAGCCCCGTTACATCTTCCGCGCAGGCCGACTCGACTAGTGAGCTATTACGCTTTCTTTAAAGGGTGGCTGCTTCTAAGCCAACCTCCTAGCTGTCTATGCCTTCCCACATCGTTTCCCACTTAACTATGATTTTGGGGCCTTAGCTGGCGGTCTGGATTGTTTTCCTCTTGACTACGGACGTTAGCACCCGCAGTCTGTCTCCCGGATAGTACTCATTGGTATTCGGAGTTTGCATCGGTTTGGTAAGTCGGGATGACCCCCTAGCCGAAACAGTGCTCTACCCCCAATGGTATTCGTCCGAGGCGCTACCTAAATAGCTTTCGGGGAGAACCAGCTATCACCAGGCTTGATTAGCCTTTCACCCCTATCCACAAGTCATCCCCTGGCTTTTCAACGACAGTGGGTTCGGTCCTCCAGTTAGTGTTACCCAACCTTCAACCTGCTCATGGATAGATCGCCTGGTTTCGGGTCTATACCCAGCAACTAAACGCCCTATTAAGACTCGATTTCTCTACGGCTCCCCTATGCGGTTAACCTTGCTACTGAATATAAGTCGCTGACCCATTATACAAAAGGTACGCAGTCACACCACGAAGGTGCTCCCACTGCTTGTATGCATGCGGTTTCAGGATCTATTTCACTCCCCTCACAGGGGTTCTTTTCGCCTTTCCCTCACGGTACTGGTTCACTATCGGTCAGTCAGGAGTATTTAGCCTTGGAGGATGGTCCCCCCATATTCAGACAAGGTTTCACGTGCCTCGCCCTACTCGTCATCATTATGTGTGCCCTTTCGTGTACGGGAATATCACCCTCTACGTTCGCACTTCCCAGAGCGTTCCACTAGAACACACATAACTTAATGGGCTGCTCCCCGTTCGCTCGCCGCTACTAAGGGAATCTCAATTGATTTCTTTTCCTAAGGGTACTGAGATGTTTCACTTCCCCTCGTTCGCTTCATAAGCCTATGTATTCAGCTTATGATACCCGCCTTTTAGCGGGTGGGTTCCCCCATTCAGAAATCTCCGGATCAAAGGATATTTGCCGCCTCCCCGGAGCTTTTCGCAGGCTATCACGTCTTTCATCGCCTCTGACTGCCAAGGCATCCACCACATGCACTTAATTACTTGACTATACAACCCCAAACAGTCGTTACACCTACAAGTGGGTGTAGCAACAGAATCAATGTAAACATTAATTCATACAGCTTGTTGTTTCGTGAACTTAATCACCGTACAGCTTCAATCTAAATTCATATACCAAAACGCTTGATTCAGTGTTTTTGCTAGTTCTCATTTCATTCAACTTAAACATCGAAATGTTTAAATCAAAGAATGAGTGAACAATTTATTTCAGACTCAATTCTACTAATCTGTTAATGATTAACTACCACCTCGTCGGTGCGTAGTAAACTGTGATAAATCACAGAGATTAATAAACCAGTCAACTTGGACTGTATTCACTAAACTCTATAATCTATTTAGCTCAGAATTACTAAGTAATTCATGGTGGAGACTAGGAGAGTCGAACTCCTGACCTCCTGCGTGCAAAGCAGGCGCTCTACCAACTAAGCTAAGTCCCCAGCTTAAAATCATAATGAACGATATATCTCAATCTCAGCTTCAGCTATCAGATTTGGTGGGTCTGACAAGACTTGAACTTGTGACCCCACGCTTATCAAGCGTGTGCTCTAACCAACTGAGCTACAGACCCTCAGATACATCTTCGAAGAACAACTTGTTGTGGATTCTTACCGGTCACCAATCTTTCGTTAAGGAGGTGATCCAGCCGCAGGTTCCCCTACGGCTACCTTGTTACGACTTCACCCCAGTCATCGGCCACACCGTGGTAACCGCCCTCTTTGCAGTTAGGCTAGCTACTTCTGGTGCAACAAACTCCCATGGTGTGACGGGCGGTGTGTACAAGGCCCGGGAACGTATTCACCGCGGCATTCTGATCCGCGATTACTAGCGATTCCGACTTCATGGAGTCGAGTTGCAGACTCCAATCCGGACTACGATCGGCTTTTTGAGATTAGCATCCTATCGCTAGGTAGCAACCCTTTGTACCGACCATTGTAGCACGTGTGTAGCCCTGGCCGTAAGGGCCATGATGACTTGACGTCGTCCCCGCCTTCCTCCAGTTTGTCACTGGCAGTATCCTTAAAGTTCCCATCCGAAATGCTGGCAAGTAAGGAAAAGGGTTGCGCTCGTTGCGGGACTTAACCCAACATCTCACGACACGAGCTGACGACAGCCATGCAGCACCTGTATCTAGATTCCCGAAGGCACCAATCCATCTCTGGAAAGTTTCTAGTATGTCAAGGCCAGGTAAGGTTCTTCGCGTTGCATCGAATTAAACCACATGCTCCACCGCTTGTGCGGGCCCCCGTCAATTCATTTGAGTTTTAGTCTTGCGACCGTACTCCCCAGGCGGTCTACTTATCGCGTTAGCTGCGCCACTAAAGCCTCAAAGGCCCCAACGGCTAGTAGACATCGTTTACGGCATGGACTACCAGGGTATCTAATCCTGTTTGCTCCCCATGCTTTCGTACCTCAGCGTCAGTATTAGGCCAGATGGCTGCCTTCGCCATCGGTATTCCTCCAGATCTCTACGCATTTCACCGCTACACCTGGAATTCTACCATCCTCTCCCATACTCTAGCTTCCCAGTATCGAATGCAATTCCCAAGTTAAGCTCGGGGATTTCACATCCGACTTAAAAAGCCGCCTACGCACGCTTTACGCCCAGTAAATCCGATTAACGCTCGCACCCTCTGTATTACCGCGGCTGCTGGCACAGAGTTAGCCGGTGCTTATTCTGCGAGTAACGTCCACTCATCTTAGGTATTAACTAAGAGAGCCTCCTCCTCGCTTAAAGTGCTTTACAACCAAAAGGCCTTCTTCACACACGCGGCATGGCTGGATCAGGCTTGCGCCCATTGTCCAATATTCCCCACTGCTGCCTCCCGTAGGAGTCTGGGCCGTGTCTCAGTCCCAGTGTGGCGGATCATCCTCTCAGACCCGCTACAGATCGTCGCCTTGGTAGGCCTTTACCCCACCAACTAGCTAATCCGACTTAGGCTCATCATTTAGCGCAAGGTCCGAAGATCCCCTGCTTTCTCCCGTAGGACGTATGCGGTATTAGCATTCCTTTCGGAATGTTGTCCCCCACTAAATGGCAGATTCCTAAGCATTACTCACCCGTCCGCCGCTGGGTCAGTTACCGAAGCAACCTTCCCCGCTCGACTTGCATGTGTTAAGCCTGCCGCCAGCGTTCAATCTGAGCCATGATCAAACTCTTCAGTTTAAAATCATTAGTAGCTTA